>NZ_CP056032.1:2225000-2525000 GCF_013375035.1 Spirosoma sp. KUDC1026 | reverse complement strand
CAATCACCCCTACGTAGCGGACGTTAATATGGCGATTCATACGCCCCCACCACCACAACGCCAGGGACAGGGACGTAACGGTGGCGGAAATCAGCGTGGTGGTCAGGGCCAAAGTCGTTCTCAGGGCCGCTCCGGACAGGGCACTGGTACTAACAATGCCCGGCACGAAGGCAGTCACCAGTCAAACCACAGTGCTGGTCGCGGAGGAAACGATGGTGGCCGCAATCGTCGGTTCAGTAACTCGCGCTCCAACTCAAATCAGAATTAATCCGTAGACATACGACAAACAGAACGAGGACGCTGGCTTCAGCGTCCTCGTTCTGTTTATGCTCGTTGTATTGCGAATTAACCAGCAAAGTTTTTGCTGATTTTATCCCAGTCGAATACGTTCCAGGCTGCCGTGACGTATTCCGGACGGCGGTTCTGGTACTTCAGGTAGTATGCGTGTTCCCATACGTCGAGACCCATCAGCGGGGTACCTTTTTTCTCGGCCAGTGCCATCAGTGGATTGTCCTGATTAGGTGTTGAAACGATCTCCACACCATCACCCGTTTTGATCAGCCACGCCCAGCCCGATCCAAAGCGACCGGCAGCGGCCTTGGCAAACTCGGCTTTGAAGTTATCGAACGACTGGTATTTCTTGTTAATCGCGTCGGCCAGAGCACCTTTGGGCGCTCCACCTCCTTTTGGTCCCAGAATGTTCCAGAAGAATGTGTGGTTCCAGTGGCCACCAGCGTTATTTCGAACGGCGGCCGGCGTGCTGCTGCTGATCGTTTTAACCAGCGCGTCGATATCCATTTTCGCCATGTCCGTACCGGCTACAGCTTTGTTCAGGTTGTCGACGTATGCTTTATGGTGTTTATCATGGTGAATTTCCATGGTCATTTTGTCGATATGCGGCTCAAGCGCACCGGCATCAAACGGTAGTGGAGGCAACTTAAAAGGGCCTTCTGCCTGCGCAGGAGCAAATCCAAATGACTGGAAAGCAACTAAACCGGCCGAAGCACCGAAAGCCAGCTTTAAAAACTCGGAGCGATTCATGTGAATGTAGGTTTTGACAGTTTGTAACGTTCTATGACCCAGAACCTATTTAAGTAACTTACCGCAACAGTGGATGTTTACAATCCCTGGCCCATCGTCGGTAAATAACCACAGTTTTTCCGAAAAACCGCCTTTCTGCGCCGGTCCTGACGCTTTCATTACGTACTGGTCAGCCTACCGGACAACAAAAAAGCCCCGAATCGGAGCTTTCTGCGTACTGGATCTTGTCTATTCTTATTCGTACGCAATCCGGCTCAGGATACTACGCCCGAGGGTTACTTCGTCAGCATATTCAAGATCGCCACCGATGGGAACCCCCCGGGCAATGGTCGATACTTTTAGATTGAACGGCTTCAGTTTCTTCTGCAGATAAAAGGCGGTAGTATCTCCTTCCATCGTCGGGCTGATGGCCAGAATGATCTCCCGGACCTGTTCTCCTTCGGCACCGCGTAACCGGGTCATCAGCGAGTCGATCTGCAAATCGCTGGGGCCAATCCCTTCGACCGGCGAAATAATCCCGCCGAGTACGTGATAGAGACCTTTATACTGGGCCGTGTTTTCGATAGCTAACACGTCACGCGTATCTTCAACTACGCAGATCAGCGACTGATCGCGCTTGTTGCTGGCGCAGATTGAACAAAGATCGTGATCGGAAAGATTATGGCATTTGCGGCAGTATTTCACCTGCGTCCGCATTGCCGTCAGGCTCTGAGCGAGCGTTTCGGTTTGTTCTTCATCGCGTTTCAACAGGTGCAACACCAACCGAAGGGCGGTTTTTTTCCCAATCCCCGGCAGTTTCGACACCTCATTCACCGCGTCTTCTATGAGTTTGGATGGGTATTCCAAGAGGTTGACGTTAAAGAGTGAATGAGCGAATGAGCGAATGAGCGAAAGGTTGCTGACATCGAATGGTCACTCTTTCACTCTTTCATTCTTTCGCTAATTAATTCAGTACCTCCGCGCTGATGCCGCGCCGGCAGATTTCGTTGCGCATAGGGACCAACTCTTCCCATGATCCGTTCTTAACGGTGCATTTACCTTTGTAATGGATCAGCAGGGTGCATTGCTCAGCTTGTTCGGGCGTGTGTTTACATACGTCGATCAACGTATCAATGACGTGCTCGAACGTATTCACATCGTCGTTGAAGACTACAAGATTGTGGACGTCGGTTTCGACAACTTCGTCAAGCACGTCGACTTCGGGGTCCGCCCAACCGGTTTCTTCAAAAGGTTGCATAAGCAATGAAATGGTATTTATTTAGCAAATTTACGCTGGGTTAGGCACTAAAAAAAGCCATTCCCTCACTCTGAAATAACCCCAATCTGGCCCGAAAAGTTGCCTTCTTTGCATGAACACTACCGTTGCTTTACTAATCCTGGTCGCTTATTTCGGGATGCTGATTACGGTCTCCTTTTACAGCGCCCGGGGAGCCACCACCACAACTTTTTTCACCGCTAACCGACAGTCACCCTGGTGGTTAGTGGCGTTTGGCATGATCGGCACGTCCCTCTCGGGTGTTACGTTTATTTCGGTGCCGGGCGCGGTCGGCAAGATCGGTTTCTCGTACTTTCAGGTCGTGCTGGGCTACATCATCGGCTACATTATCATCGGTACAGTACTGATGCCGCTTTACTACCGACTGAACCTGATTTCGATCTACGGTTACCTCGAAAAACGATTTGGTTTCTGGTCGTACAAATCGGGAGCCTTTTTCTTTCTGCTATCCCGAACGATAGGCTCGGCCGTGCGTCTCTACGTAGCGGCCAACGTCCTGCAGCTGGCAATTTTTTCGCCCCTGGGTATTCCGTTTGAGGTTTCCGTTCTGATTACGATTGCGCTGATCTGGATATACACGTTCAAGGGGGGGGTCAAGACAATCATTCTGACAGACTCTCTGCAGACGCTCTTCCTCGTTACGGCGGTTATCCTGACCATCGTGCTGATTTCCAGAGAGCTGGGCTTCTCATTCGGCGAACTGACGCAGTCAATTAAAAACAGCCCGAACTCACAGATTTTCTTCTGGGATGCCAATGACCCGAAGAACTTCTACAAGCAGTTCATTTCGGGCATCTTCATCACCATCGTGATGACGGGCCTGGATCAGGACCTAATGCAGAAAAACCTGACCTGCAAAAACATTGGTGAAGCGCAGAAAAATATGTTCTGGTTTACGCTGACGATGGTGTTCGTCACGTTCATGTTCATGTGTCTGGGGTCGCTGCTGTACGTATACGCTCAACGCGAAGGTATCGCCATTCCTGCCCGGACAGACGACCTCTATCCCACCCTGGCGCTAACTTATCTGGGTCCAGTCGTCGGCATTACATTCCTGCTGGGTATTACAGCCGCTACCTACGCCAGTGCCGACTCTGCTCTGACGGCGCTCACGACGTCTTTCTGCGTGGATTTCATGAATTTTGAGCGCCGTCCCGAAGCTGAGCGTTCCCGCATCAAACACATTGTTCACATCGGGTTTTCGCTGCTGTTTTATGTCGTCATCATCGTTTTCCGGCAGCTAAACAGCAAGGAAGTGATTACGGCCGTGTTCGATATTGCGGGGTACACCTATGGGCCTCTGCTGGGGCTGTTCGCTTTCGGTATCTTCAGCCAGCGATCCATTCGGGACCAGTTCACGCCCTGGATCTGCATTATCTCACCTGTGCTGACCTATATCGTCAATGAAAACTCGGCAGACTGGTTCAACGGGTATCAGTTTGGTTTCGAGCGATTGCTACTAAATGGTATCTTTACCTACATCGGTTTGTGGGCCATCTCGCAGCCCGTCAAAACTGAAGAACCCGTAGCTGCCTAGATACCCTGACTCATTCTTTTCTAATTCCGTTATGAAACTTACTCTCTGCCTGTTTTTGCTTGCCGCGCTGCCCAGCCTGGCTCAGTTTCGTTTTTTGCCTGAGCAGCCCCAGCCCGGCCAAGCCGTCTCCTTTACGTACACGACACAGGCGACCCCACTCGACTGCGACACAACGCTGGAGGGACGATTTGTGCGGTACGGCGCCCCCGATGTCATGAACCTCAGCCGCCCAACGACCCTGAAGATGACACGGCAGGGGTACGATTACGTTGGTACGTTGTATCTGCCCAAGAAAGACATTGGCGGTTTTATGATCCTCTTTCGGAGCAGTCAGCAACGTCAGAAAATAGATCTCAACAAAGGCCAGTTGTACGTCATTCCAGTTTATGACGAGGCTGGAAAGCTCCTTCCCCACGCTCTGGGCGGACAAGCGTCGGTGTTTACCCGTACTCATTTTATGTACGAAGTCGGCAGCCGTCCGGATCCAAATCGGGTCGTTACGCTCTACGAGCAGGAGTTGAAGGAACATCCTGACCTACGACCGATTTACTGGGCCGATTACCTGGCAGCTCAGGTCAAGCAGAAGAAACCGGGCTATGGCCCTAAAGTGAAAGCAGGTATTGAAACGTATCTGGCTTCCCGCCCGGAACCAACGCTGGCCGAGCTGACCTCGGCGGTGCAGTTGTACGAAAGTCTGGGTGATCTTCCGAAAGTGAACGCCCTGCGGGAACGGATGAAGAAAACGGATCCCGCCGGTTCACTCGCTCAAAAAGATCAGGCGATGGCAATCCGGAACCAGGCAGACTGGACAAAGAAGAAGGAGTTGTATCAGGCCTATATGAAAGCGTTCCCTACCTCGCCCTACGCCCCCGGCCTGACTGTTCTGATTACGGATGGGTATTTCAAAAACAACGATATCAAAGGACTGGTGACGTTTGTGGAACAGCAGCCGCTGGAAAAGTCCGACGTACTGATGCTCAACACCATGGCCTTTCAACTGGCCGACGAAGGGCGTTCGCTCCCAGAAGCTGAGCAATTAATCAAACGGGCAATGGCCGCACAGAAAGGTCAGGCGCGACCCCGTAACATCTCAGATGAGGACTGGACCAACGAGCAGCTAGGCCGGCAGCGGCAGTTGATGAATACCTACGCCCGGGCGCTGGAGCAGCAGGGTCGTTACGCGGATGCGTTTACGGCCTATCAGTCGGTGATTGACCCCGATGACATGGACAACAGCGATACGCGGACCAATGAGCGCTACCTGCTGTGCGCCCTGCGTGCCAACCGGATGAGCGACGCCCGCCCGGCTATCGAAACCGCCGTGCACCACGGCAAAGCAACACCCCGCCTGAAAACTACCCTCCGCGATTGGTATGCCAAGCAGCCCGGTCAGAATCCGGCGGCTGCCGATACGTACCTGGCTCAACTGGAATCGGACCTGAAAGCAGATAAGCGCGATGACCTCCGACAGATTCTGATTAATGAACCCGCTCCCGCCTTTTCGCTAACCGATCTGAAAGGAAATTCTGTTTCATCGGCTTCGTTGAAGGGTAAGGTTATTGTGCTCGACTTCTGGGCGACCTGGTGTCGTCCCTGTATTGCGTCGTTCCCGGCCATGCAACAGGCTAAAAGTCATTTTCAGAACGACCCGAACGTACAGTTCCTGTTTGTCAATACCCGCGAAGGGGGACCACTGCAACGGGTGTACGACTTTATGAACAAACATCCGTACGATTTTACGGTACCGCTCGATGCTTCGCAACGGGTCTCTAAAGCGTACAAGGTTCAGGGAATTCCTACCAAAGTCATTATTGACGGCAAAGGGCGGGTCCGGTACCGTCATGTCGGCTACTCGGGCGATCCGGAAGCCACCGTTGATGAACTGACGCTCGTTGTTGAAATGCTGAAAGACGAAAAATAATCCCTACATGACCATACGCCCCGCTACGTCTGCCGACATTCCGGTCTTGCTTGATCTAATCAAATACGTTGTTCCATTGATGCAGGCAACGGGCAATTTTCAGTGGAACGAGCATTATCCCAACGAATCGGTTTTTAGGGATGATATTGCCAAACAACAGCTTTGGGTAGCTATTATTGATAAGCAACTGGCCGGTGTTGCCGCACTGACGGAAGACCAGGAACCGGAGTACGCTCAGGCGGGAATGGACCTCAGCGAGCGGGCCATTGTAACGCACCGGCTGGCCGTTAATCCGGACTTTCGTGGGCAGGGCGTAGCTGCCGCGCTTCTTCAGCAGGCCGAGCAACTCGCCCTCGACCGGGGTATCAACTATTTACGAGTCGATACTAACTCCGAAAATCAGGCTACCCAGCAACTGTTTCCTAAACTGGGCTATCAGTACGCCGGAGAAATCACGCTGGGCTTCCGGCCAGGGCTGCGTTTTCTGGCGTATGAGAAGAAATTAAAGAGTGAAAGAGCGAAAGATTGCTGATACCAGCATCGCTCTTTCGCTCTCTCATTCTTTCGCTCTTTGATTTGCCCGTCGAATACTGTCGTTAATCTTGTCCCACTGCTCGTTCGAGACTTGTTCGAGGTGGTTGAACTCACCAGCGGCCAATACCTCCCCGCCGTCGATCGTAATGCTCTCGCCCGTGATGAAGCCAGAGTAATCAGATAGCAGGAAAGCGGCCAGATTTGCCAGTTCGCCGTGCTCACCAACACGTTTCAGAGGGATGCGGCTGGTTGGGTCCATTAGATCGACCAGCGGCTCAGGAAACAAGCGTTCCCAGGCTCCTTTTGTCGGAAAAGGACCGGGTGCAATGGCGTTGAGCCGGATGCCGTATTTTCCCCACTCGGCCGCCAGTGATTTGGTCATAATCAGCGCCCCACCTTTCGCTACCGCCGACGGCACAACGTAGCCCGATCCCGTTGTGGCGTAGGTAGTCGAGATATTCAGGACCGTACCCGGAATTTTGTTTTCGATCCAGTACTTACCTACCGCCAGCGTGAAATAGTACGTACCACGCAGGACAATATCCACGATGGTATCGAAGGCTTTATACGACAATCGCTCTGTCGGACTGATGAAATTACCCGCCGAGTTGTTCAACAGGCCATCGATCTTGCCAAACCGCTCGATGGTCAGACGAATGACGTTCTCAATCTCCTCAGGATTACGAACGTCGCAGGCTAGGGCGAGTACCTGCCCTCCCGTCTCGCGCATGAGTTCGGCGGCTGTTTCGTCCAGCACCGCCTGCCGACGGCTGCAGATCGTCACAGTAGCCCCCAGCTCGAGCAGGTATCGGCTAATGGATTTCCCCAGGCCCGTACCGCCCCCCGTCACAATAATCGTCTTTCCTTCCAGCGCCCCCTCGCGCAGCATGCCTGTAGCGATCATATCCAATGAGTGAATGAGTGAATGATAGAAAAAATGAATGCGTCAGTTATTCGCTCATTCACTCATTCTATCATTCACTCATTGATTTAGTAACCTCTGTTTCGTTTTTTGTTGAATTCGGCCTGGCGTTTCTCCAGGGTGGCCTGCATGGCCTCGCTGATATCGTCCATCTGGAGCTGGCTTGAGTTCAGGCTCGCTACGTATTGCAGCCCCTCATCGATCGATTTACTGATGCTGTAATTCAGTACCCGCTTGGCGCCCTGCACAGCTCCCGATGGATTGGCGGCAATCTGCTTCGCCAGTTGATCAGCGGCCTCAAACAAGGCATCGGGCGTCTCGTAAACGTGGTTGACCAGACCCGCCCGCTCGGCGAACGTAGCCTCGTAGTCGGCCCCCGTAAACGCCATTTCACGGGTTAACCCCTGGCCAATAATGAGTGGTAGAAATTGCAGGGCACCAATGTCGGGCGTGATGCCCAGCTTAGCTTCGCGCAGACTGAATTTGGCTTCGCGTGAGCACAGACGAATGTCGGCGGCAGCAATCATATTAACCCCTCCGCCGATGCACCAGCCGTGCACAGCTGCGATAACGGGCTTGTCGGACTCGTACATTTTCTGAAAACCCGACTGCATCTGCTGAATCTGAGCCATCAGGTCCATCCGTTGCTGCACCTGCGTGTTATCACCGGCCACCCCGCTCAGATGCGGCATCATCTCCGGGATATTCAACCCGTAGGAAAAGTGATCGCCACTACCCCGAAAAACCAGACAGCGGACGTCGTCCATCCGATTGATTTCGTCCATCAGCAGAGGCAGCTCTTTCCAGAAATCCAGCCCCATAGCGTTACCATTGCCCGGTCCCAGTAGTGTAACGGTCATCACCCCATCGGTGATGGCCAGAGAGAAAGCATTATACGTAGATTCCATAACGACTAGTATGCATGCATACCTTTTTCGTAAAAGTAGTTGAAATACTACGTACAAGTTTTCTAAGGCATGATAAGTTTTGTTTTTCCGCCAAATTAGTAGACAAAACGCTTTTGTAAGCCTGTGTCTACATAGCTAATACCCGCCAGGGCCGTTTAGCAGGAGCTTCCTTTTAACTACCCGATTTCTAACCGGCAACTGGCTGCCGGAATGTTTGTGCCGGATTAGGGGTTACCCCAATGACCCGCCGGGCTGACCACTCATTTCTATCTGTCAGTTCGGTTTATATCTTCCTACTATTATGCATTTCGATACGCTTGCGCTGCGCGCTACGCACCAGACCGACCCGGCAACCGGAGCCGTTGTTTCGCCACTCCATCTGTCGACTACGTTTGCCCGGAACGAAGCCAACGAGCTTGCATCGGACTACGTGTATTCACGCCCGAATAACCCGACTCGTGAAGCACTGGAACAGGCACTGGCCAAGCTCGAAGGTGGTGCCGTTGGCATGGCGTTCAGCTCAGGGCAGGCAGCCACAATGACGCTGTTTCAGGCACTACGTCCCGGCGATCATGTGCTGCTGTCGACGGATGCGTATTATGGTACTCCGGCTCTACTCGAGCAGGTATTTCATCCCTGGGGACTCACGTATTCGCGAGTGGACATGCGCGACCTTGACGCGGTGCAGCAATCCATCCACGAGAATACCCGCGTGATCTGGTGCGAAACCCCGTCCAACCCGCTGCTCCAGATTTTGGATCTGCTCAGCATCAGTCGGCTGGCGCACGAAGCCGGTGCCATCTGCGTATGCGACAACACCTGGGCCACCCCCGTATTGCAGCGCCCGCTCGAACTGAATTGCGACGTAGTGATGCATTCCACCACTAAGTACCTAGCGGGGCATAGTGATGTGCTGGGAGGAGCCTTGATCTTTAAACACAACGATGAATTTGCGCAGCGCGTCCGGAATTTACAGAGTCTGTCGGGGGCAGTGCAGGCGCCGTTTGATGCCTGGCTGATCAGCCGGGGCATTAAAACGCTGGGCATTCGCGTGCGGGCTCAGATGGCAACAGCACAGGCAGTAGCCGAATTTCTTGACGGGCATCCTGCCGTTGAGCAGGTACATTATCCAGGTTTAAGCACCCATCCCGATAAAGCCCTGATTCACCAGCAGATGAACGGGCCGAGCGCTATGCTGTCGGTGCAGATAAAGGGGGGAGCCGCCGAAGCCCTGGCTTTTATCGGCAAACTAAAGCTGTTCATTAGGGCCACCAGCCTGGGTGGTGTGGAAAGTTTGATCGAGCACCGGGCCAGCGTTGAAGGGCCGAATACGGCCACCCCCCAGAATCTGTTGCGTATGTCAATTGGTCTGGAACATGCCGAAGATTTGATTGGTGATCTGGCGCAGGCGCTGGACACGTTATCCAATCGATAAACTTACCGTTTTTTCGGGATGCTCGGCGTGGATGTGCCAAGCGCAGGTGGTATTGGTAGCTTTGGAATAATTGGCTGACTTTGTTTAGACCGTGGCGGAGTTTCCTGTAGCATGGTATGATGAATTGATGGGTCTACACCCATAACAGGCATGTTATCCAACGTCGCCCGCGCAACGTTCTTCGGGTCTTTGGGGTTGCGGTAGAAGTCGTTTTGGGGTCGAAGCGTCGGAATAGTCGCTTGCGGCAGGCTTGGCGTCGAATCCCGGCGTATCCGTTGCGTTGGTACCTGACCATAGGCTACACTCGTCAGTAGGAGCAGCAATAGCAGCATTTTCATCTAGTTGACAGTTAGTTTTCTTCCTGATGCAAGGAGCCATACCATTCCACAACCGTTGCATCCCGCCCGAAACTAAACCCTTATACTCGCCGTTCTAGGCCATATTGACCGAATATTACCTCTATGAATGTTGCCTTATTTTCTACCTCATCCCGCTCAAAAAACAATTCGTTGCGCTTTGTCAAGTATGCACAACACGTATTAACCGGGCAGGGACACGAGGTATCGCTGGTTAGTTTTGAAGACTACGATATACCGTTTGCTGGTCAGGCATTCATTGACCCGGCCAATCTGACGCCGTTTCAGCAAACGCTGATCAGCGCCTGGGAAGCCGCCGACCTCATCATCTTTGCCTTACCCGAATACAACTGGACCGCTCCCCCACAGGCGACCAATACGATTCACCAGTTGGGTTCGCCCGCTCTCAAGCATTTGTTCGATGATAAGGTATTTGCAATGGTCGGCGTGTCGAACGGGCGCGGTGGCCGCCAGCCCGCGCTGGACATGACCACGGTCACCAACAAGCTGATCAGTTTTACCAATAGCTACTCCATCGTGTCGCCCAAGCTTTATGAGTCGCACGAGACGGATAAAAACCTGGATGAAAATGGCCACTTCAACGGCCACGAAGTATACGAACGTACCGCCCGCGCCTTCTTCGACTATACGGTTACGGTGGCGGAGAGGTGGGGGAAATAATTTTGAAGGAGGAAGGGGAGGAGAGGGAGGAAGGAGGAAAGGAATAAAAATAGCTAGACCTAAAACTTCCTTTCCTCCTTCCTCCCTCTCCTCCCCTTCCTCCTAGATCAATTCCTTCTGATACAGCCCTACCAACGTTTCAACGGCGAAGTCGATTTCGGCGGTGGTGTTGTACTTACCGAAAGAGAAGCGGACGTAGCCGCGCTCCGGGTTCTGACCGGGCAGGGCACCCAGTACGTGCGAACCAATCTCGGAGCCGCTCGAACAGGCCGATCCACCCGAGGCCGAGATACCGGCAATATCCAGGTTAAACAGCAGCATATCACTTAGTTCAGAAGCGGGCAGGCTTACGTTCAGAACTGTATACAGGCTGTTGTCAATATCACCAGAGTTACCGTTAAAGCGTACATCAGGCATTTTCTCGGTCAGCTGATCGATCATCCGACGCTTCAGCGACGTAATGTGTTCGCGGTGGGCATCCATCTCGCGATACGCTATTTCCAGCGCCTTCGCCAGGCCAACAATCCCGTACACGTTTTCGGTACCGCCCCGCATATTCCGTTCCTGCGCTCCACCGTAGATAAACGGTTCGATTTTCACCCGTTCAGCGTTAGCGTAGAGAAACCCGACGCCTTTCGGGCCGTGGAACTTATGTCCGGCCCCAACGATAAAATCGACGGGCAGGTTTTGCAGATCGTGCCGAAAGTGGCCCATTGTCTGCACCGTATCCGAATGAAAAATGGCGTTGTATTCCCGACACAGATCGCCCACCTGCTGTAGGTTCAGCAAATTGGCAATTTCGTTGTTGCCGTGCATCAGCGACACCAGCGAACGACCTCCGCCAGTCTTCTGATTTGTCTTCAGCAGTTCGTCCAGGTGCGTCAGGTCAATCCTTCCTTTCTCGTCAATCCGCACCAGATCCAGTTTGATCGTCCCTACTTTGTGCAGGTGTTCCAGCGTGTGCAGTACGGCGTGATGCTCTAAAGGCGACGTAATAGCATGCGTCAATCGGTAGGTGTCAATGCTGCTGCGAATGGCGGTGTTATCGGCTTCGGTGCCGCCCGATGTGAAGAAGATCTCGGCGGGAGACGTATTGAGCAGCGAAGCAACCGTTTTCCGGGCTTTCTCGATAGCAGTGCGCACCTTTCGGCCGTGACTGTGGATGGATGACGGGTTGCCGAAGTTTTCCGTCATCAGGGGCAACATAGCTTCCAGCACTTCAGGATCCAGGCGGGTGGTAGCAGCATTATCGAGGTAAATAGCAGCGGAGGTATTCATTGTCAACAGGTTGCAGAAATTACTAACAGGAGCACAAAGGTACGGCGAATCAGATAATGATGAAACGTATCGTCCACCCCATAAATTCCGGTCCGGATTTACGGAAACACTCGACAAATCTCAGCCGTTTCGTTTAAAACCACCAACACTCGAATGATTGATTTACAACAGGCTACCCGTCTTATCTACGCCGAGCTCCTGAGCTGGAGCCGGACGGCGGTTCGCTACTTACCCAAGCTGGCTGTTGCCATTATTCTGCTGCTGCTCTTTACGTTTCTCTCCCGCCTGATCAGCCGCTGGGTGAGCCAGGGCCTGCACCGGGTTAGCCATAACTACTCGCTGGTTAACCTAACCAGCGCCCTGGTTCGGGTACTGGTGATGGCGTTGGGGCTGTTTATCGCATTGGGGGTTCTGGGGCTCGACAAAACTGTTACGTCCCTGCTGGCTGGTGCTGGGGTGATTGCGCTAGCCGTGGGTTTTGCCTTTCAGGACCTGACGACCAATTTCATTTCGGGGACCATGCTCGCCATTACCCGCCCCTTACAGGTAGGTGACGTTGTTGACACGAATGGCTTCAGCGGTAAAGTACTGGATGTAAAGTTACGTTCGGTCGTGCTGGACAACGGCCAGGGGCAAACCGTCGAGATTCCCAGTAAGGACGTTTTTCAGAAACCAATCACCAATTATTCCCGCATTGGTTTCCGGCGCATCGAAGTCTCGGCTGGCGTGTCGTACGTCGATGATCTCAACAAAGCCCAGCAGCTGGCCCAGATCGCTGTTAGTAAGTTGCCGTTTGTGATTCACGACCGGCCAGTCGAACTCTACTTCCGCAATTTTGGGGATAGCAACATCCAGTTTGTGCTCTGGTTCTGGATCAACCCCAGCGTTATAGGCCCACCAGCCGCGTTGAGTGAAGCAATCAAAACCATTAAGCATACGTTCGATGAGAATCAGATTCTGACCGTTTTTGCGGGCCAGACATTCGACCTCAAACAGAAATTACAGAATGCCCAGACTCAACCCTCCGCCTGACCTAAGCATCCGTTTTCGGTGTAACGGTCAAACTTTTCTGACTATAATTGGCTGCCTGCTGACACTGGTCGCCACTGCCCAGCGGTACCCTTCGGCGGTTCGTCATCGGACGGTTTTCTGGTCGGAGATTAACGCGGTGTATAAACTACCGGGGAAATGGAGTCTGCAGATCGATCACCAATACCGGCGTCAGGCCGACGATAACAATGGGCGGGATCTGAACGCCTTTCGTCACCCCCTGTTGCAGGTCTTCCGGCCCTGGGTCAGTTACCAGCTCAGTAAACCGGTACGCCTGTCGCTGTCGCCGATCGGTCTCTGGTGGAACTGGGGCCGCACGAACGAGTATCAGCCTATTACGTTTACGCAGGAAGTTCGGATTATCCCGCAGCTTCAAATCACCAAACCCGCTGGCGATGGCGAACTTATCCAGCGGTTTCGTACCGAGTTTCGCTGGCCTTCACTCACGGATACGCTGGCGAACGCGTATATCTTTCTGGCTGATGGCGAATCGCAACGCGTTCTAGCTGACCGGTTCAACTTGCGGCTTCGGGCGATGCTCCGCTGGATCAACCCCATTTTTAAACGAAATACCGACGACAAACGCTGGTATTCTCACCTGAGCGTTGAGCCTATGCTCGTCGTAGCCGACGCGGGGGCCTTCTTCGACCAGAACCGAACGTATCTGGCCCTGGGCCGACAACTGGCACCAAACCTACGTCTGGAACTGGGGTATCTGAATCAGTTTACTATTCAGATGAGCGAATCCGAAGCGTTGCGCCTGCATCGCTTTAATCACGCTCTGCATGTATTTGTGTACTTCGAAAACCGCCGTCGCTCGCAGGCGGGCTCAGACTCCGGACCGGAAGAGGATTGAATACCTGAATCACTGGTGACGGACGCAACGGGGGCAACAACCCAAACAGATTTAGCACTCGGCTATTGAAAGTCTATCCGAGTATCACAGTTTGGTCGACACGAGTTACAAGCTATAAGATTTCGGAACTAATCGACGGCTATCGGGTTTATGTGAGAGAAACAAGTTCAACCAATAAACTCATGTCACTCATGGCAGCAGGATCTAATGCCGTCGAAGCAACTGACGCTAATTTCGAGCAATTAATCAATTCCGATAAACCTGTTCTGGTAGACTTCTGGGCCGAATGGTGCGGCCCCTGTAAGATGATCGGACCAGTTGTAGAACAACTCGCCGGTGAATACAAAGACAAGGCGGTTGTCGCTAAAATGGACGTTGACCAAAACGCTCAGGTACCCGCTAAATTTGGTATCCGCAGCATCCCTACGCTGATGGTTTTCAAAAACGGTCAGCTTGTCGATAAAGTAATCGGTGCCGTTCCTAAGAACGTACTGGAACAAAAACTACAAGCCGCCCTGGAACCAGCCGCGCTGTAAGTTTTTCTAAAGCAAAAAAGGAGAAGGGAACAAGGAGAAAGAAGCTAAGCACTTCATTTCCTTGTTCCCTTCTCCTTTTTTGCGTTCTCCTCTTTACACCAGCATCCGCATTGGATCTTCGAGCAGTTGCTTCACCGTTTGCAAGAAAGCAGCTCCCGTTGCTCCGTCAACCACGCGGTGGTCGCAGGAGAGGGTTACTTTCATAACGCCCGTTGGTTTGGCGACACCGTCTTCGAATTTCACGGATTGCTTGATCGAACCGATGGCCAGAATGCAGGAATCAGGTGGGTTGATGATAGCGGTAAATTCTTCAATACCGAACATACCCAGGTTCGAGATTGAGAACGTACTGCCTTCCCAATCCTTCGGTTGCAGTTTTTTGTCTTTCGCTTTGCCAGCCAGATCTTTCACTTCGCCCGAAATAGTCGACAGCGTTTTCTGATCGGCATTCCGAACAACAGGCACCAGCAGACCTTCGTCGACGGCTACTGCTACGCCAATATTGACGTACTTGTATTTCCGAATCTTGTCGCCTAACCACGACGAGTTTACGTTCGGGTGCTGTTTCAGCGCCAGCGCAACGGCCTTGATCACGAAATCGTTGAACGAGATCTTAACCGGGCTGATAGCATTAACCGTACCACGCAGTTCCGTTGCTTTATCCATGTTAATTTCCATGGTCAGGTAGAAGTGCGGAGCCGTAAACAGACTTTCGCTCAGGCGACGCGCGATGGTTTTGCGCATCTGTGAAACCGGAATATCTTCGTACTCGCCCTGGGCCTGGGGTGCTGGGCTTGGGGCGGGAGCAGGTTTCTGTTCAGCGGCAGGCTGGGGTGCTGCGGCAGGAGCAGCTTGGGGAGCTGGTTTGGCCGCAGGAGCAGCCGTACCCGGTTTGAACGACTCAACGTCGCTCTTCACGATACGTCCTTCAGGACCCGTACCTTTTACCTGGCCCAGGTTGATGCCTTTCTCTTCAGCAATGCGTTTTGCCAGCGGAGACGCTTTTACCCGACCGTTCGACGTAGCATCGGCGTTGTTTTCGCCTTCACCACCACCGTACGACAGATCGCTGTCCGCATTAGCGGGTAGATTAGCCTGTGGGTTCTGTTCGGCCGTTTCGCTACCACTCGATGATGGAGCAGGTGCTGAGCTGCCGTTACCACCGCTGCTGCTACCCCCTTCGAGCAGGACTTTGAAGTTAGCGTTTTTCTCACCGATGACGGCGATGACATCATCAACGGCTACCGACGAACCTTCTTTTACACCAATGTACAGCAGCGTACCTTCTTCGTACGCTTCCAGGTCCATCGTAGCCTTGTCGGTTTCAACTTCGGCCAGAACATCACCTGATTTTACGGTATCACCTTCTTTTTTGTGCCACGCGACAATCGTACCCTCCGTCATGGTATCGCTCATCTTCGGCATCCGAATCATGGTCGCGTTGACGTCTTCAGGTAGCGCTGCCGAAACAGCATCTTTATCCGGCAGTTTCGTATTGACTTCACCGGGCTTCAGGTCTCCGCTAGGCGCCGGAGCATCCCCGTTCGAAGCCGCTTTTGGCTCTTCTTTCGGCGCTTCCTGGCTTCCTCCGTCGAGTAACGATTTGTAGTCTTCACCGTCTTCACCAACAACGGCCAGAACGCCGTCTACGGGCACGGATGCCCCTTTTTCAACACCGATATAGAGCAGCGTACCTTCTTCGTACGACTCCAGATCCATCGTTGCTTTGTCGGTTTCGACCTCGGCCAGTACATCGCCGGATTTCACTTTGTCGCCCACTTTTTTGTGCCACTCCGCAATGACCCCTTCGGTCATGGTGTCGCTCATCTTGGGCATTCGAATTAATTCAGCCATTGGTAGCTATGAATATGTCGGGTTATACAAAAAAAACAGGTTCGGGCGTCTGTGTAAGGCCCAAAATTAGCGGAAAAACGGAACAATGGAGACACAAGCGGGAAAAAGGCAGAGACAGCCGAATTGAAAGCCCTCTGCTACTCTTTATAACCGTTTTTCCTCGCTCCTCTTTTTCATTTATTCCACCCAGAGAACCAATCCTTTCAGGTAACCACCTTCGGGATGGAACAAACTAACGGGGTGATCGGCGGGCTGACTCAGGTGATGCAGCACCCGCACCTGCCGACCCGCATCAATGGCAGCCGCCACGATTGTGTTGTAGAACAACTCCCGGTCCACCACCTGCGAACAGGAGAACGTAAACAGAATCCCGCCTTTGGCCACCCGGCGCAATCCTTCGGTGTTCAGTCGTTTGTAACCCTGCACCGCCCGGTGCCGCGCCGACAGGCTCTTGGCGTAAGCAGGTGGGTCCAGAACAACAACGTCATACTGGCGGTCATGGTTTTTCAGGTAATGCATTACGTCGTCGGCGAAGGCTTCGTGCTCCGTACGATCCTCGCCAAAGTTGGCCGCTACGTTCTGATCGGTCAGGTCGATGGCTTTCTGCGATACGTCGACGGAGTGAACCAGACTGGCCCCAGCGTTGAGCGCGTAGACCGAAAACCCGCCTGAATAACAGAAGGCATTCAGGACCTTTTTCCCGTGTGCGTACTTCGCCAGCAAATCCCGGTTGTCGCGTTGATCGAGAAAGAAACCCGTTTTCTGCCCCGCAATCCAGTCGATCATAAACGTATTACCGTTCTCCTTCACCGGATGCGGTACAGGCACCACACCGTAGAGATAGCCGTTGATCACCGTTGCGCCGTATTCATCGGGAAGCGTTTCGGCGCTCTTGTCGTACACAGCTTTCAACTCATCGCCGTAGACATTTTTGAGCGCTTCGGCAACAAGTGCGCGCTCGCGGTGCATGCCGATGGAGTGCGCCTGAAATACGGCTACGCCGTTGTACATATCGATGATCAGTCCGGTGCAGCCATCGCCTTCGCCGTGAACCAGTCGATAGCAGTTGGTATCACCGGTTACAATAGCCTGACGGATGCTACGGATCCGGCTCAGTTTCTGCGTCCAGTAGTCAACATCAGGGATCACACGACCGCCAGCGGTGGCCGCAAACGAGAAAATCCGAATGGCAATACTCCCATCGTGGTAGTGCCCCGTAGCCAGATAATTTCCCTTTCGATCATATACTTCTACTACATCGCCATCGTGGGGATTTCCCTCGTAACGACCGATTGCCCGCGAAAATACCCAGGGATGAAACCGACGAACGGCTTCATCACGACCAGCTTGCAGGAAAATTTTCGTGAATGTCATTGGTATCCGGAAAAGTGGGCAAAGATACGTCCGAAACGCTGCAAAGAACCCCGTCCGGAAAAAACACCGTTTGATTTACGTAGAACCCGCTGTACTTTGCGTTTCTAAATGAAAGAAACCTTTTACTCATGCAACGACGTAATTTCCTGAAACAGTCTGGTCTGATGGCCGCTGGTGCGTTTACCCTTAGCCAAACAGACTTACTGGCCCGCCCCCTGGCTAAAACCATCGATCCATTCGGTGTCCAGTTGTACAGTGTCCGTGATGTATTACCCAAGGATCCGAAAGGCATTATGACCCAGCTGGCGCAGATGGGCTACAAACAGTTTGAGAGCTATGAAGGGCCACAGGGCTTTCTGTGGGGCATGACGCCGAAGGATAGCAAGTCGTTCCTGAACGATCTGGGCGTTAAAATGATCAGTACGCACTTCAACTTCCGGAAGCATTTCGACGAACCCGGTGGCCTCCAGAAAAGCATTGATATGGCCAGCGAAGCCGGTCTGTCGTATCTTCTTTGCCCATACATTGGCCCGCAGAAGTCGTTCGACGACTGGAAGAAAATTGCCGACGACTTCAACAAAGCTGGTGAGCAGGTTCGCAAAGCCGGTCTGAAATTCGGTTACCACAACCACGACTACTCATTCAAACCCCTCGACGGCAAACTGCCGCAGGAATACCTGCTGGCTAACACCGATCCGAAGAACGTTATGTTCGAGCTGGACCTGTGCTGGATCGACGTAGCGGGCGTCGATACCGTAGCGCATCTGAAGAAATACGGCAAACGCTACGAACTGTGCCACATTAAAGATTACACAAAAGAAAACGGCAAACCTGTTCAGAACGATCTGGGTAAAGGCGCCGTCGATTTCAAGAAAACGCTACGTACGGCTATGGACAGCGGCATTAAGTATTTCATCGTTGAACAAGAAGAATACCCACAAGAGGTTATGATCAGCATGAAAAACGATGCCGAGTACATGAAAAAACTGACGGTTTAATTGGCGAAAAGGGTCGTCTTCGGATGGCCCTTTTGACTTATTTTTGGCTAAAAACGACCATGTCTCCTATCAGCGTTTACGTAAACCGGCAACTGGATGGCGTAACTTACAGCCTGTCTCCCCTGTCCCGGAAGAATTTCTACGAGCAATTTCCGAATGCCCATCCGTCAGGCAGCGTTTTTGTCAATTATGACACCAAATCTGACTTCGAAACATACCACAATCGGGTAGAACGATTTGTCCTGCCTATTCTATTGGGGTTGGATGACGAGACGATTAAAACGGTGGGACCTGTTAACTTCATCGACCCCCGCACTAACGATCTGGTTTTCAGCTACCGGAATGAGTAAAATGTTTAATAACTACATCGGAAAGGCAGGGCAGTTGTTTGTCATGTCCGAATTTCTGATGCTGGGATGGAACGTTGCTATTCCGGAAGTTGACCGTGGAGACGACATTTTTGTCGTCAGAGATACAGACGGCAACCTCAGCCGGATTCAGGTAAAAACTGCACAGGCCAGACTATATAAGGGAAGTTACAACGCTCAGTTTAATCTTCCCCGCGAGCAGCTTCGCGTTGGCTCTACACCGGATATCACTTACGTATTCTTAATCCGACACGAACAAAGTTGGAAACATTTATTCGCTATCGAACGTCAGCGGCTGGCGCTTATGCTGGCAGAACAATTAGAAAAACCAAGCGGCACAAAATCGCTGACAATTACGATTCGGATTAAAGGCTCACTAGCTTATTGTGGTCAAACAAGCTTTACCGAGTTCCAGCAATTGGCAACTCTGTTTGGTAAGATCAATCATTAATTTCCTTCCTCCCGCGCCGAGAACAACCGCTGTAACCAGTTTTTTTTCTCCTCGGCATCTTCTGTTTGCTCGATTTCGGTCAGTTCATAGTTAGCGAGCGCCCGCATGTCAGGCTGCCCGGCATCAACCCAGCAGGTGTACCAGAAATCACCGATCATCTTGATCGACGCCCGCATCTGCCGGGCAACCTGCCCCTGCAATCGTTCATGGTACTGCCGCGAAAAATCAGCGGAGTATACTTTTGTCGTCTGCCCGTTACGTTCTTCGAATCCGTATTTCCGGTTCTCTCCCACTGCCGCCGTCAACTCCTGCTCAAATCGCAGCACCGAATCCAGGGCGGCATGGGCATTGAACACAGCACGCCAGGCCTGCTTCTGGGGTGCGTATACGTACTCAGCCTGGCCGGTTAGTACATCGTAATCAAGACTATATAACTCCGGCAACCGCGACTCCCAGAAGCCGTGAATTCCCTGCTGGTTCGTTAGCTGCCCGTTATAATTACGGGTCGTGTGTAATGGCACATTAGCATCGGCGATGTAGTGTCCCAGATCAGCGGCTACGCGCAGAATCCGACGAACATTCCGCTGTCGGAACGCTTCAGTCAACTGGTATTTCGTTAGCTGAATCTGCCAGGGTACGACGCCATGCAGCGCCAGGGTATCCTCTCCGTACTGGTTGACGGCATCCTTATGGTATCGGGGCAACGTAACAGCACTGGTATCGGCGTAGGCATCCAGATCGATAAAATGGCGGGGCGCTTCGCCCACGACTGCGTACCGGCGCCTGTCTGGATTCACCGCATTATCGGTCAGAAAATCAACGTGCTTCTTGAAAAAAGGCATCATCTCCGGTGGCAACGTAAAGATTGCCAATCGGTTAATCTGCTTGTGTGCATAAAAACCCCACTGTGGCTGTTTACGATTTGATTTCAGCCTGGCAGCCTGAGCCGACAAAGAATAAATAAGCGCAAGCAGAACAAGAATCAGAATAAATCTGTTGTACATTTGCAGAAACATGGTACTTTATTTATAATTATTTTAATTATTATATTTTGAATGTCCGTGTTTTCGGAATTTTATTTTGACTTATCAGGAAATACACTAATTATGAATGCTAAAGTAAAAGGCTACACTTTAATTATTATGTTACTGGGTGCTTTTGCCCTAACGGTTTATGGTGCCTACTCACCGGCAAGAAAGGCCCAAAAACAACAAATTGTATGCATCAAATACAAAAATGGTGTTGATACTAAAGCGGTTGAACAACAAATGAGCGCCTTCGCGATGATGAAACACGAGGTTCCGCAAATTATCAGCTACAAATCAGGGCGTACGATCCTGCCCAATCAATCAACGGCCGATTATGACGTCGTTCATTATCTGACCTTTCAGAGCGAGGACGACATCAAGCTTTTTGAAAACAGCACCGTCTATAGGCAATTCCTGACTGAAAACAAGGCAACCTGGGCGAATACGTTGACAATCAACGCAGATATTCGCCAGTAAAGACGTACATCATTAAGAAATTCGGGGCGAACTATTGGTTGTTCTCCCCGAATTTCTTATTTTTGCGCCCTCATATCGCGATAACGATTTTATTATTACATATCGATGGCAAATCATAAGTCAGCAAAAAAGGCAATCCGGTCGAGTGCGAAAAAGCGGTTATTGAACCGTTACCAGCACGTAACCACCCGGAACATGGTAAAGAAACTACGTACTACGACCGATCACGCAATGGCTGTTGAGCTATTCAAATCGGTTTCGTCGGCACTGGATAAACTGGCAAAACGGAATATCATTCACAAAAACAAAGCGTCGAACAATAAATCGAAGCTGGCTCGTTTTGTGAACAACCTGAAACCAGCTGCTGCTCAGGCGTAAGCTACTGCGTTTTTGTTCCGTCCTATACGGACTTGTTTTTCAGAAACCTTACCTAGTTGCGGGTAAGGTTTTTTTATGCATTTTGGAAACGAAATTCTACCGTAACCTACTCGTTTCCATGACCTACGTAACATCCGGCAACATCCAGAGCTGGGCCGAAGAAGATCGTCCCCGCGAGAAACTGATGTTGAAAGGAAAAGCCGCCCTTTCCGAAGCCGAACTGATTGCTATTCTCATTAACTCCGGCACCGTCGACCTGACGGCCGTTGATGTGGCCAGGATCATTCTCAAAAGCGTCAATAACAACCTCAACGAACTGGCCAAGCTGAGCATCAAAGACCTGTCGAAGTTTCGGGGTATTGGCGAGGCCAAAGCCATCAGTATTGTGGCCGCGCTCGAACTGGGTCGTCGGCGCAAGGAACAGGACCGCCCGACACGCGCCCGGATTACCTGCTCCCGCGATGCGTACAACGAGATGATCCCACACCTGATCGATAAACCCCACGAAGAGTTCTGGATTTTACTGATGAACCGGGCTAACGAAGTGCTTCGCCCCGTTCAGATCAGTACCGGGGGGGTGTCGGGAACGGTTGCCGACCCGAAAATTATTTTTAAGCAGGCGCTGGAGCACCTGGCCTCATCAATGATTCTGCTTCATAATCATCCATCGGGCAACCTGACGCCCTCCCAGGCAGATAAAGACCTGACCAAAAAACTTAAAGACGCCGGGCGTCTGCTGGATATTCCCGTACTGGACCACCTTATCTTCACCGACAAAGCTTACTACAGCTTTGCTGACGAAGGAGTTTTATAAGCTAGCGATCGTGACCGTTGGTACTGTTTTAACTCATCTACGGTTGCTAATCAAAGCGACCAACTTTGCCAACGTTCATAAACGCAATCCGCGCATAACTTCTGCCCGACTCAGCTCCCGGACATCGCCCGGCTGCATCCCCTCGGCGGTCAGTCCTTCAATAGCCCAGCGCACCAGCCGAAGCGTTGGAAAACCGACAGCAGCCGTCATCTTACGGACCTGTCGGTTTTTGCCTTCGTGCAGCGAGATAGCCAGCCAGGAGGTTGGAATGGTAGCGCGATACCGAATAGGCGGATTGCGGTCGGGCAGATTTGGTTCGGCAAGAGGCTGTGCGTTGCCTGGTAACGTAGCGTATTTCTTCCCATCGACGGATATGGTAACGCCATCCGACAGTTGCTGACAGGCTTCGGTCGTTAGCGCCCCATCGACCTGAACGTAGTACGTCCGGTTGTGCCGAAACTTTGGGTTCAGCAGGCGGTGATTGAGTTGCTTATCACTGGTAAGCAGCAGCAGCCCTTCACTGTCGGCATCGAGTCTCCCTACTGGGTACACATCCGATGGGAAATCAAACGCCAGATCCGCCAGCGTCAGCTTATCGCCCTCATTCGAAAATTGGGAGAGCATGAGGTAGGGCTTGTAAATGAGGTAATACATGATTCAAAGGCGAAAGAGCGAATGAGTGAAAGAGCGAATAGGCTGACGCGTAAGCAACCGCTCTTTCACTCATTCACTCTTTCGCTCTTTAGAATTGCTCATTGTCAAATGTACCGGGCAATGGTCTGCGTGGACGGCGTCGGGGAGCATTTGGCAGTCGATGATCTGGTCCCGCAGGTTGTCCGTAACGGATGCGTAATCAATACGCCAGCCTTTGTTACCGCTTCGGGCACCGGCGCGGTAGCTCCACCAGCTGTAGGCTACGTCGTCGGGGTGCTTGTAGCGAAAGGCGTCCGTCATGCCGCTGGCAAACCACTGATCCATCCAGGCCCGCTCTTCGGGCAGGAAGCCGGTCGTGTGTTTGTTACGTACGGGGTCGTGAATATCAATGGCATTGTGCGCGATATTGTAATCGCCAACCACGATCACCTTCGGCCGTGTTTTTCGCAATTCAGCCACGTAGTTGAAGAAATCACGCAAAAACTCCATCTTAACCCCCTGCCGCAACTCGCCCGTTGTGCCCGACGGAAAGTAGCAGTTCAGAACGGTCAGGTCATCGAAATCAGTGCGCAGGATTCGTCCTTCGCAGTCGTATACGCGGAGTCCACACCCCGAAACGGTATTCGTTGGCACCTGCTTCGAGAACGTAGCGACACCCGAGTAGCCTTTCTTCTCGGCGGCATGCCAGTGGTATTGATAACCCAGTTCCTCGAACGGTTTTAGATCGACAACGTCGTGGGTGGCTTTCACCTCCTGGAAGCAAAGAATATCAAACTGTTGGGTACTGAGCCAGTCGATCAGCCCGTTGCGAATAGCCGCCCGGATACCGTTTATATTGTATGAAATAAGTTGCATAAGAAACGAAACAAGCAGTCAGTCCAGCGAGCCACCCTGCTTTTTTACTTCCTCAATGATTTCATCAATCATAATGATATCATTCAGGTCTTTAGTTCGACGGGCCAGGACTTTTGTCTCTCGCAGATCGTTGATATGAAGAAAATAGATAGTCTGACCGCCCTTGGTAATAAACGGCTTAGCACGTTTTCTACAGGCGGCATAGTCTAATCGATAATGAACGCTGGTTAATACATCCATGGGTATGTCATGAATACGTGCCGCTTTCGGTTGTGTAAAATCTGCTTCGCGCATCCCCCGTACCATCTCTTCGTCATAACCAAACGCCAACAAAGCGTTGATAAAACGATCTCTGTTTTCGTTTGTTGGTTCTAGCCAAAGATCAGCATCCTGCGTAAATCGCACCGCTCCATTTAAGATCAGCGCTAACCCACCGATCAGGATATATTCTACCTGACAATCATCGGCAACTGCTACAAATTCTAAAAACTCAGAGTTTTCTACATCCATGACGGTTGCGAAACAGTGATACTTTTTTCTAGTTTAGGTGGGTCACCAACCAGACCATAATACATACGACGTAATTTCAAAAATACCTGCCACCTTTCTTCTGGAGTCATAGCTACCTGCTCCCGAATCTGATCCTCGTGGGGGCCGTTCAGATTAGTGTAAAACGTAATTCGTCGTTTCTTTTCCATATAGACAAAACTAAAAAGGGGCAGACAAAATCTCCACCCCTTTCTCATTTTTCATATTTTATAACGGTCCCGTTACCAGCTCACCTTCCGATGGAACTGGTTTCTTCTTGTCGGAGAATAAAAGCACGAAGATAATGAGCACGACAACGGCAATGGCCGCCGGAACCAGCCATACCGACAGCCAGTCTTTGGTACCGTCCGGACGGGTGTACATATCCAGCACGATACCCGACAGCTTCGAGCCGATTCCCATACCAATGCCGTAGGTCGCCAGCGAGATGAGCCCCTGCGCCGACGATTTGATCTTGTCGCCGGCTTTATTGTCCGTGTAAATCTGGCCCGTCACGAAGAAGAAATCATAGCAGACGCCATGCAGCACGATAGCGATGTAGAACATCCACTCGCCCGAACCCGCATCACCATACCCAAACATCAGGAAGCGAACAATCCAGGCAATCAGCCCAACAATGATCATGTTCTTAACGCCCAGCCGCGTAAAGGCCAGGGGAATCATGAGCATAAAAAAGAACTCTGACGCCTGCCCCAGTGACATTTTGTTCTCAACGTTCTGCATCCCGGCATCCGTCAGCGAGGGGTTGGCCATAGCGTAGTAGAACGACAGAGGGATACACACCA
Source organism: Spirosoma sp. KUDC1026 (assembly GCF_013375035.1). Taxonomy (NCBI): domain Bacteria; kingdom Pseudomonadati; phylum Bacteroidota; class Cytophagia; order Cytophagales; family Cytophagaceae; genus Spirosoma; species Spirosoma sp. KUDC1026. The sequence continues at coordinate 2,500,084 of NZ_CP056032.1, read as the reverse complement.
GCACCGACGACAGAAAGAAAATAGCGAACGAACGATCTTTGAAAAGCTTGAACGCATCCAGCCCCAGAATCTGTGATACGGAGGTTGACGTTGCTGGTTTAGGTGGTGTATCGGGCAGGAAGAATGCAAAAACGCCCAAGATAGCGGCCGAATACATTGCCAGCTGGAAAATAGCTACTTTGTCGCCAAAGCCGTAATACCCAACAATGTTCGTTACGACAATCCACGCAACCGTACCCAGCACCCGGATACCGGGAAATTCCTTCTCAGGAACGCGCATTTGCTGCAGGGCGATCGAAGCCGTCAGGGCCAGGGTTGGCGCAAACGTCAGGCAGTAGGCCAGAATCAGGTACAGAAAATTGTCGGCATCGGTATTCTGCGTAATGAAATAGAGCACCACAGCGCCCAGTAGGTTGAGGATACCCAGAACTTTCTGAGCGGCAAAGTAACGATCGGCAATAAGCCCCACGAAAAATGGCGCCACCAGCATAGCCAGCGAGAAAGTCGTGTAAGCATTTCCGACCTGATCACCAGTGGAATGTAGTTGTACCAATTGATATTTACTCATTTGTCCATACCAGGCTCCCCAGACAAAAAACTGGAGAAACATCATAATGGACAATTTTACCCGGGTTGCTGTTGACATGGGAAAATGTTGGTTAAGCGTTTGCGCGGATGAAGGTAAAAAACGGCGGTCAGCCATCCAAACGAACAACAGGCAGTTACGGCTTCCAGGTCCTGATTTGAATCACCCGTTGGAGGAGGCAAATTCATTACATTTGGGCCGGTTTTGACCTGACTTTTTATGAAAAGACAATTCTTCACGCTCCTGGCTATAGTGGCTCTGCCTGCGTTAGTGTTTGCCCAGACCGCCGACGATATTATCAGTAAACACGTTACCGCTCTGGGTGGAGCAGATAAACTTGCTGCCATCAAAACGATGCAGTACGACCAGACCATGTCTATTCAGGGGATGGAACTGACATCCAAAACGGTATACGTACTGGGTAAATCAGTACGTAGCGACGTATCGGTCATGGGACAGCAGATCACGAACGTAATCGATGGCGACACGGGCTGGATGATCAACCCTATGCAGGGTGGCAACGCGCAGGATTTACCCGCCGACGCCATTAAAGCGGCCAAAGGCACTACCGAGCCGAACATGTTTCAGTTGGCTTACCTGAAAGCCAACAACTATCCGTATGAACTGGTAGGTAAGGAAAAATTCAAAAACAAGGATGTATTCAACCTGAAAGTCACCCGGCCGGAAGGGGTGTTCAACTATTACCTGGACACTGGTACGTATCAGTTGGTGGGCACTAAAGGCGTTATTAACGCGCAGGGGCAACAGGTTACAACCACCTCGACCTACTCCAATTACAAACCTGTAGACGGTATCAGTGTACCCTACACCAGCGAAATGACCATTCCCAGCGTACCGGTCCCGGTTACGGCGACGGTAACGAACGTTGCCTTCAATACAACTATCGACCCGGCGGTATTTACCAAGCCTAAATAAACGATCCGTTACGTCTGGATTAGTATGCGAGGGTGCCGACTGGCACCCTCTTCTTTTATTCCAAATATTAATCTACCTTTCACAATCATTGCCACATAAAAAACCGATATTTGAGCAGTATACAACCTAAATTACATGAAAGACACCTACCTCCGTACCCAGCTAGGAACAGCGTTTCTGGTAGCCTCTACCCTGACGTCTTCCTGGGCTCAAACGACCACCCTCACCGGATTTACGCCCGCCCGGCAGGCAACACAGTTAAAGATCGAAGCCGACTTCAAGAGTAAACAGTCGTCGGCTGCGTTCAAAAATCACCTTGAGAAGCTGTGCAGCGCCCCGCACATTACCGGCTCGCCCGAGAACGAGAAAGTGCGCGATTACATTGCCGAAACGATGCGCAAGGCGGGCTGGCAGGTCGATATTTATCCGCACGATGTCCTGCTGCCTAAAGGCCCCGGCGATATTGCCGTTGAACTGGTGAACCCAGTTCGGCAGCCGCTCAACATTCGGGAGTTTCTGTTCAAAGAAGACAAGTACAGCAGCGACCCACGCCTGACACCCGGCTACAACGCCTGGTCGGGCTCCGGCGACGTAACGGCCGAGGTCGTGTACGCCAACTACGGCCGTAAGGAGGATTTTGAACAACTGGCAGCTATGGGCATTCCGGTCAAAGGCAAGATTGTGCTGGCCCGTTACGGGGGTAACTTCCGGGGTTACAAAGCCCAGTTTGCGCAGGCGGCCGGTGCGGCTGGCGTCATTATCTTTACCGACCCCGCCGATTCGGGGTATATGCGTGGGCTGACGTTTCCCGAAGGCCCTTTTTACAGCGAAAGCGTCATTCAGCGCGGCTCCCTGCTGACTACACCCTACACGGGTGACCCCCTGACACCCGGTGAGCCAGCCTTACCGATGGACGCCAAGAATACCCCGAAACGGCTGGATCAGAATGCCGTTGGTCTGCACAAAATTCCGGTAACGCCCCTCCCGTATGGTTCGGCGACCGAAATCCTGAAACGCATGACGGGTCTGCGCGCTGTACCGGCGGGCTGGCAGGGCGGTCTGCCCTACACGTACCGGCTGGAAGGTGGTCCCGACCTAAAAGTTCGGCTGATGGTGAGGCAGGAAAAAACCATCCAGCGCATTTATCAGGTGGTTGGTACGCTGACCGGCAGTGAATTCCCCGACGAGTGGATCATTGCGGGCTGCCACTACGATGCCTGGGGGTATGGCGCTACGGACCCTAACTCGGGTACGGCGATGCTGCTGAGTATGACCGAATCGCTGGGCAAACTGGCGAAAGCGGGGCAAAAACCCCGGCGTACCATCAAAGTCTGTCACTGGGATGCCGAAGAACCCGGTGTTATTGGTTCGGCCGAGTGGTCGGAGCAGTTCCGCGATGAACTGACTCAGAAGGCGGTGGCCTACATGAATTACGACGCAGCTGTTTCGGGCCGGAAGTTCGGAGCCAGTGCATCACCGTCGATGAAAAAGCTGATTATCGAGGCCACGCAGTCGGTAGACTATCCGGATTCAAACAAAACGGTTTATCAGACCTGGCTGGGGAATAATGCCAATAACAATCCAACCCGCGTAACGGGCTCCTCGGCTCCGGCGGTTCAGGCGGGAGAGCCATCGATTGGTAACTTAGGTGGCGGCTCAGACCACATTGCTCCGTATATGCACATCGGTATTCCGGCGCTGAGTGCGGGCATGGAAGGTCCGACACTGTACCACTCGCAGTATGATGATCTGTACTTCTACGACAAGTTCTCCGACCCGACTTACAAAATGGGACCGATGATGGAACAGATCGTTGGCACGATGACGCTCCGTCTCGCCAACGCCGACCTGGTTCCCTACGACGTAGCACGTTACCCAACCGATCTGGCAGTGCACCTGAAAGCGGCCGAAAAAGCGATTCAGGCGTATGCACCCACGTATTCCATTGCGCCACTGCTCAGTACCGTTGCCGACATGAAAAAAAACGCCGATGCCTGCGAATTAGCCCGTCAGAATTACCTCAAAGCGGGCCGGACAGATAAACTGGTTGAATTGAATAAGGAGCTGCGGTTGCTGGAACGGTCGTTCATCGATCCGAAAGGAAATGCTTTTGGCGCCTGGTACCGATCGCTCTACGCGTCCTCAGACCCAAACAGCGGTTACGCATCCTGGATGCTTCCCGCCTTGCTCTACGAAGCATCGATCAAATCAACGGCGAATCTGCCTGATATTGAGGGACGTTACAAAAAAGCCATTCAGACGTTAAGCGACAAATTGATGACTCTTTCGCAGGGAATGGGCTCGCCCTCGGCCATTGGTGGCGGAAACAGATAGTTAAAAGATAGGCTGGCTCGGTAACTTTTTTTCATACCGAGCCAGATTTTTTCAATATATAAACGTTGATTTATAGCATATTACAATCCGCTAGATAAATAAAGACTTTAATCATACGTCTGGTTATAGCATAAAACAGATCGCTTCTTATAGATTTGCCAGAGAGGTTAGTACCTCCCCTATTCCACCTATATCTGGCAAAAAATGAAATTAGCGTATATTGATGCCCTGCGCGGCCTCGCTATTCTGAGTGTTATCTGGTTCCATTGCCATCTGTATCATTTCAGCGACACTACTTTTTATTCGCTGATGGACACCCTGGGTTCCCCGGCCGCGATGGGTGTACAGCTCTTTTACGTACTGAGCGCCTTCACGCTTTTCTTGTCACAGCAGAAGCGTAACACCGGCGAAACAGGGGCAACTTCTTTCTTCCGCCGACGCTACGTTCGGATTGCTCCACTTTATTACGTTGCGATCATCTATTACATATGTCAGCTGGCCTATACGCAACACCTATCGGTTACGACCTTTGTCGAGCGTAACACCACCAATATCCTGGCTAATGTATTCCTGATTCACGGGCTGAACTCCGTATGGATCAACAGCATTATTCCGGGGGGCTGGTCGGTTGGCGTCGAGGTGCTGTTTTACGCCCTGGTGCCTTACTTATTTACCCGCATTACGTCCCTGAACCGCGCAGTGCTGTTTACCAGTTGTGCGCTCCTGTTCGGATTTTGTCTGACAGCTTTGCTGATCAACATTTCAATTCCCGGCCTACAGGCAAACTACCTGTATTATTACCTGCCGTTCCAACTACCCGTTTTTGGCTGTGGAATCATCGCATATTTCCTGATTGTCCGCAACGATTACCGGATCAAGCCGTACACGGGTATAATCGCCCTGAGTGTACTGGCCTTTGTAGTAGTAAGCAAGCAACTGGGTCACCATATTGGTCTCGAACTGCCCCATACACTCCATTTTTACGGCAGCATCGGATTCATTCTGCTGCTGGTCGGTTTAGCTAAACGGCCGGTCTGGCTGCTAGTTAACCGTGCGACGGAATACGTCGGCAAAGTAAGTTACAGCGCCTACCTGACCCATTTTGGCGTTTTATTCTGGATGAATCAGGTTATGCCTCGTGAGTTCATACCGGTGGAAAATCTCACCACAAACGTTATAAATTTTCATCTCAAATTCCTGCTGATCGTTTTAGTCACTGTCTGCGTTTCCACCATTACGTATCAGCTGATTGAGAAACCGGCCCTGCAACTCGGCAAACGTCGCCAGCGGAAGCAGGAAACTCCTCAGCCTGTGTTGATTGACCATACTGATACAACTAGCGTAGCCGCATAAAATAAGAACGGGCCGTCAACTGACGGCCCGTTCTTATTTTAAACTTATCGGGTTGCTTTCGCGTGTTCCGGTTTCAAGACCACAACGTCGCGAACAATTCCGCCGGCGTTGATCTTCTCGACCATCTTGTCCAGCAACGGGTTGGCCCAGTCAGGAATGTACTTGTCGGTGGTTTGGATCAGCACTTTCGGGAAGTCATACAACGCCCGGCCCAGCCCAAACTGAACGGCACAACGTTTCATCGCATCACTGATTCCCCCTTTTACGGGCTCAACTGCCGTACGACTGGCGCCGTCGGTTTTTCTGACGATTTCCCCACCGGGCAGCACGGCCGTGATTGTACACAGAAAACCACCTTCAATCTCTTTGATCTCATTCTGCCAGCCGGCCCAGCCGAACTGCTCATCAAACCGCTGCATAACGCACCGATTCGTAATGTAGGGGACTACGACAATCTTCTGACCGTCTTTTGTCTGGCTTTGCACCCGCCATTCAACTTCGTGTGTAGTCAGGGGGGCAGTTAATACGTTTAATTCCATTAGTTGTTGTTTACTTGTTGTTTGTATGATTCTTTGGGAGAAGCTCCCGGTTCAGCCTTCCTTTATTGATGTTTCTGTCTGTAGTCTGCCAACGAGATAGTCGTCTCATTACGTCCCTTGACTTCGTTGTATAAACGGATATCCTCAAGCTCATCTAGCTCTTCCAGCAATAGCAACAATTGCTGAATAGGCAGAACTAACGAAACTCGGTTACCCTGTTCATCGGTAATATATTGAGGATGGATCGGTTTGACCATACGGTTAACTTATACTGTAGTAGTTACGTAACAGATCAGGCTGCTACCTGCCAGTGAGTTTCAGTGGCCTGTGATAACAAACTGCGTAGTTCATCCGTCAGTCGACTCTTCATTTCTGCAAACTGCTCGACCATGAAAGTACTTTCCTCGCCTTCATTCTGATGTCGGCGAATAGCTTCGTTCATCCGTTTAACCTGTTCCAGCGTATGAAAAATCTGGATTTCCAGCTCGTCATTGATTTCCATAATCAAACCACAATTCAAGAATCCCCTTTGGCCGTTTAAGGCGATCAGTGTGAAGGAAATGATACCAGTCTAGTTCGTCTGCCCGCCCAATTTCATATCTATTATGGTCAGGAGGGAACACTTCTACAAAATAACAATCTATGCATTCACGAAACTGTTCCTTTAGCTCCTTTAGTTTGCCGCTGGCTGTAGCAAAGCACACATGAGGGACAAAAATGATTACATCAATGTCATTCGGCTGCATCTTTTTACTTACAAAGCTCCCATCAATCCAGTGACGATGCCTAAACGGCACTATGTCGCGGAGTCTGTCCAAAAAAGATTTATATCTGGTCAGAATTTCCTGGCGTTGAAATGATTCCCCAAATTGTTCAACAAATGTGTTCCAATCTGCAGAAACAATATCATATGGCTGTAGGTATCCTAGCTGATCGAATGAAAGCTTTTCGGTCATCACTCCGCCAGTTTCAGCAACTCGTTCAATTTCAGTAAAGCTTCGATTGGTGTCAGGCGGTTTACATCGATGTTACGCAGTTTTTCTTTGATCAATTCTGATTTTGGATCACCGGCTTCGAATATTTTCAGGGCCAGTTCAGGTTGGACAGGCGCCGCTTCCCGGATTTTCTCCCGGTTCTGCTCCCGCCCGTGCGACGACTCCAGTTGCTTCAAGATCTCCCCCGCCCGGTTGACAACCTGCGCGGGCATACCGGCCATCTGCGCCACGTGAATCCCGAAACTGTGCTCCGAACCACCTTCTTTCAGTTTCCGAAGAAAGATAACCTTATTACCCATCTCCTTCACCGCTACGTTGTAATTCTTGATGCGCGGATTGTCAGTAGCCAGATCGTTCAGTTCGTGGTAGTGAGTCGCAAACAGTGTTTTCGGCCGGCAGTCAGTTTTGTTGTGCAGGTATTCGGTAATGGCCCAGGCAATCGATACGCCGTCGTACGTACTGGTTCCCCGGCCAATTTCGTCCATCAACACCAGACTCCGCTCGCTTAGGTTGTTCAGAATACTGGCTGTTTCGGTCATTTCGACCATGAACGTACTTTCTCCCCGCGACAGGTTATCAGAAGCACCAACCCGGGTGAAGATTTTGTCAACCAGACCAATCTCTGCCGATGATGCTGGCACAAAGCTTCCCGACTGCGCCATCAGCACAATCAACGCGGTCTGCCGCAGCAGCGCCGACTTACCGGCCATGTTGGGACCAGTGATAATAACAATCTGCTGGGTTTCATCGTCTAGATAAATGTCGTTCGGAATGTACGGCTCACCGGGTGGTAACTGCTGCTCAATAACCGGGTGGCGACCGTCTTTAATGTTCAGCACCTTACTTTCAGTAATCTGCGGCCGAACATACTTATTCTTGATCGCGATCTGCGCGAACGACGACAGGACGTCCAGCACCGATAGTACCCGGGCATTCTGCTGAATAGCACCTACGTACTCACCAGCGGCAATGATCAGCTCGTTGAACATCCGGAATTCGATCTGGAAAATCTGTTCCTCGGCGTTCAGGATTTTTTCTTCGTATTCTTTCAGCTCGGGTGTTACGTAACGCTCGGCGTTAACGAGCGTTTGTTTGCGAATCCAGTCGTCGGGTACGCGGTTTTTGTGCGCGTGCGTCACCTCCAGGTAGTAGCCGAATACTTTGTTGTACGCAATCTTCAGCGACGAAATGCCCGTCCGTTCGATTTCTCGCTCCTGCAGCTGAACCAGATAATCCTTACCCGAGTAAGCAATACTGGTTAGTTCATCCAGCTCCTGGTTAATTCCCGGCTTGATGATGCCACCCTGATTTGATAGCGTGGGCGGATCTTCGCGTAGTTCGGCCTCAATGCGATCCAGCAGAAAGGCAACCGGATTGAGCTGATCGGCGTATTTCTTCAAGGATACAGAATTCCGGCTCGAAGAATCAGCCTGACTCAGCGCCGTAATCAGTAACTCTTTAATAGGCAGTACGTGCTGCAGCGACCGTTTAAGCTGCAGCAGTTCGCGGGGGTTGATCCGCCGGACGGCCACTTTCGACACCAGTCGTTCCAGGTCACCAATCTGCCGCAGGTGGTTCACCAGCGTTTCGGCCAGTTCGGGTTGGTCGTGCTGATCCGTGAGCAGTTCGACCATGTTCAGCCGCTCATCGATCAGGGCTTTTTCTTTCAGGGGCAGACTAAGCCATTTGCGCAGCAGCCGGGCCCCCATAGGCGTTACAGTCTGGTCCAGAATCTGAATCAGCGGCACACCGCCCTCCTGTTGGGCAGCCGTCAGTTCCAGGTTACGAATCGTAAATCGATCAAGCCAGACGTAGCGATCTTCTTCCAGCCGCGTCACCCGCGTAATGTGCTGCAGGTCTTTGTGCTCCGTTTCGTTGAGGTAATGCAGAATCACACCGGCGGCAATAATGCCGTCGGGTAGTCCTTCGATACCAAACCCTTTCAGCGACGTTGTCTGAAAATGCTGTTTCAGAAAGTTATAACCGAAATCATACGTAAACGCCCAGTCTTCGAGGGTGTACGTATGGAATTTATCGCCGAACAGCGCACCGAACTCCTGCCGGTTGCGCTTGCAGTAGAGCACTTCTGAGGGGTTGAAACTTTGCAGCAGTTTGTCCACGTAAGCCGCATTGCCCTGCGAGGCCAGAAACTCGCCCGTCGAAATATCCAGGAAGGAAATACCAAATTCGTCGTCTGCATTGCCGCTTCCACCCTTGCCAAAATGCACGGCAGCGAGGTAGTTGTTACGTCGGGTATCGAGTACGTTGTCGTTGAACGATACGCCCGGCGTAACCAGCTCGGTAACACCCCGGCGCACGATACCTTTCGCTACGGCAGGGTCCTCCAGCTGGTCGCAGATGGCCACGCGCTCACCCGCACGAACGAGTTTTGGCAGGTGCGTATCCAGCGAGTGATGCGGAAACCCAGCCAGTTCTTCGTTCGAGCCGCCGTTGTTACGTTTGGTCAGCGTGATTCCCAGAATCTTGCTGGCACGCACGGCATCCTCCCCAAAGGTTTCGTAAAAATCTCCAACCCGGAACAACAGCAACGCACCGGGATATTTGGCTTTAATCTGATTATACTGGCGGTTGAGGGGTGTTTCGGTTGGCTTCTTCTGAGGCTTCGCTGCGGTGGCTATTTTCACTGATTTTCGTTACTAGTAATAAACAAAAATACTCATTTTCCGGGGGAAAAGCGAGTGTTTTTGTTTGTACCCTGTCCACCAGTCGAATGCGCTTTTTCTCTCATTAACTTACTACCTGATTCGTAAAAAATAGCCCCGGACAACTTTGGCGGAAACTAGTCGACTGTTCCTGTTCTTACTAATCGTTACGATCTTCGTGCGTTACGCCTACTTATCTTTATAATCTTGTTCCTGCGTTCTGGTACTGACTAGTTTAATCACCAGCCCTTACAACTAGCCCGCACTAAAATGGGTCATCACCTTACTATTGCTACAAACACCTCTCATGAAAAACACCTTTTTCCTATTAGTATTTCTCGGCCTCGTTTGCATTTTTTCTGCCTGTGACATCAGTAGTCTGATTGATCCAATAGACTACCCACCTAACGATCCCTCCGTGTTAAAAGGGCCTCAACAAAAAAAACTGCTTGTAAAGCCATTTACGTTAACGCCAGCCACAGACTTTCCTTTTTCCGGACAACTAAGTAGATATGGCTCGCACTATGTGTTAAATGCCTACAATGGAAGCCGGAAAATTGCAGTCCTGCGATCTGGAACAGTACTTGAACTGCCCGAACAATCACCACCAACTGTTTTTACCGATCAGACAGGTACTATCTGGGGCCTTACTCAAAAAGATAAACAGGCAATTCTTAGTCGCTTTGAAAACAATAGCTGGTCGGTGTATGCAACAATTGACAACGGCAGTAACTATTATGGCCTAACGAAGGTTGATCCGGACGCCTTCTATATCCTCTCAACCAACGGTACAATTGTCTGGGACATCCAGCAAAAAACGGCTAAACAGACGCTTGCCAAAGAAACAACTCGGGTCATAACCAAGAACTTCCTGATCGGTTCCGATGATCAGAGCTTTGCGCTCCGCAACAAGCGTAATCAAGACCTAATTGTATCCTGGAAATTTAGTGATTATGTCGCGACGAAAGAGGGAATCAGCAACACCGTTTGGGGAGCGTTTGAAGATGCACAGCAGAACGTATGGATTGTATTAAAAGATAGTAATTGGGATGGCGTCCTACTGAAGTATGACGGTCATGCGTTGCAGAAACTATCGTTAATTCCGGTTGGAACTTACGATTCTGGACGAAGCGTTTCGGGTTTTTTCTTAGATAAGGACCAGAACCTGTGGATGACCATTGATGGTATAAAATATATCTATAGTGGCGCCGGAGAGTGGCTTCTGCCAGGCTTCGATCTGGTCAAAAATGACTACGGTCTCCAAGTGTTTGTTAATGAACAAGACAGATTATCGGTGAGTGACGACCAGCGCATTTACTCGATAAATCAGTAATATCTTACGTGGCGAAGCCCCTTTATCAAACGAGCTTCGCCACGTAAGATAGTATGCACTTATTCAACGGCCTTCACCCAGTTGTTATCCTTGCAGTTATCGCAGGGCTGATCGGGCTTAGCGCCATGATTTCCCGGATTGCCACAGTTATTGCAGACGTACTGGTCGGGCAAGTGCTTCTGCTCCCACTCGAAGTCACTGTCCCAGAGTGGAATAATCGACAAGCCCGGTCTGGGTTCATCGGCCTTAATCATGGTAAAGCTGCCACTGGCTTCAATGTATAACCGTTTCACTTGTCCCAGATGCATCAACCCACCCGATCGGAGTTGTTCCAGCAGGCGCTCCCGGCTAACCCGTGCTCCCCGCATGTTTTTCATCTGCATCACCCCATCCGACACCATACTGCTGATGTCGTCCTGCGTCAGGGCTTCGAACGACTGGTCTTCGTAGGATAGCCGCGAAACAAGCCGGGCCATAATTACAATGACAATTGCAATGACGGCCGCTGGCAGTAAGCCCCGATCAGGTGCCAGAATGGGCATACCAATGGTGGCCGCCAGCGACACCTGAGCCGCCAGTTCGTTTCGGTTCAGCTGCGACGCCATTCGTTTTCCCATCAGCCGCATCGATATGGTCAGGAGCAGATAGATGAACGCCATCCGGAAAACGATCTCGATAAAATAACTACCGGGCACCTCCCCAATGAGAATACGTACCCAGTCATTCCAGTGAATATTCTCTGGCTTCATGAATGTGGAGAATTATAGAACGGCCTGCGTCCAGACAGTTTCCTGACAGACAGAACAGGGCTGATTTTGCTGATTGACGTCGACGGTGTGGCCGCAGTTGGTACAGGCTACCTTATCCACGACGCTTTGCTGGATCGTGTGTACGTCCTGGTCACCCGGTGGCAGTGTCGATAACCCAGGCCGGTCTTTATCGACGTAGGGGTAGATGCTGAACGAGCCGGCGGCTTCAATATACATCCGCTTCACCAGGCTGACGTTATACACGTTCTTTTTGCGCAACTGGGCAAACAGCTGTTGTTTGGAAATGCGTGTTTCCGACATAGCATCGATCTGCATGATGCCGTCTTTTACCAGCATACTCGTTTCGCCCTGGGTCAGTTGTTCGATTTTCTTGTTGTCGAAACCCAACAACGTAATACCCCGCTGAAAAGTCAGGGTGCAGATCATAGCTAGCACTCCCAGGGCGATGCCCCGGTCGGGGGCTTGCAGCGACGGGGAAATGATGGCCCCAATAGTCACCATGACCGACATTTCGGTGAGGGTCAACTGACCGCTCATCCGTTTTCCCAGCAACCGGACGACCACAAGCAGAATTAAGTAAATGACGATCGCTCGCACGAGCGTTTCTAACAGAAACTCGGGGGGAGCCATTCCGAACAGAATACGCTGCCAGTCGTCGAGTCGAATTTCTTCCTTTTTCATTAGTTTGCTGTATTCGGTAGAAAAACGCTCGGTAGCCTGAAATTGATTGGTCTACCGCCTAAAAAGTGAGTATCGTGAGCTAACAATCCGCCGAAAAGTGTCGCAACGGGCGGAAACAATAGCCGTTTGTTAGTTAGTACTGTATATACCCACTCAACCAAGTCCATCTCTGGCTTCTCCACGTTCCCTATGCGAAACCTGCTGCTTGTTATCTGTGCCTGCCTATGCTTCCAGTGTAAGGAGAACAAACCAACCGAAAAACCGCTCCCGCCCGATTTCAAATCCGAGCTGTGGTACAAAAACAGTTTGATCTATAACCTTGATGTTGAGGTATTCAACGACTCGGACGGCGACGGCACCGGCGATTTTAACGGCCTGACTCAGCGGCTCGGCTACCTGAAAAAACTGGGCGTTGACGTTATCTGGCTCGCCCCCTTCCAGCCCACCCCCAATGGCGATGATGGTTATGATATTGCCGACTACTACGCCATAGACAACCGGCTGGGCACCCGCGCCGATTTCGATGCGTTCATGCAGCAGGCCCGCCAGCAGGGAATTCGGGTAATTATGGATCTGGTCATTAACCATACTTCCAATCAGCACCCCTGGTTCAAGCAGGCGCGTCAGGATAAAAATTCCCCCTACCGGTCGTGGTACGTCTGGTCGGACAAGCAACCCGAGAATTATGATGAAGGCATGGTTTTTCCGGGTGTACAGAAAGAAATCTGGACGTACGACAAACAGGCGGGTGCTTATTACTATCACCGCTTCTACGATTTCCAGCCCGACCTCAACATGCAGAATCCCGCCGTTCAGCGGGAAGTACGCAAGATTATCAAACATTGGCTCGACGCGGGGGTCGATGGGTTCCGGCTGGATGCCGTTCCGTTCGTGATTGAAAAAGCCGACCCGGACAAGAAGGAGTACGAACCACAATTTGAGATCATCGACATGCTGCACAAATATATTCAGTGGCAAAAGGGCGATGCGATTGTTCTGGGCGAAGCCAACGTCGATCCCAAAGATCAGCGCGAATATTTCGGCGTGAATGACGAAGGTATGCAGATGATGTTCAACTTCTACGCCAATCAGTTCCTGTTTTATGCGCTGGCAACGGGCGAGCTGGAGCCACTCGTCGACGCGCTGAACGCTACGCGGGAGATTCCGTCGGCGGCTCAGTGGGGCTTCTTCCTGCGGAACCATGATGAAGTCGACCTGGGCCGGCTCAGCGACAAACAGCGCGATAAGGTTTACGAAAAAATGGGACCGGAGAAAAACATGCAGCTCTACGACCGCGGTATTCGGCGTCGGCTGGCCCCCATGCTGGGCGATGCCCGGCAGATTCGACTGGCCTATAGCCTGTTGTTTTCGTTACCGGGCACGCCCGTGATTCGTTACGGCGAAGAGCTAGGCATGGGCGACGATCTGAGTCTGAAAGAGCGCGAATCGGTGCGGACCCCAATGCAGTGGAATACGTCCCGCCATGCCGGTTTCTCGACCAGCGACACCACTGTAAAGCCTGTTATCAGCCAGGGACTTTACGGCTATCCACGTATCAATGTAGCTACCGAATCACAGGACCCGAAATCGTTACTGACGTTTATCAGCCGATTGATTCAACTGCGAAAAGCCAATCCCGAAATTGGTCTGGGCACGTCAACGATCGTCAAAACCGGCGTACCCAACGTGCTGGCCATGCGTTACGACTGGCAGGGTAAATCGCTGGTGATGGTCCACAATTTCAGCCCACAATCACAGTCGGCTCAGCTTTCGCTGGAACATACCGATGGGCAGGCGCTGGTTAGTCAGTTTGACCAGACGCAGGTTCGCACGGCCCCCAACAATACGTACCCGCTCTCGCTGCCAGGCTACGGCTATCAGTGGTACCGACTCAAATAATCTCTAGAGCATACTGGTGTAAAGCACCATCGACTGAGGCTGCAACAGAAACGTAGCGGTCCCAGTTGCGTATTCGGGCGTACTAGTACCCGGCCCGCACCAGGCTGTATCGGCCGAATCCAGCTGACGGCGCCAACGCCGGTTTCTGGCGGGCAGGGTCGCGGATTGCGTATCGTGTGAGAAGTTCATCAGACAAAGCAGGTGTTCATCCCCCTCCCAGCGGTGCATAACCAGCAATGACTGGGCAACATTCTGCGTAATTATCATCTGCCAGCGATTTAGATTCCGTAAGGCCGGGTGCTCTTTGCGCAAAGCAATTAGCGTTCGGTAATACTGAAAAAAGGCCTGATGTTCCTCTTTATCCAATAACTGCCACTGCAGCTTCGAACGCTGGAACGTATCATCGGCCAGCGGATCGGGTACGTCACCCTCCTGCTGAAAATCGGCAAATTCACCTTCCCGTCCCTGGCGGGTCTGCTCAACCAGTTCCGGGTCGTTATGGCTCACGAAGTAAAGAAACGGATTGGTTTCCCCCCACTCCTCGCCCATGAACAGCATAGGCAGAAAAGGACTGACCAGCACCGCACCCGCCATGAGCTTGGCAGTTTCATTGCTATACAACTCATTACTCCGCTCGCCCAGCATCCGGTTGCCAATCTGGTCGTGGTTCTGGGAGAAGACAATCAGCTGCTGTCCGGGATTGGTTTCAGCTTTGGCCCCGAACATCTTTTTCCGGTGTTTTGAAAACTGCCCGTCGTACACGTAGCCGTCCTGGAAAGCTTTAGCCAGATCGTTGACGCCGTTAAAATCGACGTAATAACCGTTCCGCGGCTCACCAATGGCTACCCGCAGGGCGTGGTGAAATTCGTCGCACCATTGCGCATCCATTCCATACCCCCGCTTTTCCAGCGGATCAATGAATACCGGATCATTTAGATCGCATTCGGCAATCAGGTAATACTGCCGGCCCGTTTCGGCAGCAAGTTTGTCGACGCACTGTTTCATTTCCCGCAGGATATGGTTCGTACTGAAATCTTTTAGGTGGTGCACGGCGTCCAGTCGCAACGCATCGACATGAAAATCACGGAACCACATGAGTGCGTTTTCGGTAAAATAATGACGGACACCATCGCACCACTCATCGTCGAAATTTATGGCGTCCCCCCAGGGGGTGCAGTACTTTTTGGTGTGGTAGGGCCCATAATCGTTAAACACGCTGCCTTCCGGCCCCATATGGTTGTAGACCACGTCCAGAATAACCGCCAGCCCTTTGTCGTGGCAGGCATCTACCAGGTGTTGCAACGCCACCGCTCCCCCGTATGAATCCTGCACCGCGTACGGATACACCCCGTCATAGCCCCAGTTTCGTGAGTTGGGAAACTGAGCCACGGGCATTATTTCAATAGCGGTGATGCCCAGTTCTTTCAGGTAATCGAGCTTTTCCTCCAGGGCCGCAAAGGTCCCTTCTGGCGTGAACGTACCCACGTGGAGTTCGTAAATGATATACTCGGCCAGCGGTGGATTCGTCCAGGCAGTGTCTTGCCAGTCATACCGGCAGACATCCAGCGCCCGCGATGGCCCGTTTACGCACTGGGGCTGCGACACCGACACGGGGTCGGGGCGCTTTTTGTCATCATCCAGTACGTACTGATACAAGTCGCCCTGCTTCAATTTGTCGGTGTTGATCCACCAGTACCCGAAATTGCCTTTTTCCATTGGCAACGTAATACCACGCTCCGGCAGATCAAGTGACACTTTACTGGCATAAGGCGCCCACAGGTTTATTTCGGCACGTCCGGCGTCGGTGAAACCAACGCCCAGCGACGGTTTACTGACAAAGATGCGGTTAAGCATAGAGGTGTTGGTATAGCTGTCTATTAGCTGATCAAACCTGCCCGGCCTGCGCTGAACGCACTGACGGGGAAAGTTTCAACAAGCTAATTGATGTATCAACAACAGACCTGGTTTTGAGTTTAGGCAAATAAGGATTTGGCCGTAGCTTTGCCCGAATTTGTCCTACTTTACATGATTCCCCGTAAACTTGCCCTCGACGAACTCAACCGGTTAACTGTCGACGATTTCAAAAACGCCGAAAAATTTCCGTATTGTCTCATCCTGGACGACATCCGCAGCCTGAATAATGTCGGGTCAGTATTTCGGACAGCCGATGCCTTTCGGGCGCAGAAAATATATCTCTGCGGCATTACCGGTACCCCTCCCCACCGCGATATAACAAAAACGGCACTCGGCGCAACTGAATCCGTTAGTTGGGAATATGTACCCGATGTGGTTACGCTTGCCAGACAGTTACAGGCAGCGGGCTGGATCGTGGCTGCTGTCGAGCAGGCAGAGGGTAGTACATCTCTGACGAAATTTTCACCGACGGTTGGTAAACAATACGCCTTTGTATTTGGTAATGAAGTCAATGGCGTTCGGAACGAGCTGGTTGAGGCAGCTGATGTCGTGCTGGAAATCCCTCAGTTTGGCACGAAACATTCCCTGAATATTGCCGTAACGGCGGGCATTGTCTGCTGGGACTTTCTGCAGAAAACATAACAAAAACTTAACATTGGGCTTTTCATTGTCACAAAAAAAGCTTATTTATTTGTAGATTTTTTCCTACCAAATCCAATGGCAACTAAAAGCGCAGAAAGTAAGTATAGTACGCTGACGTCAGACATCATCAGTTCGATCGAGAGTAAGCTCGGTGAAGCCGGTCAGGCCACAAAAAAAATGAAAAAATCCATCGAGAAATCAGCGAAGAAGCTGGCCAAGAAATTGGGTAAATTGATGGATAAGGCTGAGAAGAAAACCGAAAAGCCGAAAAAATCGGCTACCAAGAAAGCCAAGAAGGAAGCAGCAAAGGCTAAGAAGAATGCAGAAAAGGCGGCAAAAAACGCCAAACGTACTGCCAGCAAGAACGTCGTAGCACATCCAGCAGCTTCGATTTCGACGCCCGCCGTTGTTACTCCCAAAGCAACTACCCGCACTAGAACAGCAGCTCCTAAAAAAACCACGGCGGCACCAAAGGCCGCACCAGCTACCGAGCCAAGCACCGAAAGTTAACCAGCATTTATTATCTACTTAGTTATAAAAACCTACCTGGTAGGTTTTTTTTGTTTTATAAATGGTCATATTGGTATCTTTTTTGTTGCTTTTTCTGTAATTCTACTCAATATTATTCTGAGTATGTCTGCTTGTGGTACTTTATTTACGAATCGATTGTCCCCCGTAAACTACGTACGTTGATGGTCAACCTCTACCGCAATTCTTCCTTTATTGCCTTTGCCCCTATGTTGGTTTTGGCTACGTCAGGACTCCTCTATCTCAACTGGTCCTGGCTCCCCCCGTTTGTCTCGCCGGTGCCGCCATCCATGCGCTGGGTGAGTTTGTTTTTGCTGGCCCTTGCTTCACAGGTTTTATTTGGATACGCTCTCTGGCGGCTGGTCAACCGGCGGCAGCACTCGATGGTCCAGACAGAGATTCTTCATTCGATCGTCCACGAATTTCAAACGCCCATTGCCGCCATCCGGATGTCGGCTGATATTCTGGATTCACCCATTGCCCGTGACCACCCGGCCCGAACCGAAAAATATGTTCGCATTATTCGGGAAGAAACCGAACGGTTGCAACACCAGGTCGAAACGATGCTGTCGGTAGCCAAGGCCGATTGCCAGACGCTGTCCATTAATCCGGAGCCAATTCATGTGCATCAACTGCTTAATTCCATTGCCGAACGGCATGGTAACTACCTGCAATTGGTGCTTTCCGACACGAATACGCACCTGCTGGCCGACCGGCTGCATCTGACTAACGTACTGCATAATCTACTGGACAACGCAATCAAATACAGTTCTGCCGAGCCGGAAATCAGCATTCACGAACAGGTAGACGCTAAGGGCATGACGCTTGCCGTTCGCGACCGGGGTGTTGGGATGTCGTCCAGCACGGTACGCCAGATTTTCCAGCCGTTTTTCCGGCACCACGACCGGAATCAGCCCAGCATTAAGGGATTTGGTCTGGGGCTGAGTTATGTGCAGCGTATTATTCAGGCTCACGACTGGCGGATCGAGGTTAAAAGCGCTCTGGGCAGTGGCAGCGAATTTCAGATCTTTATTCCGACAACCTCTTTGCTACCGGCTTACACCAGTGCTAGCAGTGCCGTCATGCATTAATTTCCCTCTTCACTCCTCACTAAAATGGCCTGCCCCAGACAGTTAAAACTGTTCCGAGGCAGGCCATTTTAGTGATAAACTTTCGTTCGAACAGCGAACTGACGGTCGATTGTTTATTTCGCAGTGGTAATTGGCTTGGTACTTTCTTTAACCACTTTCATCGTGCCGTTCATCAGGCGCCAGTGGCCGGGGAAGGTACACACGTACGGATACTCGCCGGGGGTAGCCGGAGCCGTAAACTTGAGCCGGTAGGTCTGATCAGGGTTGATCAACGGCGTAGCAGCAACAATCTGCGGCATGGTTGGTACGTAGTTCTTTTCCGCGCCATCTTTTGCCGTGATCATCTTATCGGCGGCTGCTCCGATTGCCTCCATCGTTTTCGGCTTGCCGATAACCAGGTTGTGCTGCATAGCGTCTGGATTCTCGATGACGATTTCGATCTGCTTACCAGCGGGCACCGAAAATTCTTTCTTGTCGAAACGCATGGCTTCCCGAACCGTTTTCATCTGGATGACCACTACGTTCGGATCGACGGGTTCGGCCTTGGCCATGCCCCACGACTCATACAGGCGAACCAGCCGCTCTTTGTTATCAGCCGACACTGAGTTGGTCAGGCTGGCCAGGAATGTTTTATCACTGGCCCCCAGCTGAGCTTTCTGTTTCAGGTTCCAGCCTTCGGCTACCCCTTTCACAACAGCCTCGCCCTGTGCCGGATCCAGTTTCTGCGACTGACGAAGCAGTGCAATAACTGAATCGACGGATGCTGTCGATGCGTAGCTGCGGCTGGCGCGTTCGAGCACATAGGCACTCAGGCTTTGCGGAGCGCGGTAGGTCAGCGTGTGCCGGGCTTCGTTGTTCTGCTCGTTACTTTCGGCAATTTTATTCTCGCGGTCCAGGCTGGCCGCAATCGTGTACTTGCCCGCCCGTTCGAACGTTACGCCGAAGTCGGTGCTCCAGGGGCCATTGTTGCCTTTGCTGATCGTAACGGTTTCGCCTGCTTTGATCCCGGTGTTGTGCGCCACACTGACGTAGTTAATCTTAGCCGGGTCGGCCGAGCCGGTTGGCCCTTCAATACGTACCGTCAGTGGGATAGCCGTACCAGCCGGGATGTCTACACCACCTGCGTTCGTTACGTCGATGAAGATGCGGGCGCGCTCCTGTACCGCTGGCGACTCGGGCGTTGTCCGTATGGCCGCGACCAGAAGATCGGGCTGCGTTGCGCTGACTGGCTTCGTGGCCGCACGGGTTGTTTGCATGGGTTCGGAAGAGGCATTCGGGCCGTGGGCGCCGGTATGATGCTGATGGCCCATATCCGACGACGCTTTCGGCTGCGCCGGGGTGTTCATCGACACTTGCTTCAAGTACGTTTTCATCATCTGCCCGTTCTTCTCGGTCAGCACACAGGCAAAGGCGTCGGGTAGCCAGCGATCGTTCACTTCAGAACCTTCCTTGTTTACTTTCTCCAGCCGCGCCAGCACCGCTTTCTGTACCGGATCACTGGTTGGCATTTCAGAGAACGCCAGCAGCGTATTCAGGACAACTAGGGGTTCTTTATCATTCAGCGCATCGGCCTGAAGCAGCGCACTCGCTGACGGCTGCGTCCGGGGCAACACCTGAACGGCCGTTTTGCGAACCCCATGACAGGGATGTTTCAGCGCTTTTGTAGCGGCTGCTACTGCTTGTTCATTCGTGCCGTCCAGCGCACCCAGGCCATGCAGGGTCCATAGCGCGTGAATAGCAGCCGGATTGATCCCGATCTCGTCCACCGACTGATCGTTCACCAGCGCAATCAGCTGCGGGACTACGTCTTTATTATTCCGGTCGATCAGCAGCCGCTGAGCGGTTGTCCGCCAGAACATATTGTCGTTTTTCAGCGCGGCAACCAGATCAGCCGGGCGCTCCTTGCTGAGTGTCATTGGGGTGTAGGCGGGCGCTTTACTATACCCAACGCGGTAGATTCGACCGTGGGTGAAATCACGCAGGGGCGTTTCGTAGGCATTACCAGCCCCGTTTTTAGCGCCTTCGGGCGTTGGGTTATGCTGAATGATGTAGCTATACCAGTCTACCACCCAGACGGCGCCATCGGGTCCCACCTCAGCGAATACAGGAGCGAACCATTCGTCAGAACCCGCCATCAGGTTAAATCCTTCAGCATCCTCGAAATCGGTTCCTTTTTTCTGCATTACGTTCTGGTGAACAATATGCCCGGTTGGTTCTGAGACGAAGGCGACTTTGTTCCAGTATTTTTTCGGAAAGGAGCGGGCTGTATAAAAGTTATGACCGGCGGCCGCTGTGAACCCGCCGAATACGTCTACCTGACGCACTTTCTCGGTAATGGGTTTCATGTCCTTATGCGTATCGGTACTGCGGCTGCCGTTCTCGCGAAGGTGTCCACCGCCGTTAAAATACCGATTCGGAATCGCCATGTACCAGCCGTGGGCGTTGTTGGCCGTCGAGCCAAAAATGTCACCCGTTTCGGTAAAGCCCAGCCCCCAGGTATTGTTCGACGTCGCGGTTACGTATTCGAGTTTAGAGCCGTCGGGTTTGAAGCGGAAGAACCCCTGACCAAACTTAACACTGTCGGCCCCAACTTTCCCGTTGAAACCTGAATAACCAACGCTGCCCCAGATCCAGTTATCAAAACCGTAATGCAGATTGCTTGGGCCGGCGTGGGTATCAAACGTACCAAATCCGCTGAACACAATCTTCTTCACGTCGGCTTTGTCGTCGCCGTTCGTATCCTGTAGGAACAGCATGTGGGGTGCCTGCGATACATATAAACCACCGTTGGCGAAGGCCATTCCGGTCGGAATACTCAGACCTTCGGCGAAGTTGGTAAACTTATCCGCCTTCCCGTCTTTGTTCGTGTCTTCGCAGATCACGATAAAATCCGACCCACCCGAATCCTTCCGCTCGTTGGGATAATCTTTAGTAACCAGCACGAACAGACGACCTTTTTCGTCCCAGGCCATTGCGATGGGGTGCATAACATTGGGCTCCTGCGCAAACAGATCCATCGTGAACTCGACTGGTACCTGAATGTGCTTCATCGACTCTTCCGATGACAGAGGTTTCTGTTCCAGCTGCGGACCGGCCCGTTTCTCGTAGTTAGGCAGTTGGGGAGCCTCCTGGTAAGCAAACGCCTGTGGGTTCAATTCGTCGTGGAGTTTTTTCACCTCATCACCAACTGCCCACAGGATGCCCCGCTCCAGCAGTTGCTGAAAGCCCGGCTGAGTCCACGTACGTTCGTCGTGGCCATAGGCCGTATAGAACACCCGTCCTTTACCATACGTCCGGGTCCAGGTATAAGGTTCTTCTTTCGCGTTCGGTCGACCAGCGTCGGCCAGATCCTTAAGCTGATCAGCTTTGACTTCACGCACGGCCAGTACGTTATTGTCGGCCTGCAAATGGCTGTGCAGGTACGTTTCGTCGTAGGCTTTGAATGATTGCAATCCCATTGTGATGGGATTGTTCGGCTGGGTAAACCGCGTCTGTATGGTATCCATCCGGTGACGCCAGAACTGGCCCCCAACTACTTTATCAACGTATTCGGCCGAATTTCGGAAGCAATACGACGCGCAATGCACCGGAATAACACCATGCCCGGCTGCTACATAGTCCAGCATGGCTTTTTCCTGCGGCTTAGGAATACTGTCCCAGTTGGCGTAGATCAGCAAGCCGTCGTATTTATTGAGGTTATCCGGGTTAAGGTCTTCAAGTTTGTCCGTATAGGTAAAATTGATGCCTTTATTACCCAGCGCAGCCATAATTTCGGGAACCCGCTCAATGGGCTTGTGGTGACCATTGTCACCCAGAAATAGAATTTCAATTCGACGGGGGTTAGCCCGGCGTGGAGTCGTCTGTCGAGCAGCCGTCTCCTTCGATACGGCTGACTGCCGACCCGTTGTTTGCGTACCCGACGGCCGGGCGCACTGGGTTAAAACGGCAACCAGCCCGAGGGCGGTGAGTACTTTTTTCATGGGTTGGGTCTTAGTTAAAATCCGGCAGTTTGATGAGTTCGCCACCACGCAATGCTGATTCATGCGCCAGAATCCCCACGCTCGTCCAGTTGGCTGACTGGGCAGCATTCGGGAACGGGTCGCGGTCTTCCTTAATCGCCGACACAAATTCGTGAACCATGTGCGGGTGCGATCCGCCGTGGCCTCCCCCCTGCGTGAACGACAAATGCTGGGTCTCGTCGGCATCGTACACGCCTTTTGTTGTAAAGCGCTGTATTTCGCTGGGTAAGTAGTGGGCGTAATCGGGCACCGTTACTTTCTCAGGAATTTCCGGCTCCGGCTTCTTCGCCGTATGGATCACCGGCTGCTCCTCTTCGATCAACTGCCATTCGAATGACTTCTTGTCACCGTACACCTCAAAACTTTCGCGGTACTGCCGCGCTACGTCGAACAGCGAACGATACACATAGGCCGACAGGTCGCTGTCCTTAAACTTGATATGTGCTGACTCTACCGCAAACGGGGAGTTATGAATCTTCGCCAGTTCTTCCCGAATTGTTCCTGATCCAAAGCAAGATACGTAATCGGCCTGTAATTTGAGCAAGCCTGCCACCGGACCAACGCAGTGCGTAGCGTAGTGCATGGGAGGCAGACCCGGCCAGTAATCCGGCCAGCCGTCCATATCCTGCTGGTGGCTGGCTTTAAGGAATTGAACCTTGCCCAGTTCACCGTTTTCGTACAGTTCTTTAACGAACAGAAACTCGCGGCTGTACACCACCGTTTCCATCATCATATATTTCTTACCACTTTCCTTGCAGGCCTGTACAATTGCCTGACAGTCCTCCACCGACGTAGCCATTGGCACCGTACAGGCTACGTGTTTGCCTGCCTTCAGCGCTTTGATTGTCTGCTCGGCATGGTTTGGAATGGGCGAGTTAATATGCACTGCATCAACGTTCGGATCTGCCAGGAGCTCATCGTAGCTGGAGTACCGTTTTTCGATCCCATACGCGTCGCCAATTTTATTTAGATTCTCGACGTTCCGCTGGCAGATCGCGTACATAGTGGCATCCGGATGCCGCTGGTAGATAGGAATAAATTCAGCCCCAAAGCCAAGGCCTACAATAGCAACGTTTATCATAAGTAAAAAGTGAAAGGCAAAAGAATGAAAGAGTCAGGAGAACGCTGCGGGTAAAGAAAACGCGGATGAACTGAAAGTGGCTACAACCTACGCCAGGCGTAATTCGCTCCGCTCGGCGGTCCGATTTCGCTCACTCGCTAATTCGCTTTTTATAAACGCCAATCCATCCGTGGCGAGTTGTTCCGGCGAATCAAACATCGGCCGGAAGATGTGCGTGGCCGCGGCCAGTTCCGGCGGATTCGGACCAAATGCTTCGATCGCGATCGGACCCGTATAGCCTACTTCCTGAAAGGCATCAAAAATCTCGGTGAAGTTGATGTGCCCGTGTCCGGGTGTCGATCGGTCATTTTCCGAAATCTGTACGTGCACCAGATAGGGCGCACAGGCCCGGATGGCGTCGGGAATGCTTTTCTCTTCCATATTCGCGTGGAAGGTATCAAACGCAATCCGGCAGTTCGGATGATCAACGGCTTCTACATACCGGATTACGTCGTCGGCACAGGTAAGCAGGTAGGTTTCGAACCGATTCAGGTATTCCATCGCCAGAATTACGTTTCTAGTAGCCGCGTGTTCGGCTACTTCCCGCATCCCCGTTACTGACCAGTTCCATTCCTGGTCTGTGGCGGATTTACCGGTGAACGTCTTGAACCCGGCAAACAGCGGCCCCATCAGAATGGGTGCGCCCATCAGCGATGCGCCGTCAACGATCTGTTTCAGGAAGTCGATGGCCTCCCGGCGAACGGCGGCATCGGGGCTAATTAGGTTGTGCTCCGGTCCGCAGATTGAACAGGCCTGAACCCCCATTCCCAGCTCGGAAAGCGCCTTCCCAACCCGCTGCCATTTCGTCTGATCGGTACTGTTCATAGGAACTTCAACGAAATCGAAGCCTGTCTCCTTCAGAAACCGAAACGTATTTGTCATGTCCTCATCCATGGTTGAGGTCCAGACAAATAAATTCATTCCAATCTTATTCATATTCGATATAAGAAAAATCAAACAAATATACGTAGTAGATTAACAGGTATTGTTGCTTTTATTAGCCAATGTCAACTGTATTTTCACCCTAATTAGAAAAATAAGCGGCTTTTCGTGTTAAAAAAAGAGCAAGTCTATGAAGCAACCGCTACGAAAAGACCTGGAGCCAGTAGCCGCATCCTTTGTCGCAAAAAAGCTTGTTGAGCCCTATTTCGACCCAAACTGGCATTTCCACCCCCATTACCAGCTTTTTCTGGTTGAGGAAGGAACCGGCACTCGCTTTATTGGTGACTCGATCAAACCGTTTGGCCCCGGTGATCTGGTATTCCTGGGGCCTAATTTACCCCACCTCTGGCGCAGTGATCAGGAATATTTTTCCCGGCAGTCAGTTCAGCAGACAAAGGGAATTGTCGTCTATTTTTCGGAAGATTTTCTGGGAACGTCATTCTTCAAGAATCAGGAGATGGCTTCCATCCGACAACTGCTCGATCACGCCCGGAAAGGACTCGAATGGACCGGTTCAACCCGCGACCGAATTGAGGAAACGCTACAGCAATTGGTGCGGCAACCCATCGATTTCACCCGCGTCCTGAATCTGCTGACCTTACTGGACGAGCTGTCGCACGCAACAGATTACCGGTTCCTGACCAGCCCGAACTACAGCAATACGGTTAAACCCAGCGAAACTGACCGGATGCAGCTGGTGCACGATTACGTGCTGGGCCACTTTCCCGAAGAGTTGAGCCTGGAAACGGTAGCCGATCTGGCGGGTATGACGGCTCCGGCTTTTTGCCGCTATTTTAAGGCCAGAGCGAATAAGACGTTCTCCGAATTTGTGTCGGAAGTGCGAATTGGTCATGCCTGCAAGCTGCTGATGGCCGGAAAACTCAGCATCACTCAGGTTAGTTACGAGAGTGGGTTTCGGACCCTGTCGAATTTCAACCGACAGTTCAAAGACATTACAGGACAAACGCCCTCCATCTACGTAAGGACGTATCGGCAGTTATAAAAAAGGTCCGCTTTCACAGAAAGCGGACCTTTGCAGAGGAGCTAATTAATTAGCCTTAATAAATTGTGGTCGTGCCAATGGGCTCCCGTACGGCAACTCCTTCCTGCACAAACGCAATCAGATCTTCCGTCAGACGGTCTTTTTCGGTGTAAAACAGACCGTGGGGTGCACCTTCGTACACAATATACTGAGCGCTTGGAATAGCGCTGGCGGTCAGTTCGCCCGACGATTCGATGGGAACAGTCTTATCGGCATCGCCATGAACAATCAGCGTCGGTACGTTAATCTGGGGCAGGTCGTCGCGGAAGTCAGTCATAGCGAATGCTTTCGCACACTCAACCGTTGCCCGCTGCGAGGCCGCGTACGCCCGAATGAAATCACCTTCCAGGTGGGCCTGGCTTACGGGATGGCTAATCAGATTAACGCCGTAGAACTGCTTGCCAAAAGTTTGCAGGAAATCAGCCCGATCTTTATTCAGACCGTCCAGAATTTCGTCAAACACACTCTGGTCCACGCCATCTGGATTGTCCTCAGTTTTTAGCATATAAGGGGTTACAGCGCTGATAAAAGCTACCTTGGCAACCCGCGCTCCGCCATGTCGGCCCATATACCGAGCCACTTCACCGCCCCCCATCGACATCCCGACGAGCGTTACGTTCTGAAGATCCAGCGTATCGAGTATTACTTTCAGGTCGTCGGCCAACGTATCGTAGTTGTAGCCATCCCAGGGCTGCGACGACTTGCCGAATCCACGGCGGTCGTATGCAATCACCCGCATATTATGTTTTGGTAGTTCGGCCAGTTGGTAGTCCCACATAGCACTGCTCAGTGGCCAGCCATGAATAAGGACAACGGGGGTTCCCGTTCCCAGATCCTGATAGTATAGATTGATATCTTCACCAGCCTGGTCAGTGCCTACTTTGATATAACTCATAACGTTGTTTTTGTTTAGGGTTGTTTTAAATCAACCATTATACAACATCGCTGTACTTATCATTGTTGGTCGGCGCGGGCCATTTGTACCAAATTCAATTTTACGGCTAACAGCCCGTATTATTGCGCATGAAACAATCCCTTCTGGCCCGTTTAACCAGTCAGCCCGACGCGCTGAACCACTTACTGAGTGACCTTTCCACCGAACAACTGGCTCAGCGGCCCATTCCCGACAAATGGTCTGTTCAGGAAAATATCGCCCATCTGGGCCGTTACCAAGAAATTTTCCTGACCCGTATTCAACAGATAATTAGTGGCGATACGCCCGTGTTTCCCCGTTACGTAGCCGAAGAAGACCCCGGTTTTGCCGATTGGCTCGACCTGTCCTGGGCTGATCTGAGCGAGCGTTTTCTGGGCGAACGCGCTACCCTCAATGCGTTTCTGAGTATTCTCCACGAAGAACAGTTGGTTCAAACCGGCAGTCATCCGCTGTTTGGTTTTATGGGTGTTGAGGGCTGGACCGAATTTTTTCTGCTTCACGAAGCGCACCATTTTTTTACCATTCTGAAATTAGGCGGTTTGCTACGCGCGGCTGATCAGTTTGGGAGAAATTAACAGGGATGTCTATCTGCCCAGTTGCGGAATGGCAGTCTGATGGACGGATCATTCAGCTATCTATCCGAGTTAAACGTTGGCAAAGCAGGTGTTCATCAATCACTGATGAGCGCTGCTCTGGCAACGCCATGTAATTTATAATCTGGCAATGACGATCAGCACAATACCAGCAACGTAACAACCGCCCATGAGCCAGAGCCAGCGATTGGTAGCCGGCGGAGCACCGTCAAATTCCTTCCAGACAAACAGGCCATACAGTACGGCAACAATGGTTGCTCCCTGACTCAGGCCAAACGAGATGGCATTGCCAGCAGGCTGCGACGCCAGCAGCAACGCTCCCATACCAATGCCCCAGATGAGCCCTCCAGCTAGTCCGTACAGATGCTGACGAGTGCTGAGGTCTGTGTAATTCACATCGGCCGTCTCGTCTTCTTTTTCCTCGGGAATATAGCGACGTACTATCCCTTCGAGCAGCGGATTACTCAGGAGAAGCCCAATCGAAAACGCGACAAAGGCCGTCGAGGGTGTTAATGTACCTGCCGCAGGCTGGGCCAGGTCAGGAGCAAGCGTGCTGGTGATCATCCGAAAGAAAAATCCAGTCAGCAGCCCGGATAGCAGCACAATCACCACGCCACGTCTGTCGAATCCCTGGTCGTCGTCTTTGGCTTTGTAGGCTAGCCCACCGAAGACCATAGCCAGGATAACGACGGCCCCACCAGCCGCTAGCAGGCCGACTTTCCCTTCCGGTTCGGCAATGTAATTAACGACCAGGCCCAGCACCAGCGACAACCCCGTTCCTACGGGCATGGCGATGGCAATCCCGGCCAGTTGGATACCGGCAACCAGCAACCGGTTGCCGGTATTAAAAACAACGCCAGCGGCCAACGCCAGCAGCAGCCTGGACACATTGGCCTGAGTCAGATCGTCCAGAAAGGGCCGCCCTTCGTTTCCCAGGCTACCAACAGTGAATGCCAGGAGCAACGACATGAGCGCAATTCCGAAAATGTAGTCCCGATAGAAATGGGCGACTGGGGCATCGCGAGAAACCAGCTTCTGGGCATTTGACCAGCTTCCCCAGCAAAGCATGGCCAACAAGCAGGCCAGTACCGCCGGGAGGTATTCTTTGATAACCAGCATATCGTTTTTGATCAATACCAACCGTCCGATGAAGAGTCGGGCAGGATTATCTAATCCCTGGCCGGCACGAATAAAACATGATACGTACGGGATTGAGCGAGCAAGAAACCGATTAGTTAGCTACCGGAGTTGGATAACCGGTTTCCTGCCGGGCAGCATAGCATACTACGCCTGTAGATCCGGTGGTTTGGGACCGCGAAAGGCATCTTTTTTCTCGATCAGCGGCAGCTTGATGGGCCGTTTTTCCCGAGCCGACTGGTAGATGGCTTCCATAAGCCGCTGATCCTGCAACCCTTCTTCGCCAGTAGAATAAGGGGCTCTGTCCTGAATGAGGCAATCCGAAAAGTAATCCATCTCAGCGCCAAACTGATTTTTGGGCGTAATGCTTACGTTCTCCTGCCGAACAATCTCGCCATCGGCGCGGGAGGTCATCAGTTTTTGTCCTGTATAGGCGTAGGCGTTATCCAGTTCATACCACCCCTTTTCGGTCATGACCCGATACTTACGCGAATCGTGTACGTTGTAGTGCGTAGCACAGTTGGCAATGGTTCCACTCGGAAATTTCATCTGCCACGAACAGACTTCCTCTACTTCCTTGAACAGCGGATTCTCGGGATCACTGTAGACGTAGGCCATTACTTCGGTAGGCTCCTCGCCCAGCAGAAAGCGGGTTGTGTTGAGGCAGTACAGCCCAATATCCGGTAGAGCGCCCCCGCCCGCCAGCGCTTTGATATGACGCCAGTGTTTGGGGTTGGCCGACGACTGGCAGTTGAAAGCGTCCACAAACTTGGGTTTGCCAAACTCATTGGCCTGTACTTTTTCCCGGACGTAACGATTGAAGGGTTCGTAATGAATCCGGTAGGCAATCATCAGCTTTCGATCTGCCTTTTTGCAGGCCTCGATCATGGCCTGGCACTCAGCCGACGAATTGGCCATTGGCTTTTCGCACAGAATATGTTTACCCGCCTGTGCGCCCCGGATGGTGTACTCGGCGTGCATGGAGTTTGGCAGCACGATGTAAATAACCTGCACGTCCGGATTCTCCTTCAGTTTGTCGTAGGTCTCGTAACTATAACAGCTTTCGGGCTTCACACCGTACTGCTGCGCTACCCGTTTCATTTTCTCCGGACTTCCACTCACCAGAGCAGCAATCTTTGACTTTTTACAGGCAACCAAGGCTGGCAGAATTTCTTCCAGCGACAGGTGCCCCAGCCCGACAACGGCGTAGCCAATCCGCTGATCGGCCGGCAACGGGTTAGGCACGGGGGGGACTTCCGGTCAGCATCCGATTTCCAGGCTTCCAGCTCTATCGGCTTGGTAACGTCTTCAGGAACTTCGGCCGGGGGGGAATACGGGGGCGAGGTTGGCACCGACTGACCACCAGGTGCTTTGTAGGTGCCGGTCGTTGGCACCGGGTACGAAGGGGCCTGCCCGTTCGACTGGCAGGCCGCCGACAGGCCTCCTGCCATGCCTACTGCCATTATCCCCGCTGCCTGTAGAAACCCTTTGCGGCTGATTCGCTGGTCTGCATCGCCGAAGCGCTCAGGATCGGACGGGTTATTCATCGATTCGTTGAGTGACGCCATTCCTATAGCATGTTAGTTCACGGGTATAACCAGATTTGAAAATCCAGGTTTGTACATCCTTTGATCTTTCTGCTCCAATAAAGGCCTGACGCCGACGACCGAACAGCCAAAAGGCAGAAAAAGGCAGCCCAATACGTGAGTGGACTGCCTTTTGGTAACTGGCTTCAAACCGGACGCTGTTACATCAATACCCCCTGAAAAACTTCATCCAGCCGGGAAACGGGTTTGACCGTGATCGCAAACCCTTTTGTGTCCAGCCCTTTCAGATTGTATTTCGAGATGAAGATCTGCCGAAAACCGAGCTTCTCAGCCTCCGCAATCCGCGACTCAATCCGGCTGACAGCGCGTACCTCACCCCCCAGTCCAATTTCGGCCGCGAAGGCCACTGATGGCGGAATAGCAATGTCTTCGTAACTCGATACAATGGCCGCGCATACGGCCAGGTCAATAGCCGGGTCTTCGACTCGCAGGCCACCGGCAATGTTCAGGAAAACGTCCTGCTGCCCCAGTCGGAAACCACCCCGCTTTTCCAGGACGGCCAGCAGCATATTCAGCCGTTTGGCGTCGAAACCGGTGCTACTACGTTGCGGAGTACCGTACGTAGCGACACTTACCAGCGCCTGGGTTTCGATCATCAATGGTCGGTTGCCTTCCAGCATCGAGCCAATCGTAACGCCACTCAGGGCTTCGTCGCGCTGGGAGATCAGGATTTCTGACGGGTTGGTTACCTGCCGCAGTCCCGAGCCCAGCATTTCATAGATGCCCAGCTCGTCGGTACTGCCAAATCGGTTTTTGGTGGTCCGCAGAATTCGGTACGTTGTGTGCCGGTCGCCCTCAAAGGTCAGAACCGTATCCACCATGTGCTCGAGCACCTTCGGGCCCGCCAGCGAGCCTTCTTTCGTGATGTGTCCGATCATGAATACCGGCACACCGCTTTCTTTGGCATACCGCATAAACTCCGACGTGCACTCGCGTACCTGCGAGACGCTCCCCGCCCCCGATTCTACCAGCGACGACTGCATGGTCTGGATCGAGTCGATGATCAGGATTTCGGGGTCGAAGTGTTCGGCAACGCGGAAAATGTTCTGCGTCGACGTTTCGGTCATTACGTGGCAGTCACTGGTTGGAACCGTCAGGCGCTCAGCCCGCATCTTGATCTGTTGTTCGCTTTCCTCGCCCGACACGTAGAGTACCCGCAGGCCCGTCAGCGTCAGCGCAATCTGCAGCAGCAGGGTCGATTTACCAATACCCGGCTCTCCGCCAATCAGGACGAGCGAGCCCGGTACGATGCCTCCGCCTAGTACGCGATTCAGTTCATTGTCAATGGTCGGGATCCGGGGCTGTTCCTCATAGTCGATCGCGTGAATGGCTTTGGGCTTGGGGGCTATTTTGACTCCACCGGGGCCAGCCGACGGACTGCGCCAGCCGCCTTTTTCGGGTTCGTCCTTCTGAACGACCTCCTCGACCATTGTATTCCACTCGCCACAGGCGGGACAGCGGCCCATCCATTTGGCCGATTGCTGGCCACAGTTCTGACAGAAATAAGTTGTTTTTAGCTTGGCCATTCGGGGAAGATTCATGCCAATAAACCAGAAATCCGACCGGTGTTTAAACCCACGCTGAACAGCGTTGTCAAACCCGCGATTCGATGGAATTACGGCTAGTTAACTAACGCCGTTTGATCGAAATTAGTTGAGTTTCTGTATCCCTAAAGACGAATTGACGTTTACCTTTTAACTAATTTTCAGTAGAACCGACTTATGAAAAAATCCCTGCTTTTCGCGGCATTAACACTGCTTCCGGCTCTGTCCTTCGCCCAGTTTCAGATAGGTGTTAAAGGAGGAGTCAACCTCTCCCAGCTCAAATTTGGCAACTTTGTCAGCACCGGTACCAACGCCAACGGTTCCCCTACCGTAAGTGTTGACGGACAAACGTTCCGCAACAATATCAGTGATAGCTACGCCACTCGGACCGGTACGTCTTTCGGTATCTATACCCGCTTCGGCAAAAACCTGTTCATCCAGCCTGAATTACTCTATTCCAGCCGTTCGGGCGACTTTGGCATTGTTCGGAATGGACAAACCGAAACGGTTACGATCAAGACAAGAAGCTTCGATGTTCCGGTTCTGCTCGGTATCAAAGGTGGTCCAATCCGAATCGTCGCGGGTCCGGTCGTGTCATTCCGCATTGACGACAATCAACGGCTGGGTCAGGCGCTGAACCAATACACTAACGGAACACTGAACGATGCTTGGTCGAAGGCTTATTACGGCTACCAGATTGGGGGCGGGCTGGATATTGGTTCGCTGGGTCTGGATGTGCGTTACGAAGGCAATCTGTCGGACGTAGCTCAGATCGAAGGCAGCGGTGCCCGGTTCAGCCAGCGGATGCGCGGCTGGCAGGTTACCCTGGCCTACCGTATTTTCTAATTAATGCAACAAGTCAGATATAGCAAAGCGGCCAATTCTTTCCGGAATTGGCCGCTTTGCTATATCTAGCTTATCATTCCGGTTAGTTGTGGTTCCGGTGCCAGAACTGGGCGAATTGTTGAGAAATTGCTTTCATACGACGGCGTGAGATACCAACCTCTCTACCGTTGACCAGCACAACCTGCCGCTCCCGGTTAAGCGTTCCCGGCTGAACGTAGGCCAGGTTGACCATATATGACTTATGCGTGCGCAGAAACAGCGATTCGTCCATCATTTTTTCAAACTCCTTCAGCGTTTTGGATACCAGGTATCGCTTCTGATCCCGAGTATAGAGAAACGTGTAATTACCTTCTCCTTCCAGACAGACCACATCATCTGCCGAGATATAGATAGTCCGGTTTAGATAAGGCAGCGCAATACGGTGAGTTCCACGCTGGTAGGACAGGGGAAAACAGGGCGATACAGGCAAACCCGCGGGTAATACATTAGCTTTCATGAGAGTGGATTTTGGGGATTTAGCTTATTCTTGATTGGTTGGACAAAGCTACCTGATCGCCACTTACTCAAAAAAAACGGCCTGATTGACAAAGGCCGCCGTAAAGACACAACCTATTGTTAATCAGACCATTGCTACAGAGAACCTGTATATATTTGCGGGAATTCCCGTTAACTACTACGTAGAACTACGTGTTGCAGTACTGAGCTATAAAACGCAGTAGGACACCCGTATTTTCGACCTTAGTTTACTGTCAGAAGCCGGAAGTCCCGGATGCGATCCATAAACATCTGCGCCCGACGACGCGAAATTTTCACCTGCTGTCCGTCGATCAGCTCCAGCTCCCCTTCTTTTTTAACGAAGAATTTTCGGACAAATTCCAGGTTGACAATACAGGATTTGTGCACCCGCACAAACGCCTGACCGTCCAGCAGCGTTTCATATTCTTTCAACGTACGCGACACCAGCATTTTGGTGCCGTCCTTGAGAAAGAAGTTTGTGTAGTTACCAGAGCCTTCAAGGCGCACGATCTCATCTACTGAAACTGTCCGTTTACGGTCGTAAAAGGGGATTAACAGTTTCTGCATGCAAGCAGCATCGGCAGTTTTTTCCACACTTTTGTGGAACGGCATAGACACAGTGTCAAAGATAGAGTCGTTAGCGAATGCTTTCATAGTAACTGATGGTGATAATAGAAAAGACGTTATCTGTTTAGAAGTCAAGAACTTACTACACGTTTCTGGTACACAACTGGCCCTTTATCGTAAGTCCCTTTGGTCTATACGTCGCAAGAATCAGACCTACTTACGCTGAAGACTTCATATTATATTCGATACATATATAAATCGCTGAAGTTTAATAAGATATACCGTTTAATACACTTTTACCATCTTCAAGTTTGCCCTGAACCATCATCCATACTAAATACATTGTGGGGATAATTCACCTCAACTTGGGTACATTAATTCTCAAATCCGTTTCATGCAGGATGCTGCTCTGGTTTTGCCTACCTTTGTAGTGGCAGACAATCAACAGATGTAGTTTATGCTGGATAAAATAAAAGAGATATATCAGGAAATAGATCAATACAACGTAACGTCGAAGGAACAGCTTGAGCAGTTCCGCATGCGTTACATCAGTCGAAAAGGTGTTGTTACCGAACTGTTTGAAGGTCTGAAAAGTATTCCGACCGAAGACCGTCGAGCCGTTGGTCAGGAGCTGAATGGCCTAAAAAATCTGGCGCAGGCTCGTTTCGACGAATTTAACGCCCACGTTGAAGAACAGGCCAGCACCAACAGTGCCCCCCCGGTCGATTTAACCTTGCCAACGGTTCCAAACCTGACGGGCAATCAACACCCGTTAGTACTAGTGCGGCAGCAGATCATCCAGATTTTTGAACGGATTGGCTTCAACGTAGTCGATGGTCCCGAAATCGAAACGGACTGGTACAACTTCGGGGCGCTCAACTTCCCGGTAAATCACCCGGCCCGCGACATGCAGGATACGTTCTTCGTCGAGAAATCCAGTTCGGATTCGTCGGCTGACGTTCTGCTCCGGACGCACACCTCCAATGTGCAAACTCGACTGATGGAGCGGCAACGTAACGCGGCTCCCGGCACGTTCCAGCCCATCCGCTCGATTATGCCGGGCCGGGTCTATCGCAACGAAACCATTTCGGCGCGGGCTCACTGCATGTTCCATCAGGTTGAAGGTATTTACATTGACCGCAACGTTGGTTTCAAGGACCTGAAGGATACGCTCTACCATTTTGTGAAGGAAATGTTCGAGCCGGGCACGCAGATTCGTTTCCGGCCTTCCTATTTCCCATTTACAGAACCCAGCGCCGAGATCGATATTTCGTGCCAGATCTGTGGTGGTAAGGGCTGTAACATCTGTAAACAGTCAGGCTGGGTTGAGATTGCCGGTTCGGGCATGGTCGATCCACAAGTGCTGATTAACTGCGGCATCGACCCGGAAGAATACACCGGCTTCGCCTTTGGGATGGGTATCGAACGCATTACCCAGCTCAAGTTCGTCGTCAACGATCTGCGTCTCTACACCGAAAACGACGTCCGCTTCCTCCGGCAGTTTGAGGGAGTATAAGTAATTTCGAATGTGTGAATGAGCGAATGAGTGAATAGCTGCCGCAGGCTTTTTTTATTCACTCATTAGCTCATTCACAATTCACTCATTGTTTTATGTCTCCTATTCGTCTTTCTGATTTAGCGTTTACGCTCGAAGCGGTTCTGGATCAGGCGTTTGGTCAGAAAGCCGTCTGGGTTATTGCTGAAACCAGTGATATCAAGAATTATCCCGACCGAGGGTACTGCTTTCTGACGCTGGTTGAACGCGAAACTGGTACGCCTGCCGCCGGTACGGTAGCCAAGATGGAAGCGTGTATCTGGCGTCGGAATTACCACACGATCCGCGATTTCGAGCAGGCAACCGGCGTGGCCTTCGCCCGGAACATTCAGCTGCTGTTGCAGGTTTCGGTTAGCTTTAGCCCGGTGTATGGCCTTCGGCTCGAAATTCTCAAAATCGACCCTTCCTATACCCTAGGAAATCTGGAACGCGAGCGCCAGGCGGTGCTGGATACATTGGTTCGGGAGCATCCCGATCTGGTGTGGCTGGAGGCCGAGCAGTACATCACGGCGAACCAACTCCTGGCTCGTCCAGCCGTGCTACAGCGAGTGGCATTGATTACAGCACCAAATTCCGACGGCTGGCGGGATTTCCGGCACGAACTAACGCAAAACACCTTTGGCTACGATTTCGTGATCGACGAATACCTGACGCAGGTGCAGGGGCAGGGCGCCGAGCGGGCTATCTGCGCTCAACTGGACCGCATTCAGACAAGTGGTGTGCCTTACGATGCCGTCGTTATGGTACGGGGTGGAGGTTCGCAACTCGATTTTGGTTCCTTTGATACGTATCAGCTGGGACTGGCGGTCGCCGGTTTTCCGTTGCCGGTTCTGGCCGGAATCGGTCATGAGCGCAATGTGAGCATTACCGACATGCTCTGCCACCAGAGCGTGAAGACGCCGACCAAAGCGGCCGCCTTTCTGATTGACCACAATCGCCAGTTTGAAGAAAACTGTTTGTACCTGCGCGACCGGCTGACGAACATCACCCGTGACGCCATCCAGCTTACCCGTGAGCAGTTGGACGCCGAAACGGAACGCCTTCGTTTTGTCATGCACAATTACCTCCGGAATCGTCATACAGATCTGACCGAGAAAGCCGTTACGCTCCGTCACCTCGATCCGGCCAATGTCTTGAAAAGAGGGTATGCCCTCCTGCTTCGTAAGGGACGTATTGTAACGAGCGTTACCGATGTTAAACCAGGAGACGCGTTACAGATCCAGTTACGCGATGGTTTACTTGATACCCGGACAGAGTAAGCACGCATTAGTAATGCCTACCTGCTTTTTTGTTAGTTTCACAGAAACGTAACTTGACTATCTATGGCTAATCAGAAAATGACTTATCAGGACGCGTATGATCAGCTTTCAACGCTGATCTATGAAATTGAAAATGAAGAGGTTCCTTTAGACGAGCTTCCGGCTAAAATTCGATTGGCTACAGAGCTCATTACGTTCTGTCAGGAACGTTTACGATCCGTTGAAACCGAGTATCAGGACATTATTGAACGAATTCCACGCCGATAACAGGGTAATTTATACGTAGAGCATAGGTAACCTTTGCCAAACCTTGTCTAATTTTAAGGCCAGAGTGTGTTTGTGCTTTTCGTTGTGCTGTATGATAAAAACACGCCTTTGTGCCTGATCGAGCTTTCTTTTTATGACTTTGTTTTCCACGTTAACTACTACATTAAATCCGGAGGTTGTTACACGTATTGCGAATTACGTCGATGAGCCCGTCGAAAAAACGCAGAAAGCCGTCGACGGTTTAGTTTATACCCTGGTTGGTGGTTTGATGAAACGAACCACGACTGAAATTGGTGTCAATCAACTGTTTAATCATATCCAGAAAGGCCGTTACGACGGTACCCTGACCGACAACTTACCCACTGTTCTTCGCGATCCGAATCAGACGAATGCGTTGATTACACAGGGGAACGACGTAATTAGCCACCTGCTGCCTGCCATGAAGAGTTCGATCGGCAGTATGATTTCGGGCTATGCGGGGATTCGTAACTCATCCGCCATTTCATTACTAGGGTTGATTACGCCCATTGTTCTGCATACGCTGGGCAAACAGGTGAAAGAACGGAAACTCGACGCCGACGGCTTAGCCTCTTCGCTCTTTTCCGAGCGCGACGCCTTTGTCAACGCTGTTCCGGAGGAACTGATGCCCCGGCTGATCGAGAAATTAGGTCTTCACCAGGTAGTAGCGGGGTCTGCTGCCCCCGCCCGTCGGACGCTGGTTGAAACCACTACGCCATCCGGTCAGGTACGTCAGTCGGAAACGGTTACACGCCAACCCATCAATTATGACCTGAACAATGATGCCACTGAAGATACCAGCGTTCTGGCTAAGTGGGGTGTGGGCATTCTGCTGGCGCTGGCTGTAGCTGCCGGCGGTTATTATATTTACCAGAATACGCGGCAGTACGACGATAAAACCATTGCCGGAACATCCGAAAGTACATCCCTGGCTGATACGGTCATGACGGATACGGTTACCCGTTCGCTGGCCGTTCCGCAGGCTCCAGCATCAACCACGCCAGCTTCGGCAGCGCCCACGGCAACAACAGCCACTACTACGCCAGCCAGTATCCCTGGCGTTGCGGGAGCCTCCCCAACAACAGGTCTGCTGTCGCAGCAACTGACGCCTTACCTCACGAATCCGGCCCTTCCCAAAGGTCGGGTTTTTGCGCTGCCCGGCCTGACCTTTACGCCAGGTTCATTATCCCTGACACCCAGCGCCCAACCCGTTGTGAATGAACTGGCGACCCTACTGAAGGCATATCCGGCGTTGCAGATTCAGCTCATTGGTTACGCGAACGACGCAGCGGGGTACGGCATGACCAACAAAGCCCTGTCGTTCAAACGGGTAAACCAGGTTAAGCAGCAGCTCATGGCCGCGGGCATCAACTTCGTCCGTATCGACGCGATCGGGCGGGGTACAGGCGTCAGCCGTCGCGACACTTCAGGCGTCCCCAAACCCACCCTCCGCAAAATTGACATGAAGGTGGTGGTGAAATAAAAGGAGGAAAGGGAAAAGGGGGAGGAAGAAACAAGGAATCGGATTCGTATAGTATTCCTTTCCTCCATTCTCCCTTGTCTCCTTCTTCCCTCCCATAAACATCTTCCGTTACCTTGGGTTGATTATACATACACCTCAATAGTCACCCACTATGATAGCAGAAGTTGGAAAGACAGCCCTGATTACGGGGGCATCGAGCGGCATCGGCCGTGAACTGGCAACACTTTTTGCCAAAGACGGATACAATCTGGTACTGGTTGCCCGGAGCGAAGATAAACTGACTGAGCTGGCCGAGCAGGTCAAACAGGTATATGGTACGTCGATGGTTACGGTCATCGAGAAAGATTTATCAGCACCCGAAGCTCCACAGGAAATTTACGACGAAGTCATCAGCAAGAATATCACCGTCAACACGTTGGTTAACAACGCCGGTTTTGGCGAGTACGGCGTCTTTGCAACGGAAACGGACATCCAGAAAGAACTAAGCGTTATTCAGGTTAACGTCACGTCGCTGGTCCACCTGACCAAGCTTTTCCTGAAAGATATGGTCGCCCGGAACGAGGGTAAAATCCTGATGCTCGGATCCATCGTGTCGATCATGCCTAATCCGTTGATGGCCGTTTACGGGGCTACCAAGTCCTTCATCTATTCATTCTCGGAATCATTGCGTAACGAAATCAACGATACTGATGTCAGCATTACAGTATTGATGCCACCGGCTACGGATACGGATTTCTTTAACAAAGCCGGAGCGATGAATACGGTGGCTCAGGAAATGGCTCGCTCGAATAGCCCCGCCGACGTAGCCAAGGAAGGCTATGAGGCTCTTATGAATGGAAAAGACAAAGCCATCGCTGGTTTCACCACAAAACTTCAGGCAGCGGCCTCCCGCGTACTTCCCAATACCGTTGTCAGTCAGGCGACGCGCGCCCAAATGAAAGACAAGAACGAAGCGGATCAGCAGCTAAACCGAAAAGCGCTCGCGCTTGGTATCGGCATTGCCGCCGTTGCTATTGCCGGCATCGCCGTTATAACACTCTACAACAACGCCGGTACGTATCAGCGGCTGAAATACCGCTACAAAGCCAAGAAACTGGCTGGTTCGGCTAAGGATACACTTAAATCGGCCAGCGACTCAATCACCGATACGGTGAAAAACGCGACGGATACAGCCCGGAAAGCTGTGGCATAGCCGATCGATCAACACAGCCTGAACTGAACGCGGTCCTGCTGAGTGGCAGGACCGCATTTAGTTATAGAAGCGTTCGTTATTCTCAGCCCGGAAATTTCTCGAACACCTTCGCAACGGCCTGTCCAAACTGGACGGGAGTAACTTCTTTTTTGCGACTCAGTACGCTAGACACTGCTACGTCCCAGATTACTGCTTCCCGCTGGGTATCGACTACCTTAATCTGAACGGTTCCTTCATCGTACGTACCCACCGGAACCTCCTGACTCTGCCAGCGGTAGCGTCGCTGACCCGTATAGCCGGGCGCTTCGTAGATGGTTGTTGAACGGGTTTGCGTCTTTTCGTCCACTGCCGCCCCAACATTTATTAGTAGATCCGGATTATTACGGGTTTGCTGGTAGCCACGCTGGGTTAGCTCAGCGGTTACAGCCTGTTTTACATTGGTGACTGCCGCCTGGTACGCTGTGTAAGGCGTTGCCTCAATCCGATTTGTATCAGCAAAAGCAAACGTCTGGTACGCTTTCCAGGACGCCGACTGATCCAGTTGGTTCCGGGTAATTCGATACGATGAGCATCCCCACAAAACACTCAGTATCAGTCCGGCAATTATCATGATCTGTTTCATTCATTACGTATAAGAGTTCTATCAATAAAACAAACAATGAACTCATTACGTGCGATTTACCCGTCTCAACCGGCCATTTTTCTGCCCGTTTGGCTGAACAACTTGTGGTGGGAGTAGTTCAATCACTTACTCACAAATCACGAAACGTTATGAATGTAGGAACCGGAAAAACAGCCCTGATCACGGGCGCCTCCAGTGGAATTGGCCAGGAACTTGCCAAACTTTTCGCCCAGGACGGCTATAACCTGGTGCTGGTGGGGCGTAGCGACGAGATGCTGGATCGACTGGCCGAAGTCTTTACGAGCAACTACGCTACCCAGCAGATTACGGTCATAAAAAAAGACCTGTCGGAAGAAGATGCTGCCCAGGATGTGTACGATCAGGTCAAAGCCAAAGACATCTCTGTTGATGTGCTGGTGAACGATGCCGGTGTTGGACTTTATGGCCTTTTCGCTACCGACACTGACTGGGAGCGCGAAAAGTCGATGATTCACCTGAACGTGCTGGCGCTCACGCAGCTCACCAAGCTGTTCCTGTACGACATGCTGGCCCGCAACGAAGGAAAAATTCTGAATCTGGCCTCCCTCCTGTCGATCACGCCGACACCACTCATGGCCGTTTACGCCGGAACGAAAGCTTACGTCTACAACTTTACGCAGTCGCTGGCCAACGAACTGAAAGGCACGAACGTAACGATTACGGCCTTGCTGCCTAACGCTACGGATACAGACTTCTTCCACAAAGCCAACGCAGAAGATACCAAAGTAACCGACGAACTCCAGGACCCTGTCATGGTAGCCAAAGCGGGCTACGAAGCCCTGATGGCCGGCAAACCCAAAGTAGTACCGGGCGGACTCAAGAACAAGTCGTACGAAGTAATGGCGTACGTAGCTCCCCAGGAAGCACTGGCTTCATTGATGCGGGAGAAAATGTCACCTAAACCCGACGAGAGTGAGAAATCTTCATCACTCCCCTGGGCAGTTGGGATTGGCGTAGCTGTGCTGGCGGGCATCGCCCTCGGCGTAGCCTATTCCAACAGCAGCCCGGTTGACCGCATGCGCTACCGGGTGAAAGCAAGAGCGGCCGGAAACTCCGTTACGGATACGGTTTCGTCGGTTATTGACTCGCTGCTGAGTGCGTATCATGACTTCAAGGGCGACGCGACGCGGGCCAAAGCAGATGTAGAAGAAGAGGCTCTAGCGATTTAATCGACGTATTTTTTTCTATTCCCATGAAAAATCAATCATTCTGGCGCGTGGCAACGGCTGTTGTTGCCGCTGGTAGCATTCTTTACACCACCCTGTCGAGTCGGCGGTCGCGGCAGAAAGGTCAGGCAATGCAGATGGCCGAATCGGAAGCCGAATTTGACGTACCAGCCGAGTACCAGCGTGTGTTCGATAAGAACCTCATTGTACCAGCGGGCTGGGCGTTTGGTGTGGTCTGGTCAACGATTTACTCGGGTCTGGGCGCACTATCAATCCACCAGGCCCTGCCGTCGCAGGAAGCAAACCCACGTTATCAGAAAGCGCTGCCCTGGTGGCTGGCTAGTTGGGCACTGAACGCTACGTTTGGGCGCTTTTTCTCGCAGGACGACGCCCGAAGCGTGGTTATTTCCGACCTGACTACGAAGCTCAATCTACCGGCTGCGCTGGCGCTTCACCAAAGTCTGGAAATTGGGAAAACTGATGTACCAGGGCCTGAAAAGTACTTACGCATTCCGGTCAGTCTGTATGCAGGCTGGCTGACAGCGGCCACGGTTGTCGGTACGCCCGATACGTTGCTGACGCTGGGTTTGTGGGAACGTAACGAAGAACGGGACGTTCCGCTGGCTGCGGGTATTCTGGGGGCAACGGCTGCGGCTGGTTACGTCATTGCTCGTCGTCTGAATGACCCCTGGTATATGCTGCCATTCGTCGCTGGCTTTGGTGGTATCGCCACCCGCCAGTGGAATCGGTATCCGGTTGTTGGCTGGACAGCCGCCGGGCTGGCAGCTGCTTATGCCGGACTGCTGGCCTACTGGCTACCCAAAGGCAAGTTTCATGAGCCAAAAACTATCGTGGTTCACGAGGCTGAGTTGCTGGCTGGCCCGATCGAAACAGACCAGCGCCGGCAGGCTGAAATTGCCCGCGAACGGATGACGCCCATCGAAGCCGAAAGCCTGGACTAAAAACAAAGCCGCCTTGTGAAAGCAGGGCGGCTTTTTCATACTTACTGGGTCAACACGCTATGAGGCCACCAGCAATTTTTGTCATTTTGACTTATTCTTAACCAAAAAAGCGGCAAATTCAGCCAAAATGGCACAAGAAAAGGTGCGGTACGCGATTTGTTTGTAGATAGGTAACCAACTAAAATCCTTACCGTGTCAAACGGTTGACCTACACAATCATGAACGTTAATAATTATACCATAAAAGCTCAGGAAACGATTCAGAAGGCGGCTGAGATTGCCCAGGGTAATCAGCAGCAACTGATCGAGACGGGTCACGTACTGAAAGCTATTCTGGATGAAGACCCAAATACTATTGGATTTCTTGCCCGCAAAGTCGGCGCAGAGCCTACTCAACTGACCATGGCCCTCGATGCCATTATTGCCGGATACCCTAAAGCGGCTACCAGCAACAGCGACGGATCGAATATTTACCTGGGCAATGATCTGAACGCTGCGTTGCAACGCGCCAGCGGCTATACGAAAGAATTCAACGACCAATACGTCAGCGTTGAGCTGATGCTGCTTGGTCTGGCCAGCGGTAAGGACGCCACGGCTACGTTATTAAAAGACGTAGGCATGACCGAAAAACCGCTGAAACAAGCCATTAAAGAGCTGCGGGGAGGCAGCAATTCGGTGACGGATCAGAATGCAGAAGCAAAATATCGCTCGCTCGACCGGTACAGCATCAACCTGAACGAGCGCGCCCTCAAGGGCAAGATAGACCCGGTCATTGGCCGCGACGAAGAAATCCGACGCGTACTCCAGATCCTGAGTCGGCGCACAAAAAACAACCCGATCCTGCTCGGGGAGCCTGGCGTTGGTAAAACTGCCATCGTCGAAGGTCTTGCCCAGCGGATCGTATCGGGCGACGTACCAGAGAACCTGAAAAGCAAGACGATTGTCTCGCTCGACATGGGGTTGCTTATTGCCGGTGCCAAGTATAAAGGTGAATTCGAAGAGCGTCTGAAAGCAGTCATTAAAGAAGTGACCGACTCGAACGGCGAAATTATTCTCTTCATCGACGAGATTCATACGCTGGTGGGTGCGGGCGCCGGTGGCGAAGGAGCCATGGATGCCGCTAACCTGCTGAAACCAGCGCTATCGCGCGGTGAGTTGCACACCATTGGTGCTACCACGCTGAAGGAATACCAGAAATACATCGAGAAAGATAAAGCCCTCGAACGTCGGTTCCAGGCCGTTGTGGTCGATGAGCCAGACATGGCCGATGCTATCTCGATTCTGCGTGGCATTAAGGAGAAATACGAACTCCACCACGGTGTACGCATCAAAGACGATGCTGTGATTGCCGCCGTTGAACTATCGACCCGGTACATTACGGATCGTTTTCTGCCCGATAAAGCCATTGACCTCATGGACGAAGCTGCGGCTAAACTCCGGCTGGAAATGGACTCCGTACCCGAAGAGCTTGACGAGCTGAACCGGCGTATCATGCAGCTGGAAATTGAGCGGGAAGCCATTCGGCGGGAAGATAACAAGGATAAAGAAACGTTGCTCAATAAACAGATTGCCGATCTGAACGAGCAACGTAGCAGCCTTCAGGCCAAGTGGGAAACCGAAAAATTATCGGTCAACGAAAGCCGGACGCTGAAAGAGCAACTGGATCAGCTACGTTTCGAAGCCGAGCAGGCCGAACGGGCCGGTGACTACGGTAAGGTAGCCGAAATCCGCTACGGTCGGATTCCGGAAGCCGAAGCCCGGCTGGCCGAACTGGTCAAGAGCGAGAAAGACGATACCACCACCGATCGGATGATGCAGGAAGAGGTGACGTCGGAAGACATTGCCGAAGTCGTAGCGAAGTGGACGGGCATTCCGGTTAACCGGATGCTGCAGAGCGAACGCGAGAAACTGCTGAATCTGGAAGCCGAGCTTGGTAAACGCGTAGCGGGTCAGGCCGAAGCCATCGAAGTTGTTTCGGACGCGGTACGTCGGAGTCGGGCTGGTATGCAGGACCCCAAACGCCCGATTGGCTCGTTCATCTTCCTCGGCACCACGGGGGTTGGTAAGACCGAAGTGGCCCGGACGCTGGCCGAATACCTGTTCAACGATGAGAACGCCATGGTGCGGATCGATATGTCGGAGTACCAGGAACGCCACGCCGTCAGCCGGCTGGTGGGTGCCCCTCCGGGCTACGTGGGTTACGACGAAGGCGGTCAGCTGACCGAAGCCGTACGCCGGAAACCGTATTCGGTAGTCCTGCTGGATGAGATCGAAAAAGCGCACCCGGACGTCTGGAACATTCTGCTACAGGTGCTCGACGAAGGTCGTCTGACTGACAACAAAGGTCGGGTGGCGAACTTCAAGAACACGATCATCATCATGACCTCCAACATCGGCAGCAGCCTGATTCAGGCCAAGTTTGGCGAGGATGAAGGCTGGAACCACGAGTTGGTGCGGGAAGAAGCCCGACGGGATGTTATGGAACTGCTGAAGCAGACAATCCGTCCTGAGTTCCTGAACCGGATCGATGAGATTGTAATGTTTGACCCGCTGACGCAGCAGAACATTCGCAAGATTGTCGACATTCAGTTCCGCGAAATCCGGCACCGGCTGGCCGAGAACGGTATTCAGCTTGACGCCACGGACGAAGCGCTGGACAAAATCGGGGAAGAAGGTTTCGATCCAACCTTTGGGGCTCGTCCGCTGAAACGGGTGTTGCAACGCCGGGTGCTCAACGCCCTGTCGAAAGCGATCCTGTCGGGCGAAGTCAAACGCGATTCGGTTGTCCTGATGGAGCTGAACAGCGATGGCGAAATCGCCTTCAGCAACCTCGACGCGGAGATTGAACTAGACTAGTCAATAGGCTATCACCAATAAGCAAAACGGCCCGGC
This sequence comes from Spirosoma sp. KUDC1026, assembly GCF_013375035.1. Classification (NCBI taxonomy): domain Bacteria; kingdom Pseudomonadati; phylum Bacteroidota; class Cytophagia; order Cytophagales; family Cytophagaceae; genus Spirosoma; species Spirosoma sp. KUDC1026. The sequence goes on along the minus strand of NZ_CP056032.1, from coordinate 2,455,499 downwards.
AACTTCATGAAGTTGCCGGGCCGTTTTGCTTATTGGGCAATTTATGTACCCTCTTCCATTTAGTATTTGTCATGCTGACGCAGGAAGCATCTTCGGATGGTGCTGTAGCGAAGATGCTTCCTGCGTCAGCATGACAAATACCGTTTAATGTGCCTTTCTTTACTGGCGTTTTTATCTCAGTGGATGTAGATATTCAATTCCACAACTGGTTAGCCGCGGTTAGGATGATCGGCTCCTTATCGGTGACCACAATCGTGTGTTCATGCTGCACGGCAAAACTGTCTTTGGCAATTAACGTCCAGCCATCCCCTTTCTCGTGGGCATAGGTGGCTTTGGTCGACAGAAAGGTTTCAATGGCCACCACCGAGTTTTTTCGGAAACGGGTCTTGTTGGAGCGATCGTAGTAGCACAGAATCTCGTGTGGTTCTTCGTGCAGGCTGCGACCAATGCCGTGTCCGGCCAGGTTCTTGATTACCCGATAGCCCGAACGTCTGGCTTCTGTTTCGATCAAGCGGCCAATTTCAGCAATCTGCACTCCTCCCCGGATATGGCTGATGGCTTTCGCCAGAATGCGCTTCGAGGCTTCGACCAGGGCACCCTGCTGATGAATATCTTTCCCTAAAATGAAAGAACCACCATTGTCAGACCAATAGCCGCCCAGCTCGGCCGATACGTCGATATTGACCAGATCGCCTTCCAGGAGAATCCGTCTGGTTGAAGGAATACCGTGACAGGCTTCATCATTCACGCTGATACAGGTCCAGCCCGGAAAGTCATACGCGAGTTTAGGCGCTGACCGTGCCCCCTGCTGTTCGAGCAAGTGCCGACCATATTGATCCAACTCGAATGTCGACATGCCTGGTTTAGCGTATTGCTGCATTAGTTTCAGCGTTGAGCCAACAACCTGGCTGATCCGCTGCATACCTATCAATTCTTCCTCCGATTTTAGTGACATACGTGTATGATTTTGCTTTCCTGGTCAACCGTTACGTTGAGTCAATACAAAAGCGTTTGACGAATAATAATTCCACAATGATATACTCTTCTCTCTTATTGAGCCAGACCTCCCCCTTACAAGATCACCTTTTGTACAACTCCGGAGCGGATTTTAAATGGGGTGATTTGCGCTGGTGCCAGTAGGGATAAACGGGCTCCCGGTCGCTGGCAGCATCCAGGCGTTTGATCTGCTCCGTCGACAGGTTCCAGCCGACCGCGCCCAGGTTCTGCTCCATTTGTTCTTCGTTGCGGGCGCCGATGATTACGTTACATACCGTAGGCCGTTGCAGGACCCAGTTCAGGGCCACCTGCGCGACTGTCTTGCCGATTTCCTCCGCTAGCTCGTCCAGTACGTCGATGATGCCGTACCAGTAGTCTTCCGGAATAGCGGGTCCCTCTCCCCCACCCTGGGCAATGCGGCTATCGCTGGGCATCGGATTCTCCCGACGGTATTTCCCACCCAGCCGGCCAGCCGACAGGGGGCTCCACACCATCGTGCCAACGCCCTGATCGATTCCCAGCGGCATCAGCTCCCATTCGAACTCGCGGCTCAGCAGCGAATAATACACCTGATGCACTACGTACTTTGCCCAGCCGTAGCGTTCGGATGCGGACAGGGATTTCATGAGGTGCCAGCCCGAGAAATTCGAGCAGCCGATGTAACGAACCTTACCGCTTTTCACCAGATCATCCAGCGCGCTCAGCGTTTCGTCAACCGGTGTTCGGGCGTCGAAACCGTGCATGTGATAGATGTCAATGTAGTCGGTTTTTAACCGGCGCAGACTATCCTCGCAGGCTTTGACCAGATGCCAGCGCGACGACCCGAAATCGTTGGGACCGTCGCCCATTTTAAAGGTGGCCTTAGTCGAAATGAGTGCCTTATCCCGACGACCGGCTAGTGCCTGCCCCAGGATCTCTTCGGACATTCCCCGCGAGTAGACATTGGCGGTATCAAAGAGCGTCAGTCCCGCATCCAGGCAGCGGCTCACCATACGGGAAGCTTCGTCGACCTGGGTGCTTCCCCAGGCCTTGAAGAAATCTGAGCCACCACCAAAGGTAGCCGTCCCAAAACTCAGGATAGGCACCTGTAAACCGGAGTTACCTAGTTGTCTGTATTCCATATCGTTTTCGTTTCCTGTATAACTTCCCTTCTGGATGTTGGTTAGCCTCATTAACTAATGTTCTTCCTTATTCAGCCCCACTCTTGTAGGGGTTCGCGTAGACAAAGTCGCCTTACTACCTATTAACCTCTTTTACTCTAAATCCCCTAAGGGGGGCTTGTTCTCAATCCGGGCAAAGTCTCCTTCAGGGAGTTTAGGAATGAACAAGCATTTTTTCAAAGCACTCAGACTATACTACTCAAAGAACTATAAGGGTAGCTCCAGGTCAGATCACCAACGGTTTTCTGCGCTCAACCAACCAGTAAAATTTGCTGACTACGTTCTTCCCCGTTTGTCTACGTGGTCGGGTTCTATGAAAAAAATAGCCATTCTTCTCTTCGTCTTACTCCAAAGTCAACTACTGGCCCAGTCTCCTTTTACCAATGGCCGTCTGAAGGTATCTGACAATAAGCGCTATCTGGTCCACCAGGACGGGACACCCTTCTTCTGGCTGGGCGACACCGCCTGGGAGCTGTTTCACCGACTGAACCGGGAGGAAGCGGATCTGTACCTGAAGAAACGAGCCGAACAGGGCTTTACAGTCGTACAGGCCGTGGCGCTGGCGGAATTGGACGGGCTGACCGAGACCAACCCCTATGGCGACGTACCGCTCCAGACCAACGATCCGACCAAACCAAACGAGGCTTATTTTAAACACGTTGATTTCATCATTGACAAAGCGGCTCAGTACGGAATCGTGATTGCGTTTCTGCCTACCTGGGGCGACAAGTTGTTCAAAAATACCTGGGGAAAAGGGCCGGAAATTTTCACACCCGATAACGCCCTGGTGTACGGCCGCTACGTTGGTTCCCGCTATAAAAACCGGGAAAACATCATCTGGGTGCTGGGTGGCGACCGGAATCCGCGCGAAGGCTCACAGGACCTGGCAGTCTGGCGCGCTATGGCCAGGGGAATTCAGGAGGGGGTTGGCGGAGCCGACAAGGCGTTGATGTCGTACCATTCACAGCCGAACGGGATGGCCGGTGGTTCGTCGACCTGGTTCCACAACGACAGTTGGTTCGACTTCAACATTCACCAGAACGGTCACTGTCGCTTTACGCCCGTGTACGACTACATCAGCGTCTCGTACAACCGCCAGCCGACCAAACCTACCATGGACGCCGAACCCATCTACGAAGATCATCCGGTCTGTTTTAATGCGGGAGATTTGGGCATCTCCAACGCGTATGACGTACGGATCTACGCCTATCTGGATCTGTTTGCGGGGGCACATGGGCATACGTATGGCTGTCACGATATCTGGCAGATGTACAGCGCCAAGCGTCCGGCCGTTAACAACCCGCACACCTATTGGTACGATGCTCTGGAATTTCCCGGTGCCCGTCAGATGGCTTACGTCCGCAAACTGATAACCGCCCGCCCGCTCCTCGACCGTGTTCCCGACCAGTCGCTGGTTGTTGAAAACAACCTGGGGCCTGCCGAGCGCATCCAGGCCACGCGGGGAAACGATTATGCATTTATTTACAGCACAGTAGGAAAACCGTTTACGGTAAACCCCGGTAAAATTTCGGGCAGGTCGGTTACGGCCACCTGGTTCGACCCCCGAACGGGCAAAACACAGCCGGCAGGAACCTTCGACAATCAGCAGCCAAAGCAGTTTTCACCCCCGTCGAAAGGGTACGGTCAGGACTGGGTACTGGTACTCGACGATGCCGACAAAAATTATCCGGCCTTTTAATCTGAATCACCGATTTACCCGTTTTGTCTGCAGAAAAACCTACGTTTGCAATCGCCAGGCTCCTGCCTGGCGAACGTAGACCCAAAGCAAACGAGCCCGAATGCAGGACAGAGACTGGACCTCCCATGCCTTAACGCTAATCGAAGCGGATTATCAGCGGTCGGCCGACACGCACCTGGTGCCCCTCCAACTGCGGGCGTTTCCCCACGTCGATCTGTATTTCAAAGACGAGTCCACCCACCCCTCGGGGAGCCTGAAGCATCGGCTGGCCCGTTCGCTCTTTCTGTACGCGCTCTGCAACGGCTGGATTCAAAAAGGCAAAACGGTAGTTGAAGCCTCCAGCGGATCCACGGCCGTATCCGAAGCGTATTTCGCCAAACTGATTGGCGTACCGTTCGTTGCCGTCATGCCCCAGTCTACCAGCCAGGACAAGATAAAAGCGATTGAGTTTTACGGCGGAAAATGCCACTACGTAACACACCCGTCGGAAGTGTACGAAGCCGCCCGGCAGGTGGCGCAGCAAACGGGAGGACACTACATCGATCAGTTTACTTACGCCGAACGCGCTACCGACTGGCGGGGTAACAACAACATTGCCGAGTCCATTTTTCGGCAGATGCAGAAAGAGAAATACCCGATCCCGAGCTGGATTGTCAGCAGTGCAGGAACCGGTGGTACGTCGGCAACCATCAGTCGCTACATCCGCTTCATGTACCACGCCACCCAGGTCTGCGTAGTCGACCCCGAATTTTCGGTCTTTTACGATTGCTGGAAAACCAACGATTTCAGTTTGCGCAGCGAGTACGCATCCCGCATTGAAGGCATTGGCCGTCCGCAGGTAGAGCCTTCGTTCATTCCGAGCATCATTGACCGGATGGAGAAGATCCCCGATGCGCAAAGTATTGCCGCCATGAATATCCTGTCCGACCTGCTGAACCGGCCGGTTGGCCCTTCCACCGGAACTAATTTTTACGGTGCGCTCCTGCTGGCCAATGAAATGAAACAGAATGGCGAAAAAGGCTCCATCGTTACGTTGATCTGTGACTCAGGACTACGGTATCTCAATACGTATTACAGCGCCCTTTGGCTCGACGAGAAAAAGTTACTAAACGCCGTTCAGGCCGAGGAGCAGACCTTGAAACGAATATTGTTTTAGGGAAATTTCCGATCAGACGCTCCCCGGCAGAAGGTACTTGTGGGATAAGACAGAAGACCGATCGATTAGCCCCTGCTGAATCTACTCTGTGTTCAAGTACTTTACTGAACTCGTCCATACCACAGACGAAGCAGCGGAGTAGGTACCCTCTATTAGATCTCAGTAAACGCGCGTAGACGGGTTACACCCTTGTTACGTTAAAGATCTAAGCCACAATCGTGAGCCGAGATCAGAACAGCGGTATTTTATTCCCGGCCGGTCCCGCCAGCAATCACTCGTTGGCGGCAAATTAGAAAAGTAAGACGATCAGTGAGATTACTTTAGACTAAAGCTCATTACTCCTAAATCCCCTGAAGGGGATTTAGGAGTAAATTTTAGCGCGTCTACTTAAGTATTAACGATCACGTTTACGCCTGTTAACTAACCACTTAGACTCCCGAAGCAGTCCTCTTAACGCGATGAGGAATCGTAATTAACGCATGAAATCAACGATTAACCGTGTCACCGAAGAAGTGCCGGCACCTCTTTATTCAGGCTGGCGAGGCAACTCCACCGGTACAATCTGTTGTTAGTAACTAGTAGAGTAAACCCGAACAGTTACTTTTTTAGGGGCAAACCGTTAGTTAGCTGGAAGCCCGGTTGCTGTGGTAACAAAATCGTAGGTGAACATCAACGTGGACGAGCAGGAATTATGGCGGGCCTTTCAGTCGGGGGATGAAGCGGCTTATACCCAACTTTACCAGCAGCATGTACGGGCAATGTACCGGTACGGTATGAGTTTGGTAGCCGCTTCGGAAGCATTTGTCCTGGATTGCGTTCACGACGTCTTCACCGAAATCTGGGTGAAACGGACCCGGCTAACTACGCCCGCAAACGTTCGGTACTACCTGCTGAGAGCACTCAGGACCCGAATTATGCATCTGCTGGCCCGAAAAGAACGTCCGTTTATCCCTCTGGATGACGCGGATTACGATGCACTCTGGTCGGAGCCGAACGAACTGGAACTACTGGAAGAACTCGAAGCGGCTAATTCACGCAAAGAACGACTTCAGCGACTGATTGCCCAACTGCCCCCCCGGCAGCAGGAAGCCCTCAAACTCCGATTTATTGAGAACCTGGATTATAACCAGATTGGTCAGGTGCTGGAAATGAATCAGCAATCGGCTAAAAACTTGGTTTTTAGAGCCGTAGAAAAACTTCGGGGCTGGATCCTATTCGTAACTTTACTTTTTTCAATATTTTTTTAGCTTAAAGTGAGTACGTTTTTGTCAATCGGTCATCTACTGCAAATACCAGTAGACTGTGCAACCGGCATACGAAAACTTTACCACAGCTGAATTCTTAACGGACGACGCCTTTGTCAGCCACCAGCTTGCCCCCACTCCCGAGTCGGCTGCGTTCTGGACTGGCTGGCTTCAGACGCATCCTCACTGCCAACAGGAATGGCACCAGGCCGCTGCTCTGCTGGACGCCATCCGTCTGGGCCTGGATACCTATGCGCAGACCCACCTGCCCGAAGAAACCATTCGTCAACTCCTGGCCCGAATTCAGGAGACAAATGCGCAGGCCGGACAAGCTCCGTTCTTCGTACGCTTTCCCAACTGGACACGGTGGGCAGCAGCCGCGGCTGTTCTATTGGCAGCAGGAATCGGCTTCTGGTGGACTAGCCGGGTGGCCTCTCCCTACGAGCAGCACTTGGCTACGTTGACATCTTCCTTTTCTGAAACGACCAACTCCACCGACCACCCCTTAACTATTCACTTACCCGATCGCTCCACCGTCTGGTTGTCGCCCGACAGCCGCCTGAGCTACCCGGCGGACTTTAACCAGAAAAACCGGCGCGTCTACTTATCGGGAGAAGCGACATTTGAGGTAACCAGGAACGAGAAGAGTCCCTTTCTGGTCCACGCGAACGAACTGGTGACGAAGGTGCTGGGGACAAAATTCCTGGTGCGGGCTTTCGCCAGGGAGGGGGAAGTGCGAATTAAGGTTCATACCGGGCAGGTTTCCGTGTACGAAGCGCGGGCAACCGCCCCCCCAACGAACCAGAAAGGTGTCCTGCTGCTGCCCAACCAGCAGGTTGTGTTTACCCGCCAAACCCAGCGGTTTGACAAGATGCTGGTGGAAGCACCCCGTCCGATAAAACCCCTGCCCGGTACCGCGCGCCTGCCTTCGTTCTCCTACAACGAAACGCCGGTTACCCAGGTATTTCAGGACCTGGAGAACGCCTATGGCATTAGCATCCGCTACAACAAAGACGACTTTTCCCCGTGCCAGCTCACCTCGTCGCTGGCCAGAGAATCCTTCACCGGCAAACTGACGATCATCTGTAAAACGTTCGGTGCTACTTATGACATTATTGATGGCCAGGTACTTATAAACGGTGGCGGCTGCCAGTAAGCAAATCACCCTTAGCCTTTTTTTGAAATATGCATGAATAGCTCCCCTTCTGACTTCCGCATACAAGCGTCCCTACAGGCGCTGATTGGTCAATTTCCTAAATAGAATTACAACGACGTATGAAACTGTTTACACCTTATTGCCAAAAATGGCTGGAAACAACCTGCTTACAGGTTTTCCTGTCTTTACTCTGCTTCACTGTCTCCTGGGCTGATGACGTATCGGCGCAGGAATTGTTAGACCGGCGGCTGACGATCGATATTCAGAAAGAAAACATGAAGTCTACGCTGCGTAGCATCGAAAAAGCAGCCAACGTCAAGTTTTCCTATAGCCCGCAGGTTGTTCCAGGGCAGCAGCTGGTATCGATGCGGGTGCAGAACACGCCCCTGAAGGATGTTCTGGAGAAACTCCTCACCCCCCTGCACGTTGATTACAGCGTTACCGGCGAACAGATTGTTCTGACCCGCGCCCCGAATAACGTCATCAACATCGAAAGCATTGACCCCATCCGGGCGTATCAGGCCCCGGTCGACCGGACGATTACGGGAACGGTTCTGGACGAGAAAGGCCAGAGTTTACCTGGTGTTAGCGTACTGCTAAAAGGAACCACGCGCGGGGCCGTAACGGATGTTCAGGGTGCATACAGGCTAAGCATTCCCGACGGACCGCAGACCTTGGTGTTCAGCTTTGTGGGCTTCGAAACCCAGGAGATTGCCGTTACGAACCAAACCACACTAACGGTTCGGCTGAAGACAGACGTTAAGTCCATCAACGAAGTAGTTGTAGTAGGGTACGGCTCGCTGAGCCGGAAGGAGGTAACCAGCGCCGTAACGCACCTGTCGTCCGATGACCTGCTGCGGGTGGGAGGCAACAGCCCACTGATGACCATTCAGGGCAAAGTGGCGGGTCTGTCGGTTACGAACACAGCCGCCGGCGATCCTAACTCAACGCCCAGTATTCAGCTCCGCGGTGTGTCGTCGCGCAGCGCCGGACTTGGCCCCCTGTTTGTCATCAACGGTGTACCGGGCGGTAACCTGGATAACATCAACCAGAACGAAATCGAATCCATCGACGTACTGAAGGGCGGGGCAGCATCGGCAATCTACGGTACCCGGGGCAGCAACGGGGTAATTGTGATCACGACCAAGAAAGGCTCGTCGGAATCACGCATCTTTTACGATGGCTATACCACGTTTGATTTCATCACCAATAAGCTGTCGGTTCTTTCCAAAGACGAGTTTCTGGCCAACAAGCGCGGAGTAGACCTCGGCGGCACTACCGACTGGATGAAGGTCGTCAGCCGCGACCCTGCCTTTTCCCAGAAGCACACCCTGCAGTTCTCGGGTGGTAACGGCAAAACAAACTATTTTACCTCGCTGGATTACCGCAACGCAAACGGAATCGACCTGCGGTCGGCTAAACAGGAATACGGGGGCCGGGTGAACATCAACCATACCTCGTCGAATAACCTGTATGCCATCACGTTCACGGCAGCCCCCCGCTACGCCAAGACCAATCAGGCCGACTACAGTGGTTTCAATTACGCGCTGACGCTCAACCCGACGCAGCCCCTGTACGACCAGAATGGCCGGTATGCTTACATCAATACGGGTTTCTTCGCCAACAACCCGGTGGAACAGGCAAAAAACGTACTGGCGCAGCAGGAGATCAAATACCTGGACATCAACAGCTCGTTCAAGCTGAATCTGCTTGACAACCTGAACACGGTCGCGACGATTGGCGAAGTAAGTTCCTCGTTCCGCAATGAGAATTTTACGCCGTCGACGTTGACGACGGTCGTTAATGGCACCAAGCGGAATACCGCGTCCCAGGCGCTGGACGAAAACGACCAGAAAAGTTTCGAGTGGATCGGCAATTATTTCCTGGACAAGCAGAAGCATTCCTTGAAGGTGCTGGGGGGGTATTCGTATCAGCTTTTCACGTCGTCGGGCTTCAACGCAGCCAACGAGAATCTTCCTTCCGACGTACTAACCTACAACAGCCTGGGAACGGGTCTCTGGAATCTACAGCAGGGAATTAACAACGTAGGCTCGTACCGGAATAGCTCAAAACTGATTGCCTTTTTTGGTCGGGTAAACTACGACTTTGATCAGAAGTATTTTCTGTCGGCCAGTCTGCGCCGGGAGGGCTCGTCCAAGTTTGGGTATGATAACAAATGGGGATACTTCCCGGCCGCATCGGTAGGCTGGCGCATCACCCAGGAGGGCTTTGCCAACAATATTCCCTGGCTGAACGAACTGAAACTCCGGGCCGACTATGGCGAGACGGGGAACCAGGATTTTGGCAATTACCTGTCGCTGGATACCTACGGCGGTTACGGCTATTATCAGTACAACGGTACGTCCTATCAGGTCTGGGGGCCAAGCCAGAATACCAACTATAACCTGCGCTGGGAAAAAGCCCTCAACTTCAACGTCGGTCTTGACTTCGATGTGTTCAAGAACAGCCGCCTGACGGGTAGCCTGAACTACTACATCCGCACCAATAAGGATTTGCTGGGCTCATACAGTGTTCCCAATCCGCCCAACATTCAGGGGTCAACTTTTGCCAACGTAGGGACGATGAAGAACTCGGGACTGGAAATTCAGTTGAACGCCAGCATTATCAACCAAAAGGATTTCAGCTATAACCTGACCTTTGCCGGTGCCACCAACAGCAACAAGTTTGTTTCGTTTTCGAGCGACGCCTACAAAGGTCAGACCTACGTGGATGTGGTTGGCTTTCCTGCTCCCGGCAGCCCCGGTAACGTTCAGCGCTTGCAGGAAAACACCCGGATCGGGAGCTTTTACGCCCTCCGGTCGGCGGGTGTAGACGAAACCGGCGCGCTGCTGGTATACAACAAGAATGGAGATGTGATCGTCGCCAACAAAGCCAATAACGACGACCGACAGTTCATCGGCAATGGGCTGCCTACCTTCACGGCGGGTCTGACCAACAACTTCAAATACCGGAAGTGGGATTTGAGCGTTTTCCTGCGGGGCACATTCGGCTACCAGATCTTCAATACCTACGCCTTTTACCTGGGTACCCCCGCTACGCAGCAGAACGCCAACACACTTACATCGGCGTATGACGGTGGCAAGTATTCTAAGCTGACAAACGCAGCTACGTATTCGGCCCTGTCGGATTATTTCCTGGAGCAGGGTGATTTTGTCAAAATTGATAACATAACCCTGAGCTATACCCAGCCGCTGAAGGTCAACTATCTGCGTTCTGTCCGGGTTTACGCCACCACCCGCAACCTGGCCACCTTTACGGGCTACACAGGAGGAGATCCTGATCTGGTGCAGGTCAATGGGCTGTATCCCGGCGTCAACAATTCTCTGAACTATTACCCATCGACGACTCAACTACTGCTTGGGCTTCAACTCACGTTTTAATTGACACTGACCATGAAACGAAATCGATTGTTTAAACATATAACCTGCGCGTCAGCCTCGTTATTTCTGCTCCTGACCAGTGGCTGTACGAACCTGGATGAAGTACTCTACGACCGGATTACATCCGAGAACTTTCTCCAGACCCGGGCCGATGTAACCCGGGATTTCCTACGGGCTTTTGAACACAGCTACTGGAGTATTCAGGGTGGCTCTACGTTCATGCTCCAGGAAAACAGTACCGATGAACTGATGACGCCGAACCGGCAGGGCGACTGGTTCGATGGCGGGCAGTTTCAGCGGGTTCATTACCACACCTGGACGCCTAACGACGGCTATACCAACGATGCCTGGAACGCGCTGTATCAGGGCGTTACGCTGGCGACCAACTCGCTGGAAGATTTGCAGGGTATCACCAACCCGGCCCGCTTCGAGATGACGCAGGCCGAACTGGACGGTATGATTGCCGAACTACGTACCCTCCGCGCCTGGCTGAATCTCCGGCTGCTAGACTTTTACCGGAATATTGTGCTGGTGAAGAAAGTAAAAGGAGAGTCGCAGGGCGGCCCGCAGGTTCCTCCTCAGGAAGCATTTGCTTACATTGAACAGGAATTGACCGAGTCGATTCCCAAGCTACCCACCCGGCAGAGTCTGGGTGCCAACGCGGTCGGACGCTGGACACAGGGTGGAGCGGCTGCTCTACTTGTACGCCTGTATTTGAACGCCAAAGTGTATACGGGCACCGATCGTTTCGCCGACTGCGCAACGGTGTGCCAGGACATGCTGGCCGGGAAATACGGCACCTACGCGCTGGAAACCCGCTGGGACGCCCCGTTTGACTACACCAATTCGACCTCGTCAGAAACGGTTTTCGGCTTTCCGGGCAGCTTTGCGCTAACGCACTGGCAGTACGACAGCGGGATGTATTTCTGGATGATGCCCTACCAGGCTACCAACTATTTCGGGTTTACCGATTTTGGCCAGGGCAATCCTAAATACGCCCTGCAACCCGGCCGCGACGTAGATAGCACGGAATACAAGTTTACGCTCGGTAAGCCGTTCATCAAATTCCAAAAGTACACCGATGACCTGCGCCTGAAAAAGTACCGGAATCTGGGCAACAGTAAACGGGAGGGTATGTTCCTGTACGGGTACCTGCCTTACACGAATGCTACTGGGAAGGTCGACACGGTACGGGGTAATAAGGGTCCCTACGCCCTTTTTCTCCGGGATCAGGTAGGTTTCTTCCTCGATGCGAAGCCGGGGACTAAAATCGCCGATAAAGAATCGAACATGAACCACGCCGACCATAACTCGGGCATCTTCCCGGTGAAGTATCCGTACTACCCCAGCGATGATCCGAATAAGATTTCGTCGGCCTATGCGGAGATTCGGCTGGCTGAAATTTATTACTCACTGGCCGAATGCAAGTACCGGGCGGGCGACAAAGCTGCCGCGGCCGTACTGCTCAATACGGTTAGATCCCGTAACTATCCGGCAGGTTCGCCAAGCTTATACAAGACCGACGGCAGTCAACTGACCGACCAGGAAATGCTGGACGAATGGGGACGTGAGTTCCTGGTGGAAGGGCGTCGCCGTACGGATCTGATTCGCTGGGGCGTATTCAACACAGGCACCTGGTGGGACAAACAACCCGATGCCGACAACCACACGGCCATTTTCCCGATTGGCCAGAACGTACTGAATGTTTCCACGCAACTGAAACAGAATCCAGGTTACTAGAACTGGCCGACATTGGCTTCAAAGCTGAGAGAACCGCCTTCTGCTACGTTGGCGGTTCTCCTGCTTCTGGCTAATTGGCGGCTTATCGGCTAATGATCTTGATCAACGTGCCTTTCGTTACGCGATCATCGGCCTTCAGACCATTCAAGATTCCAGCCTCATCCACGCGCCCCGCAGGCATCCCCAGCGCGGTTACCACTTCCCGAAAGGACCCATCGCGGGGAGTCGATCTGACCAGCACCCGTTCTACCTTTCGATTAAGTTTGTCCGGGTCGCTAAGCGAACGAAAATTCTCGGCTACCTGCTTGAACGCCCCATAACTTGAATTGAAATCAGCGCTTGCGGCCAATCCATGAAGTGCATAAATAGCGTTGTTGTACTGAATCAGCCAGGTTCCAATCTGAAGGGCCGCCTTAGGATCCTGTTGCGGCTGTCCCTGCTGCTGTTGTTGCTGTTGGCGCGAAATAAGTACGTAGGCGGGGTTACCGTTGATGGTTGTTTTTCCACTTTCCAGCACATTCAGGCCTAATTCCTTCACCAGACTCTGGGCCGCTTCGTCCAGCGAATTTCCTTTTGCCAGCGTTAGAATCATTGCCGACTTACCGTCTTTGGCGGCCATCTGGAATTGGCTTGGCGAGTTCTGCGATTGCCAGTTGTTGGGCACCGGAAACTGAAAACGTAGCTCCGGATGATAGAAATACCCATTTTCGACAAAGCCCTGTTTCGGGTCTTCCCCATACATAATTCCGTCGACCAGCTGCAGGTACCGGTCATGGTTAACCTGGTAAGACGCTGGATTTTGGGCCTGATATTCCTTTGCTAATGCATGAACGCGCGTGAAGCGGTTACCCGGATCGGGGTGAGTTGACATGAACTGTGGAATGGCTTCTCCCGATTTGTCGGACAGGCGTTTGAGCGTACCGAAGAAATCGGCCATTTCGTTGGCGTCGTAACCGATTTTACTCGAATACTCTACGCCAAGTTTATCCGACTCTGATTCGTGATCACGGCTGTATTTCAGCGATAGAAGACCCAGTCCCTGTTGAAGCGCTTCAATGTTCTGGCCGACAACCTGGGGAGCAACCACCGCCCCCCCAATCAGCGCGATGGTACTCAGCAACTGACTTTTCTGAGAACGGGCCGCATGCTTTGCCGTAATGTGGCCGATTTCGTGACCCAGTACTCCAGCAAACTCAGCCTCGTTGTTAAAGTGGGCTAAAATGCCCCGTGTAAAGTAAACGTACCCGCCCGGTACGGCGAAGGCGTTAACAATGGGCGAATCGACAATATAAAACTGATAGGGCAGGTCAGGCCGGTGCGACACCTTGGCCATTGCTTTCCCCTTTTCGTTCATAAACGCCTGTAACGACTTGTCTTCGTACAAGCCCATTGTGGCCACAACCGACGGGTGCGACTCTTTGCCGATGGCAATTTCCTGCTCGGTCGACATAAGGCTTATTTCGCGCTTTCCCGTAACCGGATTGCGGGCGCAGGCAAAAACAGACAGCAAAATTACAGTACCGGAAAAGAGCCGGTGAAGGGTACGCGTGTGCATGGGAGTAGGAGACGTAAGTGATGTAAATGGTGTTCGTTCCTGGTAAGCCAAACGTAAAAAAAGCGATAGCTAGGCCTAGCTATCGCCCCAGGTTGCTGACTGCTAAACCTTACCAGTTAATTGTCAATTTTCTTTGTTTCGCTCTTGATGCGACGGGGAGTCAATTCAGCTAGATTAGCTGCGACGGCTCATTAACACCTTGCGTCGACAGTTTGTTTGGCCGCTGGCTGACGTAGCGGGTCGCTGATTTTCGTTTGACTGTTGGCAGACCCAGACGTTACTGCAGATTGGCGTCTTCCCGGCTGTTGAACGTATCGCCCTGGCTGAGGTCACCCGTACGGAGCCCTTTTTTGAACCAGTATACCCGCTGCGCCGACGAACCGTGCGTGAACGCGTCAGGCACGACCCGCCCCTGGGTCTGTTCCTGAATTTTATCGTCGCCGATGGCATTAGCGGCTGTCAGGGCCTCCTCTACATCGTTTTCATCAATAGAAACACTTTGCCCCTGCGCGTGGTGCGCCCAGACGCCCGCGTAGAAATCGGCCTGTAGCTCCAGCCGGACCGACAGCTTGTTGTAGTCACGCTGGCTCATCTGCCCCCGTGCCTGGTTCACTTTATCCATAATTCCCAGCTGATTCTGAACGTGGTGGCCAATTTCGTGGGCAATTACGTAGGCCATGGCAAAATCGCCAGGGGCCTGAAACCGCTGGCTGAGTTCATCGTAGAACGACAGATCAATATAAACCTTCTGGTCGGCGGGACAGTAAAACGGTCCCATTTCCTGCTGTGCCGTACCGCACTGCGACGATGTGACGCCCCGGAACATTACCAGCGTTGGATCAGCATACTGCTCTCCCTTATCAGCAAAGATTTGCCCCCATACATCCTCAGTACTGGCCAAGACTTTTCGGGTGAAACTGGCTGCGGCATCGTCGGGCTGCGGCCCGGTGGGAGCCTGCGACGTGGTCTGTGTATCATCGGTCTGCTGGGTCAAAACCTGCGACGGGTCTCCGCCCAGGAACATATAGATCAAGGCAATGACGACCGTACCAATACCGCCACCAACGACCAGCCCTCCCCCACCGCTGCTACCCCGGCGGTCATCCACATTATCGCTTTCGCGTCCTCCTATCCAACGCATAGTTTTTTGTCGTTATAATTCGTTTACGTTGAATTACCGTTTTCGGAGGCAAAGTGTTTAATCCCGGTGTCAATCCCGCATGTAAACCTAGCCAATCGTGACCAGACCCGGCTCCACTGGCAACAGGTCTTCTTTCGATGCGTCGCAGGTTGCACAGCCATACGTAACGGGTAATTCGTCGAATGGCGTCCCCGCCGGAACTCCCTGCCGTTCGTCACCGTATTGGGCATCATAGACCGTAAAACAATGGCAACACCGATAAACAACAGGCCGGGCAGCGGTTACGAGTTCCGCTTTTTCAATTTCCGGTTCGACCAGCTCAACTGAGTTACCAGCCAGACGGGCATTATATTTCCGACTCAACCGCCGGAGCTGGTTGGGCACGTGAATTTTCAATAATCCTTTCTCGAACAGGTGATACGTTCGGCTATTTGGGTTGAAGTTTTCGGTAAAATACAGGTCATACACGCTAAACAGCGCCAGTTGCCCAATCCGAAACAGGGGCCGCCGACGTATGAGCACGGCACCAAACACCTCTGATTTAGGCCGTGTCTGCACGCCAAAGCACAAGCCAAACGTTCGGATATCGTATTTCTGAAAATAACGGATAATATAATTCTTGAACTGCGCTCCCTCATCGTCGTGGTCCTCCGTTTGCCAGGCTAGTTCGTTGGCCGCGTGGCGGACGTTGATATCGTGTTTACCCAGTATGTATGACCAGGCCGCCCGGTCTTTCTCCCCGATACCTTTGATGATGAGCGACTTCCAGGGCGTAACACATAGTTCGCCGATGCGGGTTTTCAGGCACAAGGCGCAGACATCAAGCAGGAAAGCGATGGAAAACTGTTCGGAACGGCGGTACAAGCCCAGCCACGACCGCTGCCCATACCGATTAAATCCTTCATAGTAAGGCAGCGAGAACTCGGGCAATTCAACTTCCTGCGCTACCGGTTGGGTAATAAATGACTGTGCCGATGTAACAGCCGAATACAGCTGCGTTTCGTTCTGACATACCTGTTCCAGCAGCGCTGTTTCCACCGCCTGGGCCAGCCGGCCCAGGTCGTTGGTATAGACCAGATCCGGCCAGCGAAAGAGCGTGTTGCTTTGCTTCGGCCGAACGTAGAGGTACCAGAAATGCGGTTCGGCCGAAGCGATAAAATTCAGGTTGCCGGTGAAAAAGGGCGTGAAACTCTGATTCCCGTCGGAGATATTCACTTTCATTCGGGGCTGATAATCGAACTGGTCCAGCACTGTATGATACTCCCCCTCCCTGAGCCAGTCGCCCGTCCGAAACACATCTTCCCCGCAGTATGAACTGATAATATTGGGGTACTGCTCCGTATTCACCTCGTACGGTATCTGATGCGCTTTCAGATCTTTTTCCAGAAAGGGCATATCTTCATAATGCACCGTCATCAGTAACTGCTGACGGGCGCCAAACCGCACCTGCCGCACCTTAGCCTCATACGCCAGCAACAAAACCTGTTGCAGCGTTCCCGGCGACGCAATCCCACCAGGTAGGTTGATTTTTAGTGTGTAGTAGTCGCGCATGGATTTAAAGAGTGAAAGAATAAATCGGACCGCCGACGCGGAGCGAAAGAGCGAATAAGCCGAGGGGAGCTAATCCGAGAACAGCGCTCTTTCGCTCATTTTTTCTAAAATGCTCCGCACCTCGGGTCGGCACGAGCCGCAGCCGGTTCCGGCACCTGTCTGTTGGCAAAGATGTTGAAAATCCGTACAGCCCGCCCGGATGGCACGTTCCAGATTACCCTGGCCGACCGTATTGCAGGAGCAAACCAATTTTCCGTCGACCGGCTCAGCGGTCTTACTCGACCGCAGGAGCTGCAATCGCTTTTCGGACAGCTCAATACCGTTGGCAATCAGGTCGCGGAATTCCAGAAATTCGTTTTTATCACCAATCAGAATCGCCCCCACTAGTTTGTCGCGGTACACGATGCACTTTTTATAATAACGCCGGGTTTTGTCGATGAAGACGATTTCTTCGTAGTCAGTACTTCCCGCCGGCACTTCGGCCATGCCCAGACTACAGAGATGCAGCCCTTCCATCTTCAGAATATTCATCGACAGGCTGCCCCGGTAGGGTTGTGAAATATCACCCGCCAAAAACCGGGCCGCTACGTCGGCCTGCTGCTCGGCGGCTAACGTAATACCCCACATCTGGCCGTTCCACTGCGCAATCTCGCCCATCGCAAAAATGTCCGGATCTGACGTTTGCAGGTAATCATTCACAACAACGCCCCGGCTGCAGTCCAGGCCAGCCGCGCGCGCCAGATCAATGTTGGGGGTCGTACCAATCGCCAGTACCGCCACCTGACAGGCCAGCTTCCGCCCCGATTTGAGTCGTACGCCCTCCAGCCGATCCTGCCCGTTAAACATCTGGATTTCCTCGTTCAAGTAGATGTCAACACCACGATCCAGCAGCTCCTGATACAGCAGGTCGCTGGCCAATGTATCGAGCTGGCGCTCCATAAATCGGCCCGACCGGTGAATAAGCGTTACCCGCACCCCGACCTGCCGCAGGGAAGCCGCTAGTTCCAGCCCCAGCAGTCCACCGCCAACGACCACGGCGTGGGGGTCTTCCCGATCCAGAAACGGCAGGAGCGAATCGGCATCCAGCCGCGAACGCATGTTGAAGATTCCTGGCAGGCGTGGTACGGTCCGGGGCATAAACGCCCGGCTTCCCGTTGCCAGCACCAGTTTATCGTAGTGATGGTCGACACCGTTACTATCAATCACGATTTTGGCCTGCCGGTCGATGTGGTTAATACCGATTCCTTTGTGAACAACGATGTTGGCTGCCTCAAACTGATCTTCGCGCAGCTTGACCAACTGCTCCCACGACTGCGACCCGCTGATGTAATCGGGCAGCATCACTCGGTTGTAGAACGGGTAAATTTCTTTGGAAAAGACGTGAATTTCATCCTCCGCGGTGGCAGAATCAGTACGTAACGACCGATACGTATTGATAAAACCCAGTCCCGCCGACCCCGCGCCAATGACCACAATTTTCTCGATCGGTTTACGATACAGCGATACCTCAACGGCCGTAAATTTAAAGTCCGGCTCTTTGGATCGCGGGTCGACCAGCTTATTGGTCAGGTTATTGGTCCGGTTCAGATCGTCGGTTGCCATGCTGCCCGTCAGTTGTTTACCCCAGTGCATGGGCAGAAAGCACAGGCCGGGACGTACGTCGTCGGTGAGCTGCGCTTTAACCCGAACTTCTCCCCGGCGACTTCGCACCACGACCAACTGCCCATCCTGGATACCGCGCGACCGGGCATTGTCCGGGTGAAGGTGAAGATAAGGTTGCGGAATGTGCTGGTTCAGCTTGGCCACGCGTCCCGTTTTGGTCCTCGTGTGCCACTGATCCCGAATCCGGCCGGTTGTCAGCACCAGCGGAAAATCTTCATCCGTCTGCTCCGACGTATTGCCGTCCGGCACCGCGTGGATCTGCGCCCGTTTGTTAGGTGTATAAAACTGATGATCCGTAAACAGCCGTTTCGTCCCGGCTGATGTACCGCTTTGTTCCTCTTCTCCGGCCCATCTTTCCGGCCCCGTAAACGGCCACTGAATGGTTCGTTTTTGCTTCAGCAGTTCGTAACTCACACCCGTTACGTCCACGTTGGTACCCGCCGTAATTCGAGTGTATTCCTGGTACACCTCCGACGCGCTGGCGTAGTTGAACGACTCGCCAAAGCCCATCTTTTGCGCAAACCGCCAGATGATTTCCGCGTCGGGCAACACCTCGCCGGGACCGTCCATCACTTTGGGCAGGTACGCAATCCGGCGCTCAGCGTTGGTCATCGTCCCTTCTTTCTCCAGCCAGGCAGCAGCGGGCAGAACCACATCGGCAAACTGAACTGTATCGGCCCGGTTCGATACGTCCTGCACAACAACGTAACGTGCTTTCTTCAACGCCTTTTCGACCGCGCTCACGTCGGGCATGCTCACCAGCGGATTGGTGTTGATGATCCAGATGGCTTTGAGTCGGCCGTCTTCCAGCGCGTCGACCATCTCGGTTGCGGTCAGGCCGGGTTTGGCGGCAATCCTGACCGGCCCCTGCCAGAAAGCTTCTACCTCGGCGCGGTGCGTTGCATTCGTTACGTCGCGGTGGGCGGGTAATGCGTTCGCCAGGCCACCCACCTCGCGTCCACCCATCGCGTTGGGCTGGCCTGTCAATGAAAAAGGGCCGTTGCCGGGCGTACCAATTCGGCCCGTAATCAGGTGCAGGTTAATCAACGACAAATTCTTGTTGACGCCCACCGACGACTGGTTCATCCCCATCGTCCAGAGGGAAAGAAAGCCGTTCGACCGACCAATCCAATCGGCCGTTTGTTCGATCTGCTGAGAGTCGATGCCACAGAGGTCGGCGGCTTCGGCTACGGTACGTTGCATCACCTGCTCCCGGTATGCCATGAAGCCATCGGCATGATCGGTTATGAAATCGTGGTCGATGTAGTTTTTCTCAATCAGCAACCGGCCAATGGCGTTATTGATTACGATGTCGGTGCCGGGGCGGATGGGCAAATGCAGATCCGACGAGCGGGCGGTATCTGTCCGGCGCGGGTCGACGCAGATGATTTTTACGTGTGGATTGGCCGCTTTGTGCGCTTCGATCCGACGCCACAGAATGGGGTGACACCAGGCCGGATTGGCTCCCTGTACGTAAAACAGATCAGCTTCCTCAATATCGTCGTAGCAAACCGGCACCGAGTCCTCTCCCAGCGTCAGTTTATAGCCCACCACCGCCGAGCTCATGCAGAGCCGGGAGTTGGTGTCGATGTTGTTCGAGCCGATAAACCCTTTGATCAGCTTATTGACCAGGTAATATTCCTCCGTCAGGCACTGTCCTGATACGTAGAACGCGACAGAATCAGGCCCGTATTTCTGAATCAGTGTCCGGAATACGGCGGCCGTTCGTTCCAGCGCAGCATCCCAGCTGACCCGCTGCATGGGCATCGACCGGTTGAGCCGCATCTGCGGGTACAACAGCCGGTCGGACTGATCCATAACGGTGTAATGCAGGTTCATGCCCTTCGAGCAGAGCATGCCCCGGTTGGACGGATGCGATTTATCGCCCTCCAGCGTCAGTTGCCCATTCGGTTCCTGTTTGACTACAATTCCACAGCCAACACCACAGTAGCAACAGGTCGTTTGATGAGTCATAGGAAAAAAGGAGGAAAGGGAGAAGAGGGAGGAAGGAGGAAAGGGATAGGCTACCGTTAAAGAAAATCTTATTGGCTAAGCTCCCTTTCGTCCCTCTCCTCCTTACTCCCTTTCCTCCTTAGTTTAATTGCAATTCTGCCTTAGTGGACTCTGTAACAGCCGATTTACCGAAATTGACCAGGAACAGCAGCAGGCCGATCACCGCGACAGCGCAGCCGATATAGAGAAAAGCCTGTCCGTAGGTAATCGACTGCGATTTGAACAGGAAGCCCATCAGCATACCGCCCAGGTTGCCCCCCGCGCCAACCACGCCCGAAATAATGCCGACCGCTTTGGGGTTGACAAACGGCACAATGGCGTACGTGCTCCCATTCGACATTTTCAGAAACAGGGCGAACGTGATCATCGCCAGAATGGCCATCGGCAGATTACCCGCCTGCGCGAACAACATGATGCCGATGCCTTCCAGCAGGAGCATTCCCGCCAGCAGTACGCCCTTGCCCCGCATCCCGTATTTTCTACCCACGCGGTCGGCAATAATTCCTCCCAGCGCCCGGGCAAAGATGTTCATGAAGCCGAACAGCATGGCCCAGAACCCTGCTTCGGTTTCTTCCATCTTGAAGTTGTCAAAGAAATAGAGGGCCGCAACACCATCGAACGTAATTTCCATCCCGAAGCAGCAGGCATAGGCCAGCGCCAGCGCCCAGACCCGAACATCGGCACAGGCTTTCCAGAAACTAACGGACTCGCCTTTAGCAGCCGCATGACCAATGTTTTCGTAGTTGCCGTTGGGCGTGTCGGTAGTGAAGCGGTAGTACAGGAACGCCATGATGAGCATCATGACACCTGGCACGACCATCGCCAGCCGCCAGGCTTCGGGCTTGGTATAGCCGAACCCAACGATAGCGGCCATAATCAGGGGCATGGCGAGTTGCGTAATCCCCCCACCCAGATTGCCCCAGCCCCCGGCTACGGCATTGGCCGTTCCTTTGACCTTCGGCGCGAACATCATCGACGTATGAAACTGCGTAATCACGAACGAGGCCCCGATCGTGCCAATGGCCAGGCGAAACAACAGGAACGTCGTGTAGTCATGCGCCAGCCCAACCAGCATAACCGGCAAGGAACCCAGCACGAGCAGCGCCGTGTACGTTTTGCGCGGCCCCCACGTATCGCATAGTTTACCGACCAGCAGCCGGGCGAAAATTGTAGCCGATACGGCTGCGATAATGGTGTTTCCCACCTGTGGTTTGGTCAGATTCAGGTCGGCCCGGATGGCAGGCATCAGCGGAGCCAGCCCGAACCAGCCGAAGAAGCAGACGAAAAAGGTAAGCCACGTGATGTGAAAAGTCCGCATCTGTACCCCGCGGAAACTAAAGATATTGAGTGATTCAAGCGGTTGGTTCGTTATCATGGTCTGTACGGGTAAATGGGTGCGTATAAAATTTTTAAAGAGGCCGTAAGCTGGTTGCTATGGTTGCTCGGCGGGAGCAGACAATCATTTGCTGGCCGTTGGTTTGACATAGAAAAAATCCGGGCGGATGTTGATCATCAGGTACGCCCACTGACCAGTTTTATCCTTCTGGTCCATAGTACTTTGTTTGCTGTATTCCAGACTATTGGTACCTTTCAGCACCGAGTATCCAAATTCTACAACCGTGAATTTGTTGAGCGCGTAGGTCGCGGTGAAATCGTACTCCATACCTAATTTTGAGTCCAGCAGCGTACCAGCCGGTACATCAGCCATCCGGTTGTAGGTTGGCGCAGCCAGGGCGAAATAGTGAACGTCTAGCCCCGTCGTTAGCCGGCTGCCGGTGTACTTGAATTTCAGGAACGCGTCTTTCAGCCCACCGGCCGGCGACCCCGTTCCGGCGTAGAAGTAATCCATGTAGCCCCAGAATTTGTGGGGCGTACCATAAAGCGGATCAAAGCGGCTCGTCTGCCCATTCTGAATCGTCGTGGCATTGTTACCCGACAGCACTTCGTAGCCCGGCCCGGCGCTCAGCGCCCCCCGCTGCACCATGAAGCTGGCCCCGTAGTGGTATGCTTTCTTAATAGTCAGACCATCCCGGTCTTTACCGCTCTGACCATAGGCAAACGCCTGCCACTGCACTTTACCAAATCGGGACGATTCTTTTCCCAGCAGCCCGGTCAGCATACCGCCGTAGGTCACGCGGGAGTTCACGCCCGCTACGTCATAACGGCGCCCATATACGTACCCCTGCGTTGCGTTGCCCAGCGAATCACCCCGGTATTTCTGAAAGTCGTCCTTAAAAACCAGCGCCGAGAATTTCGTACCACCAAATTTCCGGGCCAGGTACAGCAACTGAAACGATTTGAACTGCTGGTTCTGGCCGTTCGTGCTGAGGGGCGTTGCCAGTATGGGTACTCCCCCTTTGCCGCTTGTCGGGACAAAACCGGTTGGAATCGCCAGTGTTACGTTCCGGGTTGACAGACCAGACGCCGGAACGTTGCCCGCCGTGTAATACGTACCAACCACGCCAAACGCATCGGAATTCTGGTTGAAGCCAGCCCCCAAGTCGACGGTCCAGCCATGATGCTGTGCTTTCAGAAGCGCTGCGTCGAACCGACGGCCCTGCTGGAGCCAGTCCAGGTTACCAATCAGGCGGGAATCATCGTAAACCATTTCCTGCCGTCCAATTTTCAATGACAGGTTCTGCACCGGTTTGAACTTAATGGTCGTGTCGGCGCTGTTGGCCAGCGTGATGTCAGCCCAGGCTTCGTGCACCATCAGTCGGTTCCCGTCGGCGTTATTGATCGTGGCGGCATCCTGCCCCCATACACGCACGTCCTGCACGGCGGTCTGGAACGTAATACGGTCCCACTTGTAATTGAAGGTGAGCCGCGCCCGCTGCGACGTAAAAAAGGCGGCCGGGCTACCTTTGGGAGCGAGGTTACCAAAGCCGTCCCGCAGTTCGGTGCGCGTACGAAGCTGGCCAACCAGCGAATATTGCGCAAAAAGGTCGGTGCTGACGGCAAGGCAAAACCCGCCAAGCAGCACTGATTTCACGAGAAGTAGTCTCATTATGTACGTTACTGTAGTGTGATGTTTGAGGATAGGCAGTAGACGAACAGGGATACCCAGATTTGGGTAAACAACGGGCGAGCGCCCGAACGAAGCAGCGAAGGATCAGGCCGGGTAGAGACAGGTGATAACGCCCCGGCAGGAGAAGGTAGCCGGTTGTATTACGTGCTTTTTTTCATTTTCTTTGATGCGTTTATGTGATGCATAGACAACCCCAAATGAGCCGGTCCAAAGGTGCCCCCACACCGGACCGGCTTTTTTATCAGCAGGTCAGCGCCAGATTCCGCGCATACGCTACGACATAGTCGGGATGCAGCGTAACAACCTCTCCGATGATGAGCACAGCAGGCGCCCCCACGCGCTGCGCTGCCACCAGATCGGGCATTTCCCAGACCTGACCTACCACGCACCGCTCGTCGGCACGCGTTCCGTTTTGTACAACCGCCATCGGCCAATCCCCCCGACCGTGCTGGGTATACAAGGTGCATAATTCATCTAACTTGTTGAGACCCATCAGCACCACAACCGTAGCATTCGACTGAACGGCCAGTTGCAGGTCTGCCGACAGTTCGCCGTGCCGGGTCGTGCCGGTAATGACCCAGAAGCTTTCGCTGATACCCCGGCAGGTGACCGGTATCCCCTGCGAGGCCGGTACGGCGATACAACTCGATACTCCCGGAATAACGACGCTGGGAATCCCGTGCTGCCGGGCGTAATTGCACTCCTCGTAGCCACGGCCAAAGACGTAGGAATCCCCGCCTTTCAGCCGGATCACGTGACCGTGCGTTCGGGCCAGGTCAACAATCATCTGATTGATTACATCCTGCGAAGCCGACGGCTTACCCGCCCGTTTACCTACGTATAGCTTTAGGGCCTGTTCGGGCGCGAAGTCCAGCAGCGTAGCGGTCGCCAGATCGTCGTATAAGACAACATCTGCTTGCTGTAACACTCTGATTCCTTTTACGGTAATCAGCTCGCCATCGCCCGGTCCGGCGCCTACCAGTGTAAGTTTTGGCTGTCTATTCATATACACAACACTTAACAGGCTAAATAGTATTTTTATAC
This sequence comes from Spirosoma sp. KUDC1026, assembly GCF_013375035.1. Taxonomy (NCBI): domain Bacteria; kingdom Pseudomonadati; phylum Bacteroidota; class Cytophagia; order Cytophagales; family Cytophagaceae; genus Spirosoma; species Spirosoma sp. KUDC1026. The sequence continues at coordinate 2,430,953 of NZ_CP056032.1, read as the reverse complement.
TATACGTAGTAAACTATCACCAATCTTTAATAACGAGTCAAAACTAAAGACAAAATTTTTCAAATCAACTAATTTTGCAAAAAATATTCTGACAAATATAATTTTTACAAATTTAAAAATAGGATTTCCGTAAAACACATTCTAATTTTGAACGCCCCCAGAAGTGTAATACAGTGCTATATCCCCTAAAAAGTCAACGTGACAATAGTTTTTTTCACAAAAATATAGTTACAAATAACTATGCAGACGAAGACATGCACACGCGTTGTAGTTATTGGCAACGGTATGGTCGGCTACAAATTCTGTGAGAAACTAATTGCCCGGGATAAAACCGGCGGGCGATTTTCTATAACAGTTTTTGGCGAAGAGCCTCGGGTAGCTTATGACCGGGTTCATCTGAGTGCTTACTTCGCGGGGAAGACCGCCGATGCCCTGACACTGGCGCCCGAACAGTGGTATCACGACAACGGAATCAAGTTGTATCTGACCGATCCGGTCATTGCTATTGACCGTGACCAGAAGACGGTTCGCTCGCACCATGGTACAGTCGTTCCGTACGATTATTTAGTGCTGGCAACCGGTTCTGGGGCGTTTGTCCCGCCAATGGCCGGGGTCGAAAAGGATGGTGTGTTTGTTTATCGGACTATCGAAGACCTCGATATGATCCAGACCCATGCCCGCACCGCCCGCCGGGGTGCTGTTCTGGGTGGTGGCCTATTGGGACTGGAAGCCGCCAAAGCCCTGCTGGACCTGGGGCTAGAAGAAGCGCACGTTGTTGAATTTGCTCCCCGTCTGATGCCCCGGCAGATTGATGATGCTGGCTCCGGTATTCTGCAGCGGCAACTGGAATCGCTGGGACTTACGATTCACCTCTCGAAAAGCACGCAGGAAATTACAGGCGATGATGCCATCACGGGAATGCAGTTTGCCGATGGGACGCGGCTGGACGTCGACATGCTGGTTATTTCGGCCGGTATCCGTCCGCGCGATGAGCTGGCCAAAGCCGCCGGGCTGGATACGCACCCGCGCGGGGGTATCCTGACCGATAATCAACTCAAAACGTCGGATTCATCGATTTTCGCCATTGGCGAATGTGCTGTCGTTCACCACATGATTTACGGCCTGGTAGCGCCCGGCTACGAAATGGCCGACGTAGTGGCCGCGCAGCTCGTAGGCGAAATGAAGGAATTCAAGCCCTTCGATATGTCGACCAAACTGAAACTGATCGGTACCGACGTAGCGTCTTTCGGCGATCCGTTTGCGGCTGAACCAACCTGCCGTACTGTGGTATATGAAAACAGGGCGAAGGGTATTTACAAACGTATCAATGTCAGTGCCGATGGCAGGCATCTGCTGGGCGGAATACTGGTGGGGGACGCCGAGCAGTACAACATGCTGCTCCAAACCTGCAAGAATAAAACGATTCTACCGCCCGACCCCGAAGACGTTATTTTGGGATCACGCGGTGGCGAAGAAGCCGGGGTTATGAGCCTGCCCGACGATGCGCTGATCTGCTCCTGCGAAGCCATTACGAAAGCCATGCTCTGCCACGAAATCGGCGAAAACAAACATACGACCGTCGACGCGCTCAAGAAGGCGACCAAAGCCTGCACGGGTTGTGGGGGTTGTACGCCGATGGTGAAAGATATGATCCAGGGGGTGATGAAAGCACAGGGTATTTACGTGCGTAACGTCCTCTGCGAGCACTTCGACTACACCCGGCAGGAACTACTGGATCTGGTCAAAATGAACGGCCTCAAAACGTATACGGATGTTCTGAACACGTTTGGCAAACACGATGGTTGTGAAGTCTGCAAACCGGCCGTAGCATCCATTCTGGCGAGTCTCTGGAATGAGAATATTCTGAAAAAAGATCGGGCGACCATCCAGGACTCGAATGACCGCTTCCTGGCCAACATCCAGCGGGGCGGTACGTATTCCGTTGTGCCGCGCGTAGCCGGGGGCGAAATTTCGCCCGAGAAGTTGATCGTCATCGGGCAGGTAGCGCAGAAATACGGACTTTATACCAAAATCACCGGCGGTCAGCGGATCGATCTGTTCGGTGCGCACGTGGGTGATCTGCCCAGCATCTGGGAGGAGCTTATTGCCGCCGGTTTCGAGAGCGGCCACGCGTATGGTAAATCACTACGTACCGTCAAAAGCTGCGTCGGCACAACCTGGTGCCGGTTTGGTGTGCAGGATTCCGTTACGTTCGCCATTGAACTCGAAAACCGGTACAAAGGACTTCGGTCGCCCCACAAGCTAAAGTCGGGGGTGTCGGGCTGCACCCGGGAGTGCGCCGAAGCGCAGACCAAAGACTTCGGCATTATTGCCACCGAAAAAGGCTGGAACGTGTACGTATGCGGCAACGGCGGCACCAAACCGCAGCATGCGCAGCTGCTGGCATCGGACGTGGACAAGGAAACCTGCGTAAAATACCTCGACCGTTTTCTGATGTTCTACGTCCGCACAGCCGACCCGCTTACCCGCACAGCTACCTGGCTCAATAAAATGGACGGCGGCATGACGTATCTGAAAGCCGTTGTGGTCGACGACGTACTGGGCATTGCCGATGAGCTGGAGCGGGAGATGCAGCTCGTTGTGGATACGTATCACTGCGAGTGGAAAGAAGTCGTCGAGAATCCCGAGCTGCGGAAACGCTTTACCCATTTCGTCAACGCCCCCGAGCAGAAAGATCCGACCGTCGTTTTCGAACCCCTGCGCGATCAGATCCGGGCTCAGGAATGGAAATAACCAAATCAACCACCCTAAAACGCTTTACCATCATGGAAACGCTGATCGAAAAAGCACAACTTACCTGGCGCGTAGCCTGCCGGGTTGATGATATTCCCGAGGACGGTGGCGCCTGCGCACTGATCGACGGTCGACAGATTGCCATCTTTAATTTTGCCCGACGGGGTGAGTGGTACGCAACCGACAACGAGTGCCCGCACCGTCATCAGATGGCTCTGAGCCGGGGTATGATTGGCAGTCAGGCAGATGAACCCAAGGTAGCCTGCCCGTTCCACAAACGTACATTTTCGCTCCAGACCGGTCAGTGTCTGAGCGGTGATGATTACCAGATTGCCACCTTCCCCGTACAAATTACCGACGGGATGGTGTATATTGGGATTTAAATCCCATTCGCGTCTTTCTGGAGTCAATCTGATACCCTTAACCTACGTTTTGGGGCGACGGGATATATCCATCCAACAGTAACTTCAGGTAGTCATGAATCAACTCGATCAGCAGGTAGCCCGCCGATTAACGCGGTTCTACGTAATGGCCCTAACAGTCATTGCCCTCTTGTTAATCAGCGGGCTCCTGCTTTTCCGGTACGTTATCCGCAATCATTACGGCGACAGCCGCGTCGTGAACATTGCCGGTCGTCAGCGGATGCTCAGCCAGCGCCTGACAAAATTGTCTTTATTACGTTCCCAGAATACGCCTACGCCCGACACGGCCTCGTTTGATTCGCTGTTTAACCTCTGGCAGAAAACTCACGTACAGCTTCAGCAGGGCACCCTCCATCCGGAAAGAGGCTCTACCATTCGCAGCAGCGCGAAGCTGGATAGTATGTTTACCGCGATTGATCCTTCGTTTCAGTCGCTGGTGCAGAGTTTCAATCAGATCAACAATCCGGCTTCCACAGACACGCAACGTAACGAAGCCCTCCGCAGTATTCTGCGCCATGAACACTCGTACGTTCTGCGGATGAACGACATCGTGTTCCAGATCGACGCCGAAAGTCTCGAACGGGTCAAAACGCTCGAACGAATCGAGTTTTTTATTACCCTAGCGGCTCTGCTGGCGCTGCTCATCGAAGGTTTTTTTATTTTCCGACCCGTGGTCAACTACACCCAGAATGTTGTCCGGCGGCTGGATAAATCCGAAAAAAATCTGCGACAGGCCAACAACCGGCTGGAAATCACCAACCACGCGCTGGAAGAAACGAACCGAAGTCTGGTTCTGGCCAATCGGAAGCTGGTTGAAACGCAGCAGGAGCTGCTGCAGACCACCGAAGAAAAATATCAGCTTCAGCTCGCCGAAAGCCTGATCCGGGCGGCTGCCCTGCTGGAAGGTCAGGAAGAAGAGCGACGTCGGTTTGCTCGCGAACTGCACGATGGTATCGGGCAGATGCTAACAGGCCTTAAATTACACGCCGAAAAACTCAAATCAGGTTTCCTGCAGGACGATAAACAGCGGGCACGGGTCGAAGACGTGTGCGAACTGATTTATGACACCATCCAGACAACCCGTCAGGTTGCCTATAACCTTATGCCATCCGTGCTCAGCGATTTCGGCCTGCAGTCGGCATTGAAGGTGCTGGCCGATCAGACAACCCGGGCTTCTGGCATCGACATTGTGTTCGAAAGTGACGAAGCCGTTAAGCGCCTGACACCCGCTACCGAGATTGGTTTATACCGCATTGCGCAGGAAGCACTGCACAACGCCGTCAAGTACGCCGAAGCGCAATTGATCCGTATTCAGTTGCAAATTGACCGACAAAAAATTACCTTAGCAGTAACAGACGACGGCAAAGGTTTTGCCGTAAAAATACCTAAAGACGAGAATCAGCTATCAATCAACAGAGGGCTTGACAATATGCATACCAGGGCGCGTCTGCTGAATGGTGAACTAATTATTACATCCAAAATGCGAAAAGGAACAAAAGTATTAGTACGGGTTCGTCATACGCTTAACCCGAACTAACTTATGCCAATACGTATCCTTATTACTGATGATCATTCTGTCGTGCGGAAAGGAATCCGAACCCTGCTGGAAGACGAGGATGATATGGAAATTGTGGGCGAAGCCGCTGATGGCGACGAAGCCCTTGCTTTATTATCCGACGCGCAGCCGGACGTGATGCTGCTCGATATTACCATGCCCCGCCTGTCGGGTATCGATGTCCTGAAGGTTGTGTCGCAGGAATACCCGACGATGCATACGCTGATGTTCAGTATGCACAACAACCCGGATTATATTCTGAAATCAGTGCAGTACGGGGCCGCAGGCTACCTGCTGAAGGACACAAGTCAGGACGAGATTTTACGCGCCGTCCGTACGGTCATCAAAGGTGACCTGTATTTTCCGCCAGTGGCCTCGTCCATCATTATTAAACATCTTCGGACGGCCTCGTCCGTTACCAGTGCGGAAGAAGCAGAAGCCACCAGGTCGGCTGGCATCTGGAACCGGATCACCTCCCGGGAGTCTCAGATTTTAGACTGTCTGATCAATGGCATGAGCAGTCCCGAAATAGCCCGTCATTTCGGTGTCAGCGCCAACACGGTCGCCAACCAGCGCGCCAGCATCATGCGCAAAGCCAACGTTAAGAACGTTGTCGACCTAATCCGTCTGGCGCTGGCAGACCGGAAGCGGTGATTAGTTTATTGATTGTATGGGGAGAGTGGCCAGTCGATTTGAAGGGATAGCTTTTGATCGAGCGTTGATTCGCTCTACAACTGAACCGAGCTATGTTTAATGCTAACCGAGCGGGCGTTCCATTATTTCAGCTTAGCTATCTTTTAGTAAATGGCTATAGCTTCGGGGTGATTACTGTCATATTCTACTAAAACGTTAATCTGGAGCAATCATATTTTCCTTGTTTCAGGGAACGTCTTACCCTCATAACAAACAGGCCAGCTCGGGAACGAGCTGGCCTCACTTAACGAAAAGCTATAAACCCTTTACACCAGCTCCAGCGTAGCCAGTTGCTGGTTGATAAAATCGATCTCGTCGGCCGACAACGTTACGTTGATGGCCTGGGCGTTCTGGGTGGCTTGCCCGGCGTCGCGGGCACCTACCAGCGCCGACGTAATGCCGGGCTGCTCGATAGTCCAGCGGATGACCAGCTGGCCCACGGTCGCGCCTTTCTCATCGGCCAGTGGCTTAATAGCCTGCAACAGCTTGTCGGCCTGTTCGATGTTTTCCGGTTTGAAGAACCGATACGTTGCCCGGTGATCGCCGGGGGCAAACTGGTGGCCCGGCCGGATTTTACCGGTTAATAAACCCCGTTCCATCGGGCTATAGGCCAGAATTGACTTGTTCGTTTCCAGTACGTACGGTACCAGCTCGGTTTCGGCGCTACGGTTCAGCATGCTGTACGGCACCTGGTTCGAGGCTATTACCAGCACTTTTTCGGCTTCCTTCATCTGTGCTACGCTGTAATTGCTGACGCCCGCCTGCCGGATTTTACCTTGTTCGATCAGGCGCAACACGGCTTCCATACTTTCGTCGATGGGCGTCGTTTTGTCGGGCCAGTGCATCTGGTAGAGGTCAATGTAATCGGTGCCCAGCCGTTTCAGACTATCTTCACATTCTTTGATGATGCTTTCCCTGCCCGAGTATTTATAGACATCAATGGCGTTGCCGTCGTTGTCCTGACTTTTGAAACCAAAGTCACCTTTTGCCAGATCCCAGCGCATCCCGTATTTGGTCAGAATCTGCACTTTATCGCGGGGAATGCTTTTGATGGCTTCACCGACGATTTCTTCGCTCGTTCCCTGTCCATAAATCGGAGCCGTATCGATTGACGTTACGCCCAGATCATACGACGCTTTAATGGCTTCGACCGCACCGCTGCGTTCAGTTCCGCCCCACATCCAGCCACCAGCGGCCCAGGCGCCAAACGTAATGGCTGACAATTGAATGTCCGATTCACCTAATTTTCTGTATTCCATCGTTGAATTGTTTTGTGTAGTCAAAAAAGAGAAAGCAGGCTAGCGGGGCTTCGCCCGTTCGTATTGCAGAGGCCATGCCAGATCATCACCCAGATCGGTAGCGGCATGAAGCGGGAAATAAGGATCTCGCAGCAGCTCGCGGGCCATCAGAATCAGGTCTGCCTGGCCGTTGCTCAGAATTTCCTCGGCCTGTTCAGCCGTTGTAATCAGTCCCACCGCCCCGGTCAGAATACCCACTTCCTGTTTGATCCGCTCGGCGTTAGGCACCTGGTAATTCGGTGCTACCGGAATTTTGGCGTGTGGTACGTTGCCACCCGTCGAGCAGTCGATAACGTGCACACCGTTGTCCTTAAGAATGCGGGCCAGCTTCACCGAGTCATCGCCGTCCCAACCGCCTTCGGTCCAGTCGGTGGTGGAGATACGCACGAACAGAGGCAGATCAGCAGGCCAAACGGTTTTGATCGCGTCGACAATGGCCAGCAGCAGCCGAATCCGATTCTCGAACGAGCCACCATAGTCGTCGGTCCGATGGTTGCTGATTGGCGACAGGAATTCGTGAATCAGATAGCCATGGGCCGCGTGAACTTCGACTACCCGGAAACCCGCATCCAGCGACCGCCGGGCCGCTTCCCGAAAGTCGTTGATCACGTTTTGAATGCCTTCGGCAGTTAACGTCTTTGGGGCTGACTTCTCAGCATAAAAGGGGATGTCACTGGGCGCGACGGTTTCCCAGCCCCGTTCTTCGGTTGGGGCAATGGCCCCTCCGCCCTCCCAGGGTCGGCGCGTACTGGCTTTACGGCCAGCGTGGGCCAGTTGAATCCCGGCTACGGATCCCTGCTGATCAATAAACTGCGTGATCCGTTTCAGACCCGCAATGTGCTCATCGGTCCAGATCCCCAGGTCGTCGGGCGAGATCCGGCCTTCGGGTGAAACAGCAGCCGCTTCGGTAATAATAAGACCCGCCCCGCCAACGGCCCGGCTTCCTAAATGAACCAGGTGCCAGTCGTTAGAAAACCCGTCCTGGCTGGAGTATTGACACATCGGCGAGACAACAATGCGGTTCTTAAACTGAACCCGCCCGATCGTAATAGGAGAAAAAAGAATGGACATACCCGAATACGCAGATCGATTTATAACACAATAAATGAACAAGCCTGGTCGGCTAATTGATTCAACTTTTTAAATGTTTCCCCGACGCCTGCTGATTGCCAGGCCTCTTTTCCTATCCATACCTTCATACGTTTGGGGAAACGGGCAACGAAAGCGGGTCCGATCACTTTCTGGCATGACTTCAGCCACATATTTTTGGACTAATCGAATAAGCTCGAAATAATGTTTTACATAAGCTATCACTAACAACGATTCCTAAGTAATATTGTAGACCAGACACACCATTTCTTTTCCAGAACGCATCACTTAGTTACTTTTGTCGTTTCTGTTTATTCTGAATTGTTGCCGCTCAACGTCATCTGGAAAACTTTCTACCAGCCTGTCCGGGATGGTACTTTTCGCCCCTCAATTGCAACCAAGCCTAATGTTTACCCCTAAACAAACCCCGCATGACGCGTAAATTTTTCCGCTCATCGACCCTGCTGCTGTTCGCTGGTCTTAGCCTGAGTACAGCATGGGCCCAATCCATCCCGTCGCCGAAGGAGCATTTTGGCTTCAACATCGGCGACGATTACCAGCTGGCTACGTATACGCAGACCGAAGCGTACTTCAAAAAGCTGGCTGCCAGTTCAGACCGGGTTAAACTGGTTGACATTGGCGAAACGGAAGAAGGTCGCCGGCAGTACATGCTTATCGTATCGTCGCCGGAAAACCTGAAAAAACTGGACCGTTACAAAGAGATTTCGCAGAAACTGGCTCATGCCGAAGGTCTGACCGATGAACAGGCAAAAGCATTGGCGTCCGAGGGGAAATCAATTGTCTGGATTGATGGTGGTCTGCACGCAACCGAAACGGTGGGCACCATGCAGCTCATCGAAACGGCGTATCAACTTACCAGCCGGAAGGATCCTGAAACGATGCGAATCCTGGATCAGGACGTCATTCTGCTGACCCATGCTAACCCCGACGGACAGGAGCTCGTTTCTGACTGGTATATGCGGGAGAAAAAAGCGGAGAAACGATCGTTGGAAGGCCTGCCACGGCTGTATCAGAAATACGTTGGCCACGACAACAACCGGGATTTCTTCATCATGAACATGAAAGAAACCCAGAACATGGGGCGCCAGCTGTTCGTGGAGTGGATTCCGCAGATCATGTACAACCACCACCAGCGCGGTCCGGCCGGATCGGTACTGGCAGGCCCCCCCTACCGTGATCCGTTCAACTACGTATTCGATCCGCTGATGGTGACGGGTATCGACGCCCTCGGCGCGGCCATGATCAACCGGCTGAACTCCGAAAACAAACCCGGCTTTACGCGGCTGGGCGGTTCGGTGTTCTCGACCTGGTACAACGGCGGTCTGCGGACAACGACGCACTTCCACAACATGATCGGTCTGCTGACCGAAATCATCGGTGGGCCAACACCTGAGGATATTCCGCTGGTACCAAGCCGCCTGATTCCGAACGGAAACACGCCGTTCCCGGTCACTCCTCAGAAATGGCATTTCAAACAGTCGATCGATTATTCGCTGTCGCTGAACTATGCTGTATTGGGTTACGCGGCTCGTTACAGCGACGAACTGCTGTTTAACATCTACCGCATGGGCAAAAACTCCATCGAGCGGGGTAGTCAGGATTACTGGGGTCTGTCGCCAAAACGGATCGACATGATCACGGAAGAGTACCGCGCCGACCAGAAGAAAGCGAACCCGAATGCTACGCCACGGGGTGTGAACACGGATATTTACGGCTTTATTGCTCCGGGCGGAGGTGTACCTACGAAGTACTACGATTCGGTGATGAAGGCTCCCCCACTGCGCGATCCGCGTGGGTTCATCATCCCGGCCAATCAGGCAGATTTCGCTTCAGCGGTTAAATTCATCAATGCCCTGATCAAAACGGGTATTCAGATTCAGCAGGCTACCGGCGATTTCACCGTTGCGGGCAAGAAGTACCCCGCTGGCTCATACGTTGTGAAGACGGCTCAGGCGTTCCGGCCTCACCTGCTGGATATGTTCGAACCACAGGATCACCCGAACGATTTCCAGTACCCTGGTGGCCCTCCGGTTCGTCCGTATGATGCTGCTGGCTGGACCCTGGCCTACCTGATGAACGTTCAGTTTGACCGGATTCTGGACGACTTCAAAGGCCCGTTCAAAACCATTCCGTACGGTCAGCTACAGTCGCCGGAAGGCCACATGGCGACCACCTCGGGCGCGGGTTACCTCCTGAACGCACAAGCCAATAACTCGTTTATCGCCGTCAACGATCTGCTGGCTGGTGGTGTTGACGTGTACCGCATGGCGGCCGGTGTTAGCGGCAAATCGGGCGTTGCCCCCGGCACGTTCTTCGTACCTGCTTCGGAAAAGGCGAAAACGCTGCTGGACAAATCGGCGAAGAGTCTAGGTATCGACGTAACAAGCATCGCCAAACGTCCAACGGGTACGATGGCGAAAGTAAGTCCCATGCGCATCGCGCTCTGGGATACCTATGGTGGTTCGATGCCATCGGGCTGGGTTCGCTGGATTATGGAACAGTATCACTTCCCGATGAAAGTAATCTACAGTCAGGAAGTTGATGCCGGTAACCTGCGTAAGAAGTACGACGCGATTGTGTTCGTAACCCGGGCCATCCCACAATACACGGGTGAAGACAACGATCCTTACCGAAATTTTGCACCGCGTATTCCGAAAAACGACGAACTACCAGCCGAGTACCGCACGCACACGGGCCGGATCACCCACGAAAAGTCGGTTCCGGAACTGAAGAAATTCCTGGAAGCAGGTGGCGACATCATCACCATTGGCAGCAGCACCAACCTGGCCTATCACCTGGGTCTACCCGTCAAGAACGCTTTGACCGAAGTAACCAGCTCGGGTCAGGAGCGCCCACTGCCCGGCGAGAAATACTATATTCCCGGCAGTGTTCTGCGCGTGAATGTCGATTCGACGCAGCAGGCCACCTGGGGTCTGCCCACCAAAACGGACGTTTACTTCGACGCCAGCCCAGTATTTAACATCGCTCCCGATGCTATCGCGACGGGCAAAGTGAAACCACTGGCGTGGTTCGACAGCGGCAAACCACTACGTAGCGGCTGGGCCTGGGGTCAGGCGTATCTGAAAGATGGCGTCGCGGCTTTCATGGCACCAATTGGTGCGGGCAAACTGTATGCGTTCGGTCCGGAAATCACCTTCCGGGCGCAGGCGCAGGGCACGTTCAAGTTCCTCTTCAACCAGCTTTACGAAACAGACGGCAACTCGGTGGCTGACCTGAACGGCAAGTAAGCAACTGCGATTTTTAGTGTTCTGGCGAAGCGCCCGGTGGATTTTCTACCGGGCGCTTTTGCTTGTTTGCGCCCTCAATCAAGCGAAGTAACCAATACGTTCGTACCTTCGCGCCGGATTCGCGGTGCCCGTCGTCGACCCCAGCGTGGACGGCAATGGCTTAATAGGGAACTCCGGTGGTCTTTGCCGACCAAAACCGGGACTGTCCCCGCAACTGTACTGCTTTGTTTTTCAAGACAGCCGATTCTTTGCTACGTTGGTCACTATTGCCCGTTTCTGGGCAACGGGAAGGCCCGAATCGGTGAGCTAAGTCAGGAGACCTGCCGCTGGTCGTGAGTTGTTTATCGGTACGGAGGATAGCGATAGACAGCGACGGGTATTCACTTTTTCTATGTTCGACATGCGCATTACTACGCGCCTGCTGGCAACCGCCCTGTTGGGACCGGCTGCTCTGGGTATTACTGTACCCGCCCTGGCTCAGGAAGCCAAAACACTCGATGAGGTCGTGGTCACGGCCAACAAATTCCCTCAAAAACAATCGCAGACCGGCAAGGTCGTTACGGTCCTCCCCGATTCGGTGCTGCAACGTTACGCTACGCAGACGGTCAGTCAGCTGCTCACGCGCCAGGCGGGCCTGATGATCGTAGGCGCTCAGGGTCCGCTGGGTTCCAACCAGGACGTGTACCTGCGTGGGGCCTCGGTGGGCAATACGCTGGTGCTGCTGGATGGCGTACCGGTTTATGACCCATCGGGAACCGTTAACGCCTTCGATCTCAACCTGATTACGGTGGGCGAGTGCGAACGGATCGAAATTCTGAAAGGAGCCCAATCAACGGCTTACGGTTCTGATGCCGTTGCCGGAGTAATTTCTATCTCGACGCGTACCGGTTTGGGTAAACGGCCGCTGCGTGTGTCAGCGACGGCCCAGTATGGCACGTACAATACGTTCCGGGGCGGCATTGGTTTGGGTGGGGCTACCGAAAAAGTATCGTATACTCTGCGGTACACGCGCCTGTCATCAACGGGGTTCTCGGCAGCGACGGATCGTGAAAACACGGGCACGTTCGACAAGGACGGCTACCGGCAGAACGCCCTGCTCGGTAACGTAGCCATTGCACTCAATCCGCGGCTGACGCTGAAGCTGCGCGGCCTCACCACGGCCTACCAGACAGACCTCGACGCAGGTGCTTTCGGTGACGAAAAAGATTATACATCCAACAACCGCTTCAGTTTTGGCTCGGCGGGGCTGGAATGGACTCACGAGCGCGGCAAACTGGTTGCGAATTACGGCGTCAGTGGCAGCCGACGCGTCTACAAAGACGACTCGACATCAGTTGAACCGGCCGCTTTTGACAAGTATAGTTACAGTGAATACAGCGGACTGACGCAGTTTGCGGAGGTATACCACACACTGACGGTCCGCAAAAATATCGAGCTGCTCACCGGTGCCGACTACCGCTTCGCCAATACCGACCAGACGTACCGGTCTGTTAGTGAATACGGTCTGTACGAGTCACCACCGCTGGGAGCAGATACGGCCCGTACGGGTCAGTTGAGCCTCTACGCATCGGGTGTCTGGCGGACGCAGAAAGGGCTGTCCGTCGAACTGGGCGGACGTTATAACCACCACTCGGTGTACGGAAATGCATTTACGTACTCGTTCAACCCATCGTACCTGATTCAGGATCAGGTTAAAGTATTTGCTAACCTGTCGTCTGGTTTCCGGGCTCCGTCGCTGTACCAGATTTTCTCGCCGTATGGTAACCGGGCGTTGAAACCAGAACGGAGTCAGTCGATTGAAGCGGGTATTCAGGTCTTCACCAAGGCGAAAAATGCCTGGGTCCGGGCGTTGTATTTCAACCGGCAGGTGCGCGATGTTATCTTCTTCCAGTCCCTGGCAGTGCCGCCCTATACGAGTCAGTACATCAACTTCGACCGGCAGCACGACCACGGGTGGGAGTTTGAAGGGCAGGCGCAACTGGGCAAACTAGCTCTGACCGGCAACCTTACCCTGCTCGACGGTCGGGTGACGACCCAGGCAGCAGGCCGCGACACGACCTACAACAACCTGTTCCGCCGGCCGAAGGTACTGGTCAACTTCACGGCGGGGTATCAGATCACTCCCTCTCTGTTCGCCAGTGCATCACTACGTTCGGTGGGTAGCCGCATCGACCGGTTCTACAACTCGGCCACGTTTGCCACGGAGAACGTAACGCTGGCTCCGTATAGTACGGTTGACCTCTACGCCGAATATCGCCTGAATCAAATCCGCCTGTACGCTGATGTTCAGAACCTGTTCGACAAACAATACGTCGACAGCTACGGCTACAACACCCGCCGACGCACAGCGAATATCGGTGTGCGGGTGAGTTTGTAAGGGAATGTGAACAAAAATAGTTGAGGGGTGTACTAACCGCGACGTATGGCAGTTCGTACACCCCTCAACTATCTTCTTGGCCTGCACAATAAGCAGCTTAGGCTATATCGTACCTGATAGCCACGATCTCCATTTTCTGCTGGCCCTGGGCAGGTGGCCAGGCAATTACCTCTCCTACCCGTTTCCCCTGCAAGGCGCGAGCCAGAGGAGCCGTGAAAGCGATCAAATCCTTGGCGGCATTTGCTTCGTCGACACCAACGATAGTTAAGTGCCGTTCCGTACTGGCTAGCTTTCCCGACAGTATCTTTAAACTAATTGTAGCACCAAAGCGGACGCTATCCTGTTCATGCGTGTTGACCACTTTACTGCTAGAAATACGCTGATTCAGGTTCGCAATACGCCCATTGAGCAGGGCTAGCTGCCGGCTACGCTCATTTAGGTCATCGACTTGGGCGGCCTGTAAATGAGCACGTTCAGTTTCTAAATCAGTGAGTTCAGCACGCAGCAGATCGAGACCGCGGGGCGTTACGTAATTGGGTGTACCCGGTGGTAAAGGCGCGCGAGCCGGTATTACAACGGGGGCATCAGCCGTTTCGTTTTTCAAAAAAGCACTGCTCATAATCTCCTCAGGAGAGAACAATTTGGCGTTACCCCTGATTGAAAAAAACAGACCTATAAGCCGAATTGTTTCTAACTCAGCCAGCTGCAGTCAAACCGTGTCTAGTTTACCGAACACACACAAAAAGATGTACTAAAACTCCTGCTAGCGATTCGGGTAATGAATAAACAGTGCAGTTGTCCAGGAGATTTCTTTGCCGTTGATGCGTTCGGTTTCGTAGTAATCCACCAGCCGCATCTGGTAGCTACGTAACAACTGAAGAATAACCAGTGGGTCGGACTGGCCTTCGTATAGTGTTGCGAAATTCAGCTCCAGCAGGACGGCACCGATTTTCCCCTGTTTGAATAGCTCGGCGGCTCCGTGTAAGACGGGCAGTTCAAATCCCTGCGTATCAATTTTGAGCAGGTCGATACGATCGATGGCCTGCACCGAACAGAAATTATCCAGCGTGTCGACGGGCACAGACTCCACCGACATCAGCTCTTCTTCGGCGAAAAAATTTTCGTTTTTGTCGGGGTTCATGGGCAGAAACGAACTCAACTCCGACACTTTGTAGTTTCGGAATTCAGCCGTGCCCACCTGCTCCCCCAATGCAAGCTGATGACACTGTACACGCGGCCCAAACGACTTGCTCAATAGCTCAGCATAGGTCGTTGATGCGGGTTCGAACGAATGAATGCTCGGCTCGTTCAGGCAGTCCTGCAGAAGCTCGATCGTTTGCCCCCGGTTAGCACCAATATCGAAACAGAGCGGATTAGCTTCAGGTAATAAAATCCGAAGATCGTCCTCCAGTTTGTGCCCGTTCACGATGTTCGGGTAATTTGGGGCCAGGTACACCCCCAGGGGGGTAAAGACAGATCGTACCGCTTTGACAAGGCGCTTTTTCATTTCAGTCAGGTTTGGCGAACAGACAGTGGCGAAAGCCAGCATTTTTTTGAATACGAAAACGCGAAAGGTCACAGATTTACATGACCCGTCTGTTCGTTTCTCCTGAATAAACAACCAAACGTTAGTCTCCTAATTCATTATTGCGCACCGCGGCCTGATCGGTTAGCGTTGCCAAGGCTGAATCGGACAAGGCCGTTTCGCTATCTTTTCCCGCAACGCGCTGCCCTCCCGAACCATCCGTTTCCTTGTCGGGAAGGAGAAATTCGTTTGTTACGGCACTCAGCTCAGCTACCAGATTCGGGCTCAGTCCCTGCACGGCGGCACTCACCTTCGTGGGCCACGACACCAGTCGTTCGGCTTCCCCGTAGCGGCAGGCATCAATGATCTCACCGGCGCAAGCTTCGGCGCTGCTGGTCACCAGCGGCAGCGAATCAGCAATTTTGAACCAGGCGTATTCGTCCTCATTTTTACCTTTGAAAATAGCGTTACGGGGGCTGCCGGTGCGGGTGAGGCCGGGGCACACGGTCGTTACGTAGATGTTGTCTTTGAGCAACTCGGCCCGTAACCCTTCCGAGTAGCCTACCAGTGCAAACTTGCTCGCTGAATACGGAAGCAAATGGGGCACGGAGATCTTCCCGCCAATGGACGTTACGTTGACGATCCGTCCCGATTTTCGGGCCAGCATCTGCGGCAGCACGGCATTAATGAGGTGATAGGGCGCCCAGAAATTGGTATCCATTGCATCCCGGAAATCATCCTCCGTGCTATGCTCGTAGGGCGTTACCAGAATAATCCCCGCATTGTTGATCAGTACGTCGATGGGCCCAATTTCCTGCCGGGCGGCCTCGGCAAAACGTTCTACTTCGGCTTTGTCGGTAATGTCGCAGGCGTAGGTAAATACCATTCCGCCATAGGTCAGCAGATCGGCTTTTGCGCGGGCTAACTCGTCGGCATCACGAGCGCACAAAGCCAGCCTGGCCCCTTCCTTTGCCAGCTGCCGGGATATCGCCAGTCCCAGCCCCCGCGATCCGCCGGTTACAATAACCGCTTTATCCCGAAAATCTATCTTACGTCGCTGTGCCAGCAGAGCTTTTGTCAGGGCCCATGCTCCAAGTCCGGCCAGTCCCCACAGCAGCGTTTTTGTCTGATTTGAAGTCGTATTCATATCGATTTTAGGTCAATTCATGGGTATAACGCCATTGAAGTAGGAAGGTTAGAATTGGATAGGCGATGAAAGACTGTAGATGGATAGCTAAAAGACCATAGACATGAGCCGTAAGAGAAAAGACAGTAGCAGGTCTTCCGTCCATACTCTTTTCTCTTACGTCTGTAGTCTTTTCTCTCTTGTCTATAGTCTTTTCTCCAACGTCCTACGCTGTTTCATCGAATAATAATCTCCAGTAGATATGGTCCGGCCTTGACATTCGACGCCATCTGGTTCCGGGCGACGCGGATGGTGTACGTACCGGTTTCGGTTAGTTTCTCGTCGAAGTTAATAGGCCCTTTGTCGCCACTATATTTCCCCGATGGCGAATACACGACTGCAATAGGCACCATGTGGTAGATGGGTTCGGTGGAGAGCCCGGCAGTATGCACCACCATCTGCTGCCCCGCCTTGGCATCGACCAGGTAGTAAGCTCCCTCCTGTTTTTCGGTCAGCTGACTTTTAATCTGCGCGGTGATAGCACCCCGCTCGAAGTGAACGCGGATTGGTTTGGTAGCTGGTTTTGGCGTTTGCCCCAACAGGCTAGTAACCAGCATTAGCATAGATAGCAGCATCGCTTACAGGCCGAATTGGTCGAACGCAATAGGTGCCGTGTCGTCTTCCGGTACAATCAGAATCAGATGAATCCCCGTTTTATCACTAGCCAGCGTAGCACCTTCGCCCGTTTCCAGATACTCGACCACTTGTCGGGCGTCATCGAACAGGAAGTCGGTCTGCGCTGCCTGCGGGGGCACCCAGGCTGGTTGCTGGCTGGGGGGAGTCGCGCTTTGGTAAATCAGCATGGCTACTGATTGAAAGTCTTTGGTTCGGGCCAGTACCTCAATCATCGCTGAATCATGCGCATCATGGCGCTGGGCGTTCAGGATTGTGTAGTATTTTTCCTCCTTACCCATGTAGGCCAGCAGCCATTCATAAATCGTTTCCATTGTATAGAATTTTGGAGCGTACCCGGCACGTCACGGGGCATTGTTTGTGATGGATAACCAGCCGAAGACCGCTTTGGTTAGGGTATTGCCCACCAACTGTCTCACTAACTTCTTGTCAGGTCAAACCTTGCCCTTCATTTTCGACTTTAGTCAGCGTAGGCGTTGACGATCTCAATATCCATCGATTATGACCAAAGCCCTTGCCCAGCCCATTCATCTCGGCGACCCCATGAGTCGGGTCGACGGTCCGCTCAAAGTGACCGGTGGCGCTACGTATGCCGCCGAATACAACCTGCCCGGCGTCACGTTTGGTGTCCTGGCAACCAGTACAATTACACGGGGCCGAATCACCCGCATCGACGTTCGTGAAGCCGAACGGTCGCCTGGTGTGCTGGCGATCGTTACGCACGAAAACAGACCTGCTGTACCCGGCTACGATATTCCGATTGACCCAAAAGAATCGCGCGTAGAGGGGCAGGAGTTTCGGGTCTTTTACGACAACCAGATTTATTACAATAATCAGCCGGTCGCCCTGGTCGTAGCCGATACGTTCGAACGGGCAACCTATGCGGCCTCGCTGGTGAAAGTGACCTACGCGAAAAGCCCGCATCAGACCAATCTGAAAACGAATCTGAAGCGGGGCGTCAAGCCTAAGCGCGAAGATGATTACCTGCGGGGCAAGCGCGACGCCTACAAAACGGCTTCGGTACGTATTGAACAGGAATATCAGACACCGATCAATGTCCACAACCCAATGGAACCCCACGCGGCCACGGCCGTTTGGGAGGGCACAGACAAGGTGACCGTGTATAATAAAACCCAGGCAACAAAGCTGGCGCAGAAAGACATCATGCGGTTGTTTCAACTCCCCGAAAGCAACGTGCAGATCCATTCGCCCTTTGTGGGTGGTGCCTTCGGCAGCTCGTCGCGGGTATGGCCCCAGGAAATGGCCGCTATTCTGGGAGCCAAGCAGGTTGGTCGCCCGGTCAAGGTGGCGCTGAAACGCGAGCAGGCCTTTAATATGGTCGGCTACCGGCCCCGGTCCACGCAAAAGGTTGGCCTGGGTGTCACTGCCGATGGAACGCTGGTTGGCCTGACGCACGAGGCCTTTGGTATGACGTCTACCTTCGAGCAGTTCACCGAACGGATCGTCGACCCCACCAAAAGTATGTACGCCGTGCCGAACCTGAACACAGTTTACAAACTGGTGCCGCTCGATCTGAGTACGCCCTGCTGGACACGTGGCCCCGGCGAAGCCAGTGGCTCGTTTGCCCTGGAGTCGGCAATGGACGAGCTAGCCTATGCGCTGCGTATGGACCCGGTTGAGTTGCGCATCAAGAACTTCGCAGCTACCGACCCCGAAGCGAAACTACCCTGGTCGAGCAATCAGCTAAAAGCCTGCTACGAACGCGGAGCCAAGCAGTTCGGCTGGTCGAAACGCGACCCCAATCCCCGCTCCATGCGGTCGGGCGACTGGCTGGTGGGTATGGGCATGAGCGCGGGCATCTATAAAGCCGCCCGGACGAAGGCATCGGCCAGCGCCAGACTGATGGCCGACGGGACCGTTCTGGTACGTAGTTCAACCGCCGACGTTGGCCCCGGTACGTACACCATCATGACCCAGATCGCGGCTTCGGTGCTGGGCCTCAACCCAGCGCTGGTACGTTTCGAACTGGGCGATTCTTCATTTCCACCCGCGCCAGGCCAGTTCGGTTCGCATACGACGGCGTCTGTAGGATCAGCCGTGCATGATGTCTGCGTGGCCCTGCAACAGAAACTACTGAGCCTGGCCAGCCAGCAGGACGGCACTCCGCTGCATGGCGCTGCCGTTGCTGACCTGATGGCGGAGAACGGGCAGATCAGGCATAAAACAAAAGCAGGACACGTATCGTATGCTGACGTACTGAAGCAGCAGAAGCTGCCTGCTGTCGAAGTAAAGGTCGATTCAGAAAGCGGGCCAGAGCAGAAGAACTATTCCAGCAAGTCGTTCTGCGCTACGTTTGTTGAGGTGCATGTTCATCCCGCAACGGGCGAGGTCCGGATGCAGCGGGTGGTGTCGGCGCTGGATGTCGGCAAGGTTGTCAACCAGAAAACAGCCCATAGCCAGGTGCACGGATGCGTTGCCTGGGGTATCGGCATGGCGCTGATGGAAGAGGGCATTCTCGACCATCGCTACGGCCGCTATACGAACAACAACCTGGCTGAATACCATCTGCCTGTTTGCGCCGACATACCAGACGTTGACGTGATCCTGATTGACGAACCCGATACCATTATTGATCCGATTGGAGCAAAGGGCATGGGTGAAATTGGTTTGATTGGATTTGCCGCGGCCATTGCCAATGCAGTGTACCACGCCACCGGCAAGCGGGTTCGCGACCTGCCCATTACGCCCGATAAACTGATTGGCTGATCAGCAAAAAGGCCGGCCCCAACAGGAACCGGCCTTTGCTAAACAAACCAATTTATTGTTTATTTCACGACAACCCGGCGGGATGACGAACCCGTCGGCGTTTTGACACTGATTAGGTAATTGCCGGGCATCAGTCCGTTGCCGTCGAAGTTGACCTGATGGCGACCGGCTGGTTTTTGTTCGTTCACCAGCGTTTGCAGCCGGTAGCCCAGCACGCTCGACACCTCTACCGTTACGTGTTCTTCCTGCGGCAGGGTGTAACTGATGGTCGTACTCCCCGAGAACGGATTTGGATAAGCAGTTGTCTCCCGCGCCAACTCCTGGGCTGCTACCCGAGCGCCAGGCTGGGTAAGCGCTTCCCACTGCGGGAAGGTCCGCGTCACGATCACTGCAAAGTCGGCCCGGCTTACCGTCTGGCCCGGTTTGAACGTAGCGTGCAGGGTTGGCTTCAGATCGTAAGGCCCCTGCGAGGCCGTGAAGAAAGCGTTGATCAGATTCAGCTCCAGCGCCACGCTGACGTAGCCTTCCAGACCAGCGGGGATGCTGGACGCATCTTCGATCGTCAGCGTTTCGCCGTTCACAGTAACCGAGATAGGCTTGCCGATTCGGGCCAGCGCAGCTTCCTGCAGCCCCAGACTCTGCACCAGTGAATAAGTCAGCGACACGCGGTTTACATCATCCCAGGGCGAGAAAATATCCTTATACTTGGGCAGCATCACCCCATTGAACTTCTGCTGATTATCACGCAATGCGCCACCTTTAGCCGTTACCGCTTCGGCCAGCAACACCTGCGTTCCTTCTACGTCGAAAAACGTTTTTGTTCCTTCTGTTGGGAAAAACTGCCGAATGGCCTGCCCCATGGTCAGGTAGTCGGCCAGGTGAATGCGTTTCAGCGATTCGTTGGGGCGGAACTCACCGTAGATCCCATCGACCAGCCGGTTGCTGACCGCCATTTTGATGGACGCTTCGGCGGGGTGGCCAACGATGTCGCGCAGACCCGAGGTACCACTAGCGGTTAGCAGCGTAATCGTACCCGTAACTGTTTCGGGTAACGCAACGCCCTGCAGCCCATCCGCTTTCAGGGTCCAGACACCGGGTTTGGGCGAAGCAACCGCTACACTCCGATCGGACGACAGCGCGAACGCCACCGGAATACCCGACCGATACTGCGTGCCCGCTGGGTCGGTCAGGATCAGGTTGGTCGAATTACCGGTCTGCCCCAGTAGGCCACCTGCCGACATTTTTACGTCAATACTGTTAGTACCCGACGCGACTGAGAACGTGATCTGGTTATTGGTCGTCAGCGCCGGGTTGTAATTAATCGAAAAGTTCTGCGTTGACACCTGACTGTCGACACTGCTGGTAAATGTCCGGGCGCTGTTGACCGTCGAGCCAAAGGCTGCGTTCCGGTAAATTTTATCAATGGCTGCGTACGCGTTTACGTAACCAGCCCCCACTTCCCACGACTGCCGACTGGGCATGTTAGTCGCCGTTTTCTGAATAATTTCCTTTACCTGAGCAGGTGAAAGCGACGGTTTGGCCTCCAGCATCAGCGCCACAACCCCCGCCAGGTGCGGAGTGGCCATCGAGGTACCGCTCATATGCGTGTAGAACGGGACATGGGCAGGTTCCAGCGTTTCGACGTCCTGCTGAATGCCCAGCGAGGCAATCGGACCGATCACCCGCGTCGACACGACGTCAACGCCCGGCGCGACGATGGTCGGTTCGTTTTTGAACGACCAGCTTTCGCCATCGACTGTAAACGAACCACCTTCGTTCAGCACACCTCGCGAGGAAAACTCAGCCAGACGGCCATACCGGTCGCCCGCGCCCACTGAGATAACCCAGGGAGCAATGGCGTATGGATTGTGCGTGTCGGCACCAGGTCCTTCATTGCCAGCCGCAAATACGACAACCATTCCCCGATCGTAGGCTTTCTTGGTAGCTATATTGAGCGGATCATTCGGATCGAACGTACCACTGGTTCCGAACGAATTACTGATCACGCGGATGTTGTATTGATACTGATGCGTCAGGGCGTAATCGAAGCCACCGATGGCATCCAGCACCAGCAGAGCCGCGCCCGAACCGTAACCCAGCAGCGAAGCGCCAGGAGCAACGCCCTCATATTTCCCACCCGACTTAGTTCCGTTTCCGCCCACCGTACCGGCGCAGTGCGTTCCGTGCCCCGAGTTATTGTCGGTATTTGGTATGCCTTCGATATAGGTTACCGGCAACAACGAGCTCAGCGAATTCAGGTTGGTCGACCCCAGCGTGTTTTGAACCAGGTGCGAACCAAACTTGATATCGTCATGCGTCCCATCAACACCACTATCGTTAATGAGCACCCCGATACCCTTACCGGAAATGGGCGAACCGTTGTTACGGGCGGTCATCGATTTATCGGCTCGCAGTCGTTTAACGCCCGTCAGGTGCGTATCGTCGAAATTGAAGTAAGTCAGTCGTTTGTTAAGATAGATCGAACGTACTTCCGGACGTAGCGCCAGCGCTTCCACCTGAAGGGCCGTGGCCAGTACCCCCGCAATCGGCAACGCCCGCAACGTAACGCCTTTCAAAATACCCAGCCGCGCCAGGAGACCAACCTGCGTTGGTGAAGGAGCCCCGCTTCCGTTAAACGTTACAATGACCTGCGCCAATGGGTTTGTTCGTAGGGCCGTCCGTAATTCCGGATCGACCGTGGCCTGTGCCCACAGGCGAGAGATGGAAAAGCTACAAAGAAATAAAACAGCTAAAAGTTTTTTCATTGCTTTCGTAGGTAAGTAGACGTGAACTGAACAAATCCAGCCCCGAGTCCAAATTCGGCCAGGCTGAAACATGCCAGAAGTCGCGCATTTCGCGAACAGCTGCAGTCTGTTCTCAAAAGCTGAATTTCCGTATGTAACCATACATACGAACAGTTTTACAGGTATAGATTTACATTTATCAGATAAATGCCAAATTTTTTACTGAATATTACACTTATAGCAGAATAATACTATAACAATATTCTTTTAATGATTTATTAATACTATGGCGTTCTACGCAAAGCCATTAAAAATGGGCGCTTATCGGTAGTGTAGGTTACAGGTATAGCGATCTTACTTGTCGGTCAGATTTACTGTTCTGCCAGGCAGTCGGCATTTAATTTTCCCCAGATATAATTTTCTGATTTATAGCTATTTGTTTATACGCTAGTCTGGCAGCTGTCTTTTTACATGCCGTATTCTGCTCAAAATCATAGCCTTTGTACAGGAATCACTTGTACTATTCATCTTTTCGATGAAAAATCGTAGGCACTTTTTGCACTTTACCAATAAACCAAAACTTATTCATCACCTTATTCAGTTTATAAATTGAACGAGAGGGTAAGTGCTCTCTCATTTTTCAGGCTGATTATTAACTTATTATACCTACCATGAGCGTACAGTTCATCACAAAGCGCGGGGATAAGACAACGATTACCTGGACAAGAATTTGCACTTTTACGCGGATGACTTTTTCGTCTTTCGTGCGTCGAAATCAAGCAGTTTTTGAGGGTTTATGCCGTAACGCAACTCCCTTTGGCGGTAATTGGGTAAATGCCCGCTACTGATCGAACGTGGCATTATCTACCGCTATTTCCAGTCTGTTTTATTAAGAACCATCGTTGCGCCGGAGCCTCCAAAGGGATACGCGCTGCCGCAACCAAACCATAAGAGTTATGAACCGTTTTTCAGTAATTTATCAATTCCGTGAGCAGTACCACCACGTTTCCTGTAACAGCCGCACCGAAGCCGAATCAATCCTGCAACTGGTAGCAAACCACAAAGGCCGCAAGCCAGTCGGTATCTACGACGCTAAAACCGAACTCTTCGACTGGGATGCTTCCCGGCAGGAGCAGTACGAGCGGGCTTCGTTCGAAGGACAGGGGCAGCTTGGCGAACAGATTATCACCATCGCGCAGGCACTACGTCGGCGGGATGCCAGCTGGCAGACTGCTGGCGAGGTTCGGCGCCCTAGCTTTTTCGCTTAGACGGTAAGCCCGACGAGCTGAATTCATTTACCGGCAACGAAAGCATAACAAACAGCGGCATTGCTTTCGTTGTCGGTAATCAGCCGGTTTGTTACGCTGGCCCTGCGTTTAAACTTGGCCGTCATTACCAGGGATTGCCCAAATTTTTGTAGTTTGGCAAAATCGCCGATTGTATCGCCAGGGCAATCTGCCCTCAGCCAGTTTCGGCGTTTCACGTTCATCTACAATGAAAAAAACAGTCCTTGTGGGCCTGGTTAGCCTGGCCATCGCATCGGCGTATGCGCAGCAGCGCCCTACGCTGACCGCCACTGATTATGAACAGGCGCAGCGATTTCTATCGACCAACGCCGAGCAATTGGTCGATCACGCAACGGTTCGGCCAAACTGGCTCACCAGTGACCGGTTCTGGTACCGCGACCTGAACGCCAACGGCAGCGAGTTTATCCTGGTCGATCCGGCCAAAGGTACGCGCGCTCCTGCTTTCGATCATCAGAAACTGGCCAGTGCGCTTTCGGCCGTAGCGGGAAAAACTTATCAGGCAAATCGGCTTCCATTTCAGACCATCAGTTTCTCGCCCGACCTGACGGCGGTTTTATTTCAGGCCAACGGCAAGCGCTGGTCCTGCAACCTGAAAACCTACGAAATTACCCCCGACACGGCTCCGGCCCAGACGTCTTCGTTCAACGACGGTGGCGGCCGACCCAGCCGGGGCAGCGCTGGTCCGGCCGTACTTTCGCCCGATAAAAAGCGAGCGGCTTACATCAAAGAGTACAACCTGTGGGTGCGCGACGTAGCAACGGGGAAAGAAACCCAGCTCACGACCGATGGGATCAAGGATTTTGGCTACGCAACGGACAACGCAGGCTGGAAATCCAGCGATCGGGCCATCCTGGCGTGGTCGCCCGATTCAAAGAAAATTGCTACGTTCAAACAGGATCAGCGGCAGGTCAGCGACATGTACCTGGTAACAACCAACGTCGGTAAACCAATGCTGAAACAGTGGAAATACCCGCTCCCCGGCGACGAACATATTGCCACCATTCAGCGAGTCATTATCGAGGTCGACAATCCGAAGGTAATCCAGCTGCAGATTCCTGCCGATCCGCACCGTGCTACGCTGAGCGACGATATTGCCAGCAGCGGCACGTTCGACGATGTAAACTGGAACGAGGATGCGACTAAACTAGCCTTTGTCTCCACCTCCCGCGATCATAAACAGGAAAAAATCCGCCTGGCCGATGCCGCGACGGGAGCCGTTCGAGAAGTGTTTGAAGAAACGGTACCGACCCAGTACGAGTCGGGCTGGGGAGCCATCAACTGGCGCTACCTCGATAAATCTAACGAGATCATCTGGTTTTCCGAGCGCGATAACTGGGGGCATCTGTACCTCTACGACGCAGCTACCGGCAAGCTGAAAAATCAGATCACCAAAGGCGACTGGCTGGTGACCCGGCTCCTGCGCGTGGATGAGAAAACCCGGACATTGTATTTCATTGCCAACGGTCGCCAGGCTGTTAACCCCTACTTTGGTCAGTTCTGCAAAATTGGTTTCGATGGCAAAAACTTCACCGTGCTCACGCCCGAAGAAGGCAACCACATGGTGACGATTTCGCCTTCGGGTACGTATTTCGTCGACAGCTATTCGCAGCCGAACGTACCACCTGTTACTGTATTACGTAACATGGCCGGGAAACTCATTTCAACGCTGGAGAAAGCCGACATTTCGCGCCTGACCGCTACGGGCTGGACACCACCAACGCCCATTACGGTAAAAGCTGCCGATGGCAAAACCGATATTTACGGCCTGCTCTACAAACCCACGAAACTGGATCCCAGCAAAAAATACCCGGTGATCGACTACATCTATCCTGGTCCGCAGGGCGGCAGCGTAGGTAGCTGGTTCTTCTCAGCCGCTCGGAAAGACAACCAGTCGCTGGCGGAGCTGGGTTTTGTTGTGGTCGAGATCGAAGGTACCAGTAACCCGCTACGTTCCAAAAGCTTTCACGACATGAGCTACGGCAACATGTCCGAAAATACCCTACCCGATCAGATCACGGGCATCCGGCAACTCGCACAAAAATACGCCTACCTGGATACGGCTCGCGTCGGCATCTGGGGCCATTCGGGCGGTGGTTTCGCCACGGCAACGGCCATGTTCCGCTATCCGGACTTCTTTAAAGTGGGGATTTCAGAATCGGGCAACCACGATAACCGCAACTACGAAGACGACTGGGGCGATCGCTATGATGGCTTAGCGGCCAACGTTGATTACGAAGCGCAGGCCAACCAGACCTACGCTAAGAACCTGAAAGGTAAATTGATGCTGGCCCACGGTATGATGGACGACAACGTACCGCCGTACAATACGCTGTTGGTTGTGGAAGCACTGGAAAAAGCTAATAAAGATTACGATCTCGTCATTTTCCCGAACAGTGCCCACGGCTTCGGCAGCTACTCGCCCTACATGACCCGTCGGCGGTGGGATTATTTCGTTAAGAACCTGGCAGGTGCTGAACCACCTAAGGAATTCAAGCTGGAAATAAAATCTGATTCCCGGAATCAGGTCAACTAATGTACCCCTGATTTATAGTGCGCCCCGTTTTTAAGACCACTAATTAAATTGGATAACGGGCTAAATTTAGTCCCGTATGAAAGGCAAGAGCAAACGTAAATTTACCTCTGAATTCAAACTCAAGGTAGTACTTGAAGTCCTTAAAGAAAAGGATACATTGGCTGTCATCAGCAAACGCCACGAGCTTCATCCGAATCAGATCAGTGACTGGAAGCGGCAATTCCTACAGGGGGCCGCTTCCGTTTTCGAGGCAGGTTGCAAACCCACATCGACCAACGCAGAACCCGAAACCGCCTTGCTCTATGAGCAGATTGGACGATTACAAATGGAACTGACTTTTTTCAAAAAAAAGTTGACGCCATGAGTCTTTCGCAGCGACGATCACTGCTTGATGCAGCTTTATCAACTAGCATTCGCCAACAATGCCAGTGGGTAGGATTGCCCCGCTCAACCTATTACTACCAACCGGTAGTAGCCACATCAGACGATTTACTACTGATGCGTTTGCTGGATGAGCAGTACCTGCTAACTCCGCAGTACGGGTACCGCAAGATGCAGGTAGCCCTGGCAAAGGCAGGCTATTGTGTCAATCACAAACGCGTTCGGCGTCTCATGCAAATACTTGGCATAGAAGCCATTTATCCTAAAATAAACACCTCGAAACCGGCCATAGGCCACCGAATTTATCCCTATTTGCTGCGGGGGTTGGTCATTGTGCGGGTCCACCAAGTTTGGGCTACTGACATTACCTATGTACCCATGGCGACCGGATATATGTACCTGATGGCCATCATCGATCTGTATAGTCGATACGTATTAAGTTGGTCCGTTTCCAACACCATGGAGGCTGATTGGTGTTGTGGCGTGTTACGAAAGGCCTTAGGGAGCTATCCTCAACCCGAGATTTTTAACACCGATCAAGGCAGTCAATTTACCTCGGATGATTTTACAAGTGTCCTGCTCGATCAGAACATTCGCATCTCAATGGACGGCAAAGGGCGGGCATTGGACAACATATTCGTAGAGCGGCTTTGGCGAAGCGTAAAATATGAGGATATTTATCTGAAAGCCTACCAGGATGGCTGGCAGTTAGAGGCAGGCTTACAAGCTTATTTCGAGTTTTATAACTGTCGGCGCTTTCACCAGTCGCTGAATTATCGAACGCCTGAAGAGGTATTAAAGGGAATAAAAAGCAGTCAAACCAAGTAGGAAATCAGATCAACTAACAATTTCGTTATTCAGTAAAGTGGTCCAGTTCTAAGGGCGCAGTGTAATTGGCTCGGGGGATAGTTGGTAGCCACGAAACGGCAGGCAACGTAACGATCAGGCCCATGACCATTTTTTCGGTTATGGGCCTGATTACATTGGCTACGGCTTTGGCCGCCCAAACCGGCCTAACAGCGCTCTCCGGTTTATTTTCGGTATTTCTATGGCTATTAGCGGTATGGGGATGCATCTGCTCGTACTTTATCTGTTCAGGAAAACGCCCTCTACACCTTTTCGAAGCCATTTTTGTGGCAATCTGCTGGTATCAGTTTCGGTACGTCTGGTAAAATAGGCCCTATTGCTTTCTTTGTTTCTGTCTGCAATCGCGAAGAACTGGATAAAATATTGCGAAGCTAAATCTCCGACGCTAAGACGATCTGCTTGTAGTTGACACCTAATGCTTTGAAGTGTTCGCGGCCACAGCGGATCTTGGCGGCTTCTGAGTTACGTAGTTTTTCGTAATTGTGCGTATCCTTCGTTTCACGCACTAAATAGAGTGTATCATCTTCATGTTTGACAATGGCCCAATCGGGATTATACGTGCCGATGGGCGTTTCTATCTTGAACCAATCCGGTAACTTGACGAATAGCTTAACATCTTCCCGCTTATCCAGCGCTTCGGCAAAGGTTCGCTCGACGTTACTGTCGTAAACGATCGCATCGTAAACCGATTTGTTAACCTCTAAGCGACTGTCCAGGTAGCTTTTGATTTCGTAATCTTCGAATAGCCGCATACTCCACTCCTGGTCCGCGATGCGTTCGTACTTAATGCCGTCAATCATTAGCTGGTGAAGTTCGTGCTTAATCACGGCGGCTACTGCATCCATAAACCGTTGTGGGTTAATGGCAAATTCCTGCAAGCGCTCGCTTTTGGTCAGTATATCTACCAGCGTCCGGCGGGTCAATTCGGTTTCTTTTTGAAGGTAAGCCAGGATGTCGGGCAGGGCACCAGAAAACTGTACTTTGTGGTACAAAACTTTGGTTTCGCTCGCGGATACGCCTTTTACGGCTACGTCTAACTGCGCTTCTTTGTAGACAATTGTAGCGGGCTCCACCTTTTCCATGGCACGGATGGCTTTGACACAGTTTCGCACCAGTTCTTCGGTATCGAAATCAACCTGATACGTCGTCTTTGGCTTAATCCGTTCCCACAGCCGTTTAAAGTCTTCGTCCAAGTACACCCGCTTATTGATGCGAAGCGGCTTAGGTTCTTCGTCTTTCTTGATGTGCCGCTCAAGCTGATACGACTGCAAGATTGTAACAACCTCGTTTTCGACATCCTTGAAATCGTCCGACAAGCCCAGCGTAAAACCCTCCCGCTTCGGGTTGAAGGCGGGCAGAATCTTGCCGTTTGCGTCGAGCATACCGCCACCGACTATTTCGGCCCAGATACGCTCTGACCCAGTACGACCGATAGGCATTTCCTGTTCACCAACCAGCCGAATAATGCGGGCAAAGCCAGTTTTAGGCACTTTCCCGAACGTAACCCCACAGTCGTCTTCGTATTCGTTTTGTAGTTTCTTCGCAAACTCGTCGTAGCTCTCGTTGGCGATAACCGTCAGCTTGTTCACGGTATTATCGAAAATGCGTTCGCCATTCTGGTTGACGGGCAAGCGCAACCCCCGACCAATTTCCTGCCGTTTTTTGAACGCCGAGCGGCTTTCGTTCAGGGTACAGATTTGAAACACGTTTGGATTGTCCCAGCCTTCACGCAGGGCCGAGTGCGAGAAAATAAACTTCAACGGCTCATCAAGCGACAGCAGTTGCTCTTTATTCCGCATGATTTTAGCGTAGGTGTCGTCGTCGGCCTGGGTTGAGCCAGTGGTGTCTTTGTAAACGCCTTTTTTATCCTGCGAGAAGTAACCATCGTGCAATTGCTCAACGGGGTACACGTCCAGTTCCCGGTACATGGGTAGTTGGATCAACTCGCGGTAATACTGCTCGAACAAGCTTGCAAACTTGCCTTTCTGGGGACTCCCGTCAGCATCATACTCGCGGTAGTTAGCCACTTTGTCGATGAAAAACAGCGACAGCACTTTGACACCCTTTCCTTTCAACTGGAGTTCTTTATCGAGGTGTTTTTTAATGGTGTTCCGGATCTGCACCTGCATCAAATCTTCTTTGATGCCGCCCCGCTCCTGACCAATGTACAGCCGCCCTGACGTAAAGTCGATAAACTCGTTACCAGGTTCGGCACTGATGTCGAGCACCTCAAATCCGTTTCGGTAGGCTTCGCGCTCATTGGACAGCGTAAACAAATCCGCGTTTTGCTTCACCCAAACATCTTTCTCCTTTATCTGACCCGTAGCCTGCACCTGAATGCGAAGCCTAGCCCGAATACCACTCTTGTTGTCAACCTCCAGCAGTTTGATATACGCATCGTTCTGTGCGTTCTCACCCATCACCGACGCGACAACAATCTGCTTCACCAACCGCAGGGCATATGCCTTAACCGGGTCTAACTGATACACCAGGTTGTAGGGATTGCGATGCGTGGCCGAATACCGTAAAATACACGACGGATTCAGTGATTTAATGGCTTCCTGCGCTCGGGGTGTGCCGTCGACACTTTGCGGTTCGTCGATGATGACAATGGGCTGGGTGGCCTGCACAAACTCAATGGGCTTACGACCCGAAAGCTTGTCGTTTTCTTTGAAGATGACGTTGCTCTTCTTCTCGCTTTCACTGTCGGAAAAGTCTTTGCGGAAGGCGTCGATGTTAATGACCATCAACTGAATCTGGTTGCTGGTCGCGAACTGCCGCAATCGGTTGGCTTTCCGGCTGTCGTAGACGAAATGCTCAAACTCAATGTTGTTGTACAGGCTCCGGAAGTGCTCGGCCGTGATCTCAATGTTCTTGAGCGTACCCTCGCGAATCGGGACGCTGGGTACCACGATGATAAACTTTTTGAAACCGTATTTCTGGCTCAGCTCGAAGATGGTTCGTAGGTAGACGTAGGTCTTACCCGTACCGGTTTCCATCTCGACCGAGAAGTTCAGGCCGTTTTGGCGAAACTGCTTACCCGATATTGGTTCAAGGTCGTTCCGCTCCTGGACGGCGTTCAGGTTCTTGAGCAGTACCTCTTCATCGAGCACGATGTTGTTACCAATGCCCAGTTCGGATTGGAACAGACTTCCGTAGCCGCCTACGGTGGAGGTGTTGATCTGAACAGAATAGTCGCCGTTGGTTAGTGGCTGACCATCGAATAGGTCGACAATGCTTTGTATGGCGTCAAGCTGGTAGGCTTGCGAACTGTCAAATTTGAGTTTCATAGTGGGTTAATGCAGGTAGTTGAGCCGCCGGAACGCTTCCCGAACGGCCTCCTGAAATTTTTGGTACGAAGGCAGCAAAGCCAAACGCTCCAGACGAACCGTTGCGCCCAGCGGTTCATAAAGATCACTAATAGAAGCCTGATTACGACTACGTCTTGACCGATGGTCGAACGCCAGCCGAATGGCGTCTTTGATCGTCTCTTTGGGATCGGCTATGCTTTCTGGCGGCCGTATCAGCCCTAACTGCGCATCTGTTTTATCCGTCCCAATTTCGGCTTTCAATGCCTCCTTATCGGCCAGCATCCAGGCTTCAGTCATCCGCACGGGCACAATAGCCACCAAATTTTTGCAAACGGCGTCTGTGCATGTCTCTACATCGGCAAACGCAGGGCTAATTCGGTGAGCAAACGTGTTTGTATCACTTTCGTCGTCTGCGTCGGTATGAACACAGAGTACCATCAGTTTGTCATCTTCTGCTGCCCTGGCTGCTTCCAGAACATACTCAGAGAAAGTTAACCCAATCTTAGATATTGTTAAAGCCGTTGGCGGATAAACGTCTATTGCTTGTTGACACTCCCAGGTTAGGTCGTCGAATGTTCGACGGATAATGCTATTTAGGAAACGTACATCGGTTGTTCCTTCGGTGATAAAGCCTACCGTAATCACTTGGCTCATAGGTGGGATAGGTCATTAAGCGTATCTTCGACGTCCGTGCTCTGTAAATACTGCTGAAGTTGCCGAAGCGAAATCTTCTTCTCTGTTTCTGATAAGGAAGGGTAACGACTCTCTTTTTCGGTTTCTACGGGAAGTATTCGGGTTATCTGTAGGCTCACACGTCGGTCGTTTAATAAGGCGTTCTGGGTTACTAACTGCGTAAACCACACGGATACAAACTGACGTAACTCCACCTGCAACACCTCGTTGACCAACAGGGGCGAATGGGTATTGACAATCACTTGCCGCAACGGAAAATCCGTATCCATGAAGTTGTCGCTCAGGTCGCTCAATAGCTGCGCCACTAATTTTAGGCGAAATGGGTGCGTACCGTTTTCGGGCTCTTCCAGACAAGTGACACCCTTGTGCTGATCGTCGTATTGGAGCACACAAAGCACCAGCAACCGCAGGGTTCCCTCCGACAAAACACGGGATGTAAACTCGCGGCCGTCGCTACTTTTCACCCGAATGATGTAACGCTGATCGGCTTTGTCGTCAATAACATCAAGATCAGTCAGACCAGGCAGCAGATTGGCCAGTTTACGCCGGATACTGGCAAACGAAAACGAATCGGTCTGTTTAATGCGGTATAGTACAGCCGCCATGTTTTCGCCCGTTGGCAGAATAGTACTATCCGTCAGATACCCGCTTGGAGCACGCAATACATCGGGGTCTACGTTGTATATCCGCCAGTTCCGTATCTCTTCACGTGCAGCCAGCAAGTGTGGGGTATCTACCCGATTGAAACTACTCAGGTACGTTTGCCGTATGACTTTGGCCGTTGTGCCCTGAAATGCTCCATTCTTAAACGGTTCGTACGAGCCATCTTGCGCGTAAACACCGTATACCCGACTGAAATCGTAAATCGTATTTAATTGAAGTCGATAATCTAACCCTCTCGTCGGCACCCAACTTTCTCTAGTTTCTACAGGCAGGTAACGCTCGATCCATGCATCATCATAGGGGATAGGATAAAGACTTTCATAAGAAACTGTTAAATCCTGCTGGTCAGGTAACCGTCGAATTTTCAATCCATACCGTAATCGCGTGTAGGTTAGCGTAGCCTCACTGTCCCAATTATCCCGCACCTGCTGGTCGACTAGCAGGTCGACGACGAACGACATCTCGTCAGCGTATTGTCCGTTACCGTAGTAAGTGAATTGCTCGATGGGCTCCCCGCGCAGGCCGCTGAAGGCCGCTTTCAAATCCATATCGGCCAGCCGCGACAGCAGGTGCAATGCATCGAACAGGTTGCTCTTGCCCGACGCGTTGGCCCCGGCAATAACCGTCAGGGGTGAAAACTCCATCTGGAAATTGCGGAAACTCTTGAAGCCGTCTATTTCGATGCGGGTGATCATAGGCTATACCGTTTGGAATTTTACAACGCCCCGGTCTTTCATCAGCAAGGTAGCGTTGGTTTTGAGCGGGTCGTTGTGCTGAAAACCCGCGTCTAAGCAGATAACACGCGACGGACGGCGGTCGGCGATTGCCTTGATTACGTCTTGGGTTAGTTGCTCTTCCAGACAAACCAACAACTCGCCATCGGCGACGCTGTAAACGGTTTTTCCGGCCAGCGTGAGCGTTTCAACGGGCGTAGTAAGGGGAAAACCGGATTTGAGCAGTAATTCCGTCAGCAGGTCGGCCTGGGTGGCTCCGGCGCGAATGTGGTCAATGTGGTTGAACAGTTGCGTCTGGATAGCCTCCGGCGTTTTGGCGACGCTGGCGTCCCAGACGTTAAAGTTAGAGGGAGCCAACTTAAACACCCGAAAGCCTTTGTCGGTAGTGTCTATACGTTCAATCTGCGCTTCCTTCTCAGCGATCTTCTCCCGCAGCTTAGTAATCTGCTCATGAATGGCTTTTACCTGATTCTTTACCGCATCCGTATTGGTAAATAAGCTGCCCGCATTAGCCGTTTGCTGGCGTTCGGCGGCTTGCTCTTCTTTAATTGCAATGGAATCCTCAAGCTGCCTGATTTCCTCGACCAGTTGCGCTCGCTCCTGGTCAATCCGTTTAATTACCCGGCGAATACGTTCTTTGCTGATGTCGGCAATAGTTTGATACCCTGCCTTACCCGCTTCGCTGTCTTCCGCCGTTGGCTCTGGTAACTGAACACAAACGAACTTACGATTACCACCGTCTTCCTTATTCAACTCTAAAACAGCATGTGCTGTAGTGGCTGAACCGGCGAAAAAGTCGAGAACAATGTCAGATTGAGTAGCTCCAATCTTAATAACCTCTTTGATTAAACCGCTAGGTTTGGGATTGTCAAAAATTGTCATATTTCCAAGCAGCATTCCCATCTCCTTGGAACCATCCGTGTTTAAAGGGGCAAAATCCCAAATGGTAGGGTATGCTATTCCTTCTTTTACTTCGCTCAAAAAGCGCTTCAACTTGGGTCTACCTTTACCATCTTCACCAAAATATATTTCATCATTTTCTAACAGCTTTTTTATCTTATCCTGATTGAATCTCCAGTTACCGTTTGAGGATGGATAATGGTCTTCGCCTGTGTTCGGATTTTGTATTGGAAAATATAAAGATTGAACATAACGCCCTCCTTTGACATTAGCCATAAGGTCTCCTGGTGTCCAAGCTCCTTTAGGGTGATCATCTGGATTCCTATATCTGCTTAACTGTTCTGCGGTACGTTCTCGAAGGTTTAACTTAACCCGTTCAACACTTTTGCAGTAAACAAGTATATAATCATGATTAGCACCAATTACTTTGTCGTTTGGAGGTGTACTACGCTTTTTCCAAATTATCAATTCAATAAAATTTTCCTCACCAAAAATTTCACTGCAAATTCTTTTCAAGTTTTCTAGCTCACTATCGTCAATGGAGATAAAAATCACCCCATCCTCGCGCAGCAGGTTCTTGGCCAGAAACAGGCGCGGGTACATCATATTGAGCCATTTGGAGTGGAAACGACCGTCGGTGTCGGTATTGGTCGCAAAACGTCGGCCCTGTTCGTCTACTTGCCCGGTGTAGGCCAGGTACGTATCTAAGTTTTCGCCGTAGTTGTCGGGGTAAACGAAGTCGTTGCCGGTGTTGTAGGGCGGGTCGATGTAAATCATTTTCACCTGCCCCAGGTAGCTCTTCTGCAACAGTTTCAGCACTTCCAGGTTATCGCCTTCGATGAAGACATTCTGTGTGTCATCGGCGTTTACGCCTTCGTCGGGCGCGGGCAGTAAGGTCGCCCGGCTGGGCTGCTGAATGGTCTTAAAGCAATCGGCTTTGCCGGGCCAGTTGAGGCCGAAACGCTCTTTACCCGTATCGACGGCTTCGCCCAGCGTCAGGCGCAGGCGATCCCAGTCAATGCGGTTGCTTTCCGTAAACACTTCGGGAAAAATAGCCTTAAGCTGTTCGCGCTGGTGGTCAGTCATCTCCAGCGATGTCAGCGGTAATTTGTCAATAGTTTCCATTTAGTTCAGTTGCCAGCGAATACAAAACAGGGTTTCTTCCTGTACATGCTGGGTTATTTTTTTCTCAATTTCGTCAATCAATTGATCTTTGTTACGGTCAATTTCTTTAGCTGCGTCGTCGTACTGTCGCCAGGCTGCGTCGCGTTCGGTATCCAGCCGACGGCGTTCGCGTTCCAGCTTAAGTTTTTCGGGCAGGTTGGGTGCCAGCCGAATCTGTTTTTTAATTTCCTTCAGTTGCTCATCGAGATCACGTAACGCCATTTTAAGCGAATTTCGCCGGTCTTCGCCCCATTTATCAAGCTTGTCCAATTCCAGCATAAAATCCGCTTCATTGCGGGTGCCAATTTCGCTGAGCAGCGCGTTTTGCTGCCGAATCAGGGTATCAGAAAGCAGTGTTTGTGTGACTGGTGGGATGACAACAGCTTGTTTGTCCTGAGTAGCAGTTAGGGAAAACAGGCGGTGGCATTGCTCCGGGTCAAGGGCCGTACCATCGTCGGTCAGGCCCGCCAGCAGAACATGGTCTTCCGCTTCAAATGCATTCACGGTCAGCCCGCGAGCCATCAACCAACCGCCCTGCCCCAGCAGCGGCTCCAGCGCCGAAATCCGTTTAGGCGAACCCGCATAGTCAAAGTGAAGCGCAGATACAGGCAACACAAACGACCGGCAGTGGTCCAGAATCCGTTGCGCCAACGGATGCCCAACGCGGTACACATGCGAGTCGGTAATGTTTTTGCCAATGCGGTATGCACCTAGCGGCACCGCTACGTCAGCGAAGGGGTTGTGTTGTAGATTGAAAGCATAGGCATCGTCGGCAAAATGCGCATGGTCGGCCAGGCAATAGCGTGTTAGGTTCCAGAGGTAGGTTTCGTAGCGAGAAAGGTACTCTTTACTTTCCAGCAGATTGATTCGCAGTTTCTCATGAACCTCTTCGTCGAAGTTTTCGAGCAATTGTCGCCGGGTTTGCTGCATAGCCTCCGAAATTTGTCCTTCCAACTCGGCTTGCAACGCGTTGAACGCCGATTCAATCTGAGCGGGTGTGCGGCAGTCCTGATAGATCTGCGCAATACGTTTCTCGAAATCAATGCCGCTTTCAATACTTCCCAGCACTTCGTCACTAGCCCCAAAGACCCCGTTGAACAGGGTGAACTTCTCATTTAACA
Source organism: Spirosoma sp. KUDC1026 (assembly GCF_013375035.1). Classification (NCBI taxonomy): domain Bacteria; kingdom Pseudomonadati; phylum Bacteroidota; class Cytophagia; order Cytophagales; family Cytophagaceae; genus Spirosoma; species Spirosoma sp. KUDC1026. The sequence goes on along the minus strand of NZ_CP056032.1, from coordinate 2,395,007 downwards.
GTTGATACACCCGCTGATCGGCCGCATTCGCCTTGTTCAGAAAGTTGACCACCACAACGTCATATTTCTGACCGTAGCGGTGGCAACGCCCAATACGTTGTTCGATACGTTGTGGATTCCAGGGCAGGTCATAATTGATAATCAGCGAACAGAATTGAAGATTAATACCTTCGGCTGCTGCTTCGGTCGCGATCATAATGGTGGCTTCCTCGCGAAAGAACTCGACGAGTGCCGCCCGCATATCGGCCGTCCGCGACCCGGTAATACGATCTGTATCACGATGTCGATCGAGCCATTGTTGATAAATCCGGCGTGATGTTGCATCCGTGTTGGCTCCGTTGAACAACACAACTCGTCCGGCATGGCCGTTAGCCTCCAGTAATGATCGCAAGTATTCCTGAGTACGGGTACTTTCGGTAAAAATGATGGCCTTGCGTGGAGCGCCAAGTCTCGCTAAGTGATCGAAACCGTTTTGCAGGGCCGTGAACAGCTTTTCACCTTTTGAGTTTTTTTGTATTGACTTAGCCAATTCCTCAAAGCGTTTCAGCGCCTGAATTTCAGTCTGGATATACGCAATGTCCTGCTCGTTGAAGGTAGGTGGCTCCGTACCATCTTCTTCGTCCGTCCACTCGTCTTTTAGTTCGTCGTACCCTTCGTAACTTTCAGCCAGCACGTCGTCTGTACCTTCGGCTGTGTGTGTTTCGACAATATGTTCCAGTTTATGCACTAACGCACCAAGCGTACCTGAAATAGCGTAGGTTGACGAGGCCAACAGCCGACGTAGAATCAGCGTCATGAGTTTACGCTGACTGGCAGGCAGGGCGTACAAATTATCCTGCTGCAAATACTCTGATACTAAATCGTAAAGTTGCTGCTCTTCTGATGTGGGATAGAACTCCTCAACCAGTGCAATGCGATTGGTATAGCGAATATATTCGAGCACCTGCCGACGAAGCGTTCGTTTGCATACTGGCTTCAAGCGCTCTTTCAGTTCACTAAAGACAGCTTCATCCGTTGCGCCATTCACCCGGCTGTATTGTGACTTAAAGCTTTTCAGGTCCCCGAAGGTATAATCGTCGATAATGCTGACCAACCCATAAAGTTCCAGTAGGCTGTTTTGCAGGGGCGTAGCCGTGAGTAATACCTTCGGCGCATTAGTCAGCGATTGTTTAATAGACCTGGCAATCCGGCTACCAGACTTATACACGTTACGTAACCGGTGTGCTTCGTCGATAACAACCAGATCCCAATTGATCGACTCGACGTAAGCCTCTTTAGTTGAAGCAAACTGGTACGAGCACAGCACTACTACCGAGGAATCGAATGGATTCAGGTTTCTGGCCTTGATGGCATCATTAAAGGATTTAGCCTCCAAAATGGTCGATGGCAGGAAGAACTTATCCATTAATTCCTGACTCCACTGCTTACGTAGGTTGGCGGGCGTAATGACGAGAATTTTGCGTTTACGTTCGGCCCATTTCTGAGAAATCACCAACCCAGCTTCAATGGTTTTACCCAAACCTACTTCATCGGCCAGAATAGCCCCTTTCGACAGTGGCGAACGAAAGGCAAACAACGCAGCCTCGACTTGATGCGGATTAAGGTCAACCTGCGCATCAACTAATGTTGAAGCTAATTTTTGTAGATTATCTGCTGCACTACGCTTGCTAAGCTCAAAGGCAAGGTATTTAGCATGGTAAGGGGTAAAAGAAGGCATGAATAGGGTTACAAATGGATCGAATTGATAAATATATGTAAGTGAATTTGGCTATACTATCAAACGCATTGTCTATTTATTGAGAATTTCCCTTACTTCTTCGCAGGCTTAGCGCTCATGTAAAACGTCAGTTTGCCGCCGTTTGTAATATCGGCGTGGGTGATGACCGGTTTGGTTAGCGGCTTGCCGTTGAGGAGTACCTTTTGCACGTACACGTTCTTATCGCTTTGATTAATGGCTTCAACCTCGAACGTCTTACCGTTTTCCAGATTCAGCCGGGCACTCTTTACGGATGGGCTACCCAGCGAATACTCATCCGAGCCGGGAGATACGGGATAGAAACCCATCGATGAGAACATGTACCAGGCGCTCATCTGACCGCAGTCGTCGTTACCGCCCAGGCCGTCAGGGGTTGGTTTGTACTGCATGTTCAGGATCATCCGCACCCGCTCCTGCGTTTTCCAGGGTTGGCCAGCCCAGTTATAGAGATACGCTACGTGGTGCGCCGGTTCGTTGCCGTGAATGTAGCCGCCAATGATTCCCTCGCGGGAAATATCTTCGGTTTCGGCGAAGAACTTATCCGGCAGATTCATCGCGAACAACGTATCGAGTCGGGTTGCAAACTTCTTTGGTCCACCCATGTACTGCATCAGCGTGGCCGGATCCTGCGGCACGAAGAAGCTGAAATTCCAGGAGTTCCCCTCAATGAACCCCTGCCCGTGGGTGCTGTACGTATCAAACTCTTTTTTGTACGAGCCATCAGCCAGACGGGGGCGCATGAAACCGATCGATTTATCAAACACATTCTGCCAGTTCTGCGCGCGTTTCTGGTAGGTGTCAAACACGTCCATCCGGTTCAGTTTCTTCGCCAGTTGAGCGATGCACCAGTCATCGTACGCGTATTCCAGCGTGTTCGACACCGACGTACCGTTAGACGTAGCAGCAATGTACCCTTTGTCGATATACTCCCCGATGCCTTCGTAACTGCGGTGGTTGGACGTAGCGATGCAGGCATCGAGCGCCTTCTGCGGATCGCCTTTGTAGACACCTTTGACGATGGCATCGGCCAGCACCGATACGCTGTGGTAGCCACTCATGCACCAGTTGTCGTTGGCGTAATGCGACCAGATCGGCAGCATTTTCAGCGTACTCTGGTCGTAGTGTTTCATCATCGACGCGACCATATCGCTGTTGCGCGACGGCTGCATCAGGTTAAAGAACGGGTGCAGCGCCCGGTATGTATCCCAGAGCGAAAAGGTCGTGTAATTCGTGAAACCGTCGGCCTGATGAACGCCCTGATCCAGCCCTTTGTACTGCCCGTTGACGTCCATATAGGTCGTCGGGTTGACAAAAGCGTGGTACAGCGACGTGTAGAAATTGATTTTATCGGTATCGGACGCGTCGATCTGAATCTTGTTCAGTTCCCGGTTCCAGCTTGCCTGCGCCTGGGTTTTCACCTGATCAAAATTCCAGTGCGGTACCTCCGCCTGCATATTCGCCAGCGCGTTTTCCTGACTCACGGGCGACAGGGCCATTTTCACTTTTACCTGTTCCCCCTCCTGCGTATCGAAGTCGAAGTACATGCGTAGCCGCTTGCCTGCCAGTTCGGGGAAGTTGCGGGTCTGATCAAATTTGCCCCAGAAGCCCCGGTACACCTGACGCTTGTCCAGGTTTTTCTGCCCGTACGACTTGAACGGTTTCGAGAACGACAGCGCGAAATACACCGTCCGGGTACGCGCCCAGCCGTTGGTTTGCCGGTAGCCTGTAATCAATGTATCGTTCACAACCCGCACGTACGTCCAGACAACTTTGTCGTCGTAGTTGTAGATGCCGTGCGCCAGATCCAGAATGATATGCGACTGATCCGATTTGGGGAACGTATACTGGTGAAAGCCGACGCGGTTCGAAGCCGTCAGTTCGGCCAGGATATTATGATCGTCGAGTTTCACTCTGTAGTACCCAGCCTCAGCGACTTCATTCGTGTGCGAAAACGCCGAGCGGTAACCGCTTTTGGGATCAGACGCTACGCCCGGATTCAGCTGCAGCGCACCCTGGGTGGGCATGATCAGGAAATCACCCAGATCGGAGTGGCCTGTTCCGCTGAAGTGCGTGTGACTGAACCCGACAATCGTTTTGTCTTCGTATTTGTAGCCTGCGCAGTATTTGTAGACATCGCCGTTGTATTTCCCGTTGAATTCGTACGAGAGCGTATCCGAATCCGGACTCAGCTGAACCGCCCCAAACGGCACGGTAGCCCCCGGAAAGGTGTGGCCCATTTTTTCGGTACCAATCAGCGGATGAACGTAGGGAACCAGATTCTGCTGGGCAAATGTGAGAAGAGCGAAGAACTGAAAGAGGAGGGTAAGACTAATTTTTGTCATGTTGCGCCGATAAAGCAATGGCTGAAATTTCGACCCAAAAGGTACGAAATTTCAGCCATTGGCTTCTGTTTGCTGGCATCATCCCCGCTCTTTTGGTAGTCCCATCGGCAGATATGACCGAAATCTACCGTAGCGTTACGCCAGTTTTGCGTTAAAAAAATCGATGGTACGTCTCCAGGCCAGTTCGGCAGCGGCCTTGTCGTACCGGGGCGTTGTATCGTTGTGAAAGCCGTGATTGGCATTCTCGTACATGTATTCCGTGTACTCTTTCTTATTCGCTTTTAGCGCGGCTTCGTAAGCAGGCCACCCCTCGTTGACGCGGGTATCCAGGGCACCGTAGTGAATCAAAAGCGGGGCGTTGATCTTTGGTACGTCTTCGGTAGCCGGTTGCGTGCCATAAAACGGAACTGCTGCCGACAAGCCGGGAACACGAACAGCCATCATATTGGAAATCCAGCCGCCAAAGCAGAAGCCGACAACGCCAATTTTGCCGGTACAGTCTTCACGGCTTTTCAGATAATCGTAGGCTGCGATAAAATCTTCGAGCATGTCGTTCCGGTTACGTTTACTCTGCAACTCACGGCCTGCATCGTCGTTTCCCGGATAACCGCCCAGCGGAGACAGCGCATCCGGGGCAATTGACACAAATCCGGCCAGCGCAGCCCGCCGACCCACATCGGCGATGTACGGGTTCAGCCCCCGGTTTTCGTGGACGACGATGATCCCGCCGAGTTTCTTTTTTGTATCGGCTGGCATCGCTAACTGCCCTTTGATTGCTCCGCCCCCCTTCGGCGACTGATACGTAACAGTTTCTACCTTCAACCGGGGATCATCCGTCTTGACCTGAATATTATCCTTGTAGTTGGGCATCAGAAAACTCATCAGCGACGCCACCGTAAGGCCGCCCACGGCATAGGTCGATAGTTTCTGTACGAACTCACGACGGTCGATCCGATTATGGGCGTAATCGTCGTACAGCACGAATACCTCCTGCTTGATGTCTTCTTTCTTAATATCGCTCATGCGGGTTTGGTTAAGGAGTTTCCTTAAATGTAAGCAATTGTGGAATACCTCACCCCTTTTTGGCGAAACCTGTTACGTCGGACGATTGAGCGGTTTATTCTTTGCTTATTTGTAGACTGATCGCCTGAAAGCTTATTGGACAAGCAGACATTGTCACCTTACACGTATCTTTGCTTATAGACTAAAAACATACGTATATGGGTAAAGTAAAACTCACCCTGACCGTTGATGAACGGGTGGTCAGCCATGCCAAACTTCTGGCCAGGCAACAGCGGAAATCATTGTCGGCCATGATCGAGCAACTGCTGTCTCTCGACGATAGTAGTCAGCCCGATACTGCCTCGACCATACCTACCGCGCTACGATTGCGGGGTATTGCCAAAGGCACACTCAGCAAAAAAACGGATAAGCAGATTTGGGAAATGATGTACAAAGACCGCTACGGCCTATGACCATCTTTGCGGATACAAATGTCGTGCTCGACTGGCTCCTGGACCGAACTGATACCTACGCTGACGAAGCTACCGATCTCTTTCTGGCCGCCGAGGAAAAACGGCTTACTATGTATATCTCCAGTGGTTGCGTCTACACGATAGCCTATGTCTTGCAAAAAACAGGCAAACGAGGACAGAAACTGCGTGACGCGCTGAACAGCTTCCTGACTTTATTAAACGTAGCCGGTGCTAACAGAAATACGTTTATTACCGCCAGCCAACTAACAGCAATCACTAATCTGGAAGACGGTTTCCAGTACCAGATTGCCCTGGAAACCGGCACCATTCAATATTTCGTCACGGGAAACATAAAGGATTTCCAATCAGTCGATCAGAGCAATTTGCCGGTGGTTACGCCTACGGAGATGATCAGATTATTAGCGCAATAGCAATCTGAACGGTTGCGATGGTTACTTTCCGATACAGAACTTACTGAAGATTGAGTCCAGCAGATCATCGGTGGTAATTTCGCCGGTCAACTCGCCAAGATGTTGCAGGGCGACGCGGAGATCCATGGCGAGCCAGTCGGGGGTAACGCCGGAATCAAGGCCGTTGATGGCGCGGGCCAGCGCTTCGTCGGTACCGGTCAGGTGCTCGTAGTGGCGGGCATTTGTGACAACAGCACTGCCGGTCTGCACGGCGGCATCGGTCCGGACACGGGTCGAGAGGGCCATTTTCAGTTCGTCCAGGTGCGTTTGTTGGGCGGCTGAAATCCAGACGATCTTTTCACCAGCGGCATCTTCCAACGCCTGCCGTTTGTCGTCGGTTATCGCGTCGAGTTTATTGCCAACCAACAGGTATGGCTTACCCGATTCGCGAACTTCGCTAAGTGCCGCTGTTAATTCATCGGGCGTAGCGTTTTTGCCGTCGAACAGATAAATGACCAGGGCGGCATCCCGCATTTTCTGCTGCGTGCGCTCAATACCAATCGCTTCAATCTGATCAGTCGCCTGGCGCAGACCGGCCGTATCAATCAGTCGGAAGCGAATGCCGTTGATAAACAGTTCATCTTCGATCACGTCGCGGGTTGTACCGGGAATGTCGGAGACAATGGCTTTTTCTTCGTTCAATAAGGCATTCAACAGGGTCGATTTACCGGCGTTAGGTTTACCAACGATAACGGTTGGTACGCCATTTTTGATGACATTTCCTGCCGAGAAGGAATCGATCAGGGGATGCAGCACCCGCCGAATGTCGAGCATCAGTTGCCGCAGTCGATCGCGGTGGGCAAACTCAACGTCTTCCTCACCAAAATCCAACTCCAGCTCTACCAGCGCGACAAAATCAATGAGCTGTTGACGTAACGCTTTCAGTTGTTTCGAGAAACCACCCCGTAGCTGGGTTAGAGCAGCCCGGTGACTGGCGTCTGAATCCGACGCAATCAGGTCGGCGACAGCTTCGGCCTGGACCAGATCAAACTGCCCGTTCAGAAAGGCCCGCTGCGTAAACTCACCCGGACGGGCCAGCCGGACGCCTTCCTGGGTCAGCCGACGCAGAATCTGCTGGATAATGAATTCCGAACCGTGGCAGGATATTTCCACTACATCCTCTTTCGTGAAAGACTTAGGTGCCCGGAACACCGTTACCAGCACTTCGTCGATAATACCCTCTTCGCTGGTACGTAGCGTGCCAAAGTGTGCCGTGTGGCTCGGCTGCTGTGTCAGGTCTTTGCCGCGAAAAATTCGATTGGTAATCTCGATGGCCCCCTCGCCCGATACCCGAAGGACGGCAATGGCACCAATGCCCGGCGCTGTCGCCAGAGCCGCAATGGGTTCTAATTGAAATACGGTCATTATCGAATGAGGACAGTGCGGTACATGCTTACCCACGTCGGCTACCCGGCGTTGGCGCAGGCGCTACGAGCGGAAAGATGGGCAGACGCGTCAGTAGTCCGGCTAATCTTTTTTCAAGGGGCGCCTGGGGTATATCGAGCAGGTCGGCATACGTATCGCCCATCAGAAAACGCATTTGGCCCGCCACGAGGTTCCGGGTGGCTTCGGGTTTGTCGCCGGCGACCTGTCTGGTGATGGCTTCCAGGAGCGATTTTGTCAGCCCCGCGCCCGCCTGCGACGGACGAAACTGGCGCTTGGCAATCGTCTGCCCTAACTGGTAGGCCTGCCGAAGGTTATCTGGAATCAGCTCGTCGGTAAGCCCGTTCAGCGACGCAATGACGTTGATGTGATGCAGGTAATCTTCTTCGGCCTGGTCGGTTGTGGTAATGCCCGCTTTACGTAGTCCCAGTAGCACAACGTACGAAAACGCCAGGTTCGTACCGGCCATGTCCTCCTGGTTGACCGGGACGCCCCAGTCGTCGTTCCAGCGGCCTGAGTGTCGGGTAAACCAACGCGCACCAGCGTGGATCAGCCGGACTTTCAGGGTGCGCAGTACCGCCTGAGTTGAACGCCATTCGGCTGGATTATTGACGGCAAAGAGCCATTCGCCTGTTTCCTGCAACCGTTGGGACGTATCGTTCTTAATACGTTCGGTTAACCAGAGCACCTGCGCACCATCGGCTCCCAGGTAACAGTAAGGCAGCGAAAAACAACCCAGAACCAGGCTGATCGGTCCAACGTATTTGTTGAAGAAAGCCATGCCCCGCGCCATTCGACCGGTATTGGCCCAGCCGGGCAGCGTAGCATTTTGGGCAAAAAACTGCTGGACGGAAGCAGACTGATTAGCCGTCGAAAAATCCTGCGTATCGGCCAGCCAGATCATCAGCGAGCGTAGTCCCCCTTTGCCCTGTTCGTCCACGACAGACTCAATCACCGCATCGGCAATAGGGTCACCCTGCTGGCGATAATGACTAAGCAGTTGATCCGAGAAAATACGGGCGGGTTTGATACGGGTTGACATCGGCGTTCGGGTCTCTCCTGTCTAACAGTAACAGACAGAAAACGGTTTACCCAGCCCGTCTTATACCTGAATTTTCATGCCGTCGTAGCCGAGACGGATACCGGCGGGCAGTTCCTTTTCGACTTCGTGGTGCAGCCCGAGATTGTGGCTGATGTGGGTAAAATACGTTCGTTCGGCGCCCACGCGCTGCGCTACGGCAACGGCCTGATCGAGCGTAAAATGGGATATATGCGAATTGCGTTGCAGTGCGTCCAGCACCAGCACTTTGGTGCCCATCACTTTGGTCAGTTCCTGCTCCGAGATATAGTTCAGGTCGGTCAGGTACGTAAAGTCACCGATCCGATAGCCATATACCGGCAGCTTATGGTGCATCACCTCGATGGGAATAATCCGCACACCCGCTACGTCGAACGGTTCGTTGTCTACTTCGTTTACCTGAATGCGGGGGGTACCGGGGTATTTGTTTTCGGCAAAAATGTAGGCAAACTCACGCTGCAGCTGCGCCAGCACCGACGGCCGGGCGTAGATGGGCATGTCCTGCCCCGATCGGAAATTGTAGGCCCGAACTTCGTCCATCCCCGCCGTATGGTCTTTGTGTTCATGCGTGAACAGCACCGCGTCGAGCTGTTTGAGATTCAGGCGAAGAACCTGCTGCCGGAAATCGGGGCCCGTATCAACGACAATACTCCGACCATCGACGGCCAGATGAATGGACGAGCGCAGTCGTTTATCCCGAAAATCAACAGAACGACACACCTCGCAGTCGCACCCAATCAACGGTACGCCCGACGAAGTCCCCGTTCCCAGCAAGGTAATGATCATAAGGAGAAAAGGAGAAAGGAGGAGAGGGAGGAAGGAGAAAAAGAAAGTGCGCTAACACCTCCCTTTTCTCCTTCCTCCCTCCTCCCTTTCCTCCTTATTTGTCCGTTAATTGATTAACTACTTCCACCAGACGGTCGAAGTTGAGGGGCTTCACCAGTACGTCGTTGAAACCGGCGGTTTTGAATTCTTCTTCGGTATAGTTACGGGCGTTTCCCGTAATAGCCACGATGGGAACGGCTGCTTTTTCCTTCTCGGGAAGAGCCCGAACGCGACGAACGCATTCCATGCCATCCATAACGGGCATATTGATGTCCAGCAGTAAAATGCTGAAATCTTCTTTTTCCAGAATCTGCAACACCTGCTCGCCGTTTTTGACCGCTGTGATATCGTAGTTCTGAAACTCAAGGATTTTACGGGCCAGGTTTTGAATAACAGAGCTGTCTTCGGCAATCAGGACGCGTTTGGAAGCTGACATAGGGTTTGGCGTATCGAAATATTTGGATTGGTGAAATTAGTACTTAATCGGCAAATGCAAAAAAACAGGCGGTTAGGTCATTAATTCAGTCTGTACGACAATGGCGGGAACCGGCCAGCGATAAAAACCAAATTTTTCACCGAAAAATAAAAATCTGTTAATTATTCTGATTAACTTACTCATTAGTAACAATGCTGGTACTATTAAGTTTGCCCTGTCACGTTAGCCGCTGATTATCCGTACTTTACGGGTAAAACACGTCGGATTGCCCCCCTGCTTCTCTTTTTTTAGTCAGTATTTTCCTCTTCTACAGCCATGAAACTTACCGGTTATAACAGCACATTTGAGTTGAATATTCTGGACTACGAATGCTCAGATGCCAACTCGTTTATGGATCGAAACTGGTTGCTTATCGGGCTAAAAACTCAGTTTCAGCAGCAGCAGACCGTTTGCACGGCCCCGCTGCTCTCGACCTGGGAAGTTGAACTGCTCCTGAACTGGATGCGCTCCATCGCCGATCAGCGGGAACTCTCCCCTCGCCTGACCTTTGTCGAACCAGCTCTTGTTTTCAGCAATACGTCCCGTGACAAAGGCGACTACTGCTTTCAGATCCGGCTGAGTTCCGACGCACTGCCACGCTGGCAATCAGACAAGAAGGCGTTTTACATGCCGATCAATGTTAGCAAACACGAACTACAACAGGCCATCGACGACCTGGATCGGCAGCTCAAACTTTTTCCGGTACGGGACTAGAACAGCCCGTTGGCTCGGGTTCTACCGGTGAATAGTGGTTTAGGCGAAAAATGGTGGGGTGATACCATTTCGGCAGTGTCTTTGCTAATAAGAAGTCTGTGCGTATACTATATTTGAGGCCAGTTTACTTTACTGAGTAAACTGCTCTACCGTACTGACCGACTTACTTATCATGACTGCTATTGCCGAACGCGAACGGATTTACGAACGAGCTGACAACAAAGGGTGGAAAAAATGGGGACCCTACCTCTCCGAACGGGCCTGGGGCACGGTGCGGGAAGATTACAGCCCCTATGGCGACGCCTGGAACTATGTCAACCACGACATGGCCCGCTCACGCGCGTATCGCTGGGGTGAAGAAGGTATCGGCGGCATTTCCGACAATAAAAGCATCATCTGTTTTTCGCTGGCGTTCTGGAATCATAAGGACACCATTCTGAAAGAACGTCTGTTTGGTCTCTCCGGCCCGGAAGGTAACCACGGCGAGGACGTAAAGGAACTGTACTATTACCTGGACAGTACACCGACGCACTCGTACATGAAAATGCAGTACAAGTACCCGCAGCAGGAATTTCCGTACAACCGGCTGGTGATCGAGAATATGCGCCGGAACCGGACCGAGCCGGAATTTGAGCTGATGGATACGGGTATCTTCGACCAGGACGAATATTTCGATATTGTCATCGAATACGCCAAAGCCGATCAGAACGACTGGCTGGTGACCGTGACCGCTCACAACCGCTCGGACAAGGACGCTCCGCTGACCTTGCTGCCGACACTCTGGTTCCGGAACACCTGGGCGTGGGGCTACGAACAGTTCACTGCCCGGCCCATGCTGAACGGCATTTCCAACACGCAGATTGAGGTGAGCCATAAGCAGATGGGTAAGTTCAAGCTCTACTGCGAAAACGCCGATGCGCTGCTGTTCTGCGACAATGATACCAACACGGAACGGCTCTACGGTCGTCCTAACGTATCGAAATACCCGAAGGATAGCATCAACAACTACATCACGTCGGGCAATCGGAAAAGCTTTATCAACCCGAACCAGATCGGCACAAAAGCGTCGGCCCAGTACGCCCGTGTTGTACCCGCGAAGGGCAGCACTACCATCCGGCTGCGATTCAGTGACAAAACCACTTTACCGAATGCCTTCTCCGATTTCGACAGCATCTGGCAGGATCGCCTGGCGGATGCCAATACGTTCTACGACGATCTGCAGCGGAACGTAAAAGATCAGGAGCTGCGAAACATCCAGCGGCAGGCCTACGCGGGTATGCTCTGGAACAAACAATTTTACTACTACAATGTCAACGAGTGGCTGAAAGGCGACCCGCAGATGCCAATTCCGTTCCAGGGACGTGTCTACGCCCGCAACGAAACCTGGCGACACATGTACACGGCCAATATCCTGTCGATGCCCGACAAGTGGGAATACCCCTGGTTTGCGGCCTGGGATCTGGCTTTCCATACCCTTACCCTCGCCCGGCTCGACCCCCATTTTGCCAAGCGGCAACTAGCGGTTATTCTGCGGGAGTATTACATGCACCCGAACGGACAGATTCCGGCTTACGAGTGGAATTTCAGCGACGTGAATCCACCCGTTCACGCCTGGGCGACCTGGAAGGTGTACGAGATCGATAAGGAGCAGAACGGCGTAGGCGACGTAGCTTTCCTGGAGCGGGTGTTTCACAAACTGCTGCTGAACTTTACGTGGTGGGTAAACCGCAAGGACGTCGAAGGCAACAATATTTTCGGTGGGGGCTTCCTGGGTCTCGATAACATTGGGGTCTTCGACCGCTCGCAGCCATTGCCAATGGGCGGCCGTATCGAGCAGGCCGATGGTACGGGCTGGATGGCCATGTACACGCTGAATATGCTCCGGATTGCCTGCGAGATTTCGCTGACTCGCCCGTCCTATCAGGACATGGCCAGTAAGTTCTTCGAGCACTTCCTGCACATTGCATCGGCCATGAACAATCTTGGCAAACAGGGCATCAGTCTCTGGGATGAGGTCGATCAGTTTTACTACGACGTCCTGCATACACCGGACCAGAACGCCCGGCTACTGAAAATCCGCTCGATGGTGGGCCTGATTCCACTGTTCGCCGTCGAAATTCTGGACGAAGAGTTACTCTCACAGCTGCCTGATTTTAAACGTCGGGTTGAGTGGGTACTCACGAACCGGCCGGATCTGGCGTCGCTGGTGTCGCGCTGGCACGAGCCGGGTAAGGGCGAAACACATCTGTTGAGTCTGCTGCGCGGTCACCGGATGAAAATGATCCTGAAACGGATGTTCGACGAAACCGAATTCCTGTCGGATTACGGCATCCGGGCACTGTCGAAATACCACGAGAAAACACCCTATCAGTTTGAGTTGAACAGCGAAGTATTCCAGGTTCGTTACGTAGCGGCCGAATCCGAAATGAGCATGTTCGGCGGCAACTCAAACTGGCGTGGACCAATCTGGTTCCCGGTGAACTTCCTGCTGATCGATTCGCTGCTGAAATTCTACCAGTATTACGGCGACGATCTGGAGATTGAGTACCCAACGCATTCGGGCCAGGTGATGAGCGTGAAAGACGCCCTGATGCAGGTTACAGAGCGGCTCATCAACCTCTTCCGACGCGATGCCAGCGGACGCATCCCATCCTATGGCGACCAGGAAAAGATGCAGCACGATCCTAATTTTCAAAATCTGTATCTGTTCTACGAGTACTTCAACGGCGACAACGGAGCGGGTTTAGGGGCGAATCACCAGACAGGCTGGACGGGTCTGGTAGCTGATCTGATCGAGTACCTCTACAAGTACCAATCGAAAACGACTACGGCTCCGGCGTTGAAATAAGAGACATAAGAGAAAAGACAATAAGAAGAAAGACGTAAGACGCAGGATGGCCAGTGAAACCTCCTACCTCTTACGTCTTTCTTCTTACGTCTTATTCTCTCTAGTCAATCTTCTTACGTCTTATTATTTCCAGTCTATCTTTTCCTTAATCCAACCTCACCACCGTGCGCCCCTGGGTTTTTCCCGCCAGCATAGCGTCCATGACGCCTGCTACGTCGCTTAGTCCTATTTCGGTCACCAGATCGTTCAGATGTGCGGGCCGCCAGTCGAAAGCCAGTTTTTGCCAGACCTCCCGCCGGGTGTCCATGGCACACTGCACTGAATCGACACCCAGCAGACTAATGCCTTTAAGAATAAAGGGAAACACCGTCATTGTCAGATCGCCCGACTGCGCCATGCCACAAGCGGCTACGGCTCCGTTGTAGTGCAACGAACGTAGCAATGTCGTCAGCACGGTGCCGCCGACCGTATCGATAGCCCCGGCAAAGCGCGCCGACAGCAGGGGTTTCGTTGATTCATCAATAAACTCCGTCCGATTGATGATTTCGCTAACTCCCAGCGTCTCAGTGAAATAATCAGCCAAGTCAATTTTACCACTAATGGCCACCGTGTCGAAACCCAGCTTTTTCAGAATCCCCAGGCTGATGCTGCCTACCCCGCCCGTAGCGCCACTGACAGCAATTGGTCCTTTATCGGGTGTCAGGCCAGCCTGGAGTAATTTGTGAACACACAGGCCAGCCGTCAGTCCAGCCGTACCATAGGACATGGCCTCGCGTAGGCTGAGTCCCTCTGGTAGTCGGATGCACCAGTCGGCGGGAACGCTGATGTACTGCCCTAGCCCACCCCAGGTGTTCATTCCCAGATCGAAGCCCGTCACAATCACTTCCTCGCCTTCCTGCCAGGCCCCGCTCGCGGAGCGGACCACGGTTCCGGCGGCATCGATACCCGGTACGTGCGGAAATTTTCGTGTAACGCCCCGGTTGCCGGCTCCCGATAGCGCGTCTTTGTAATTTATAGACGAGTAATGAACGCGGATCAGCGTGTCATTTTTGGGCAGCGCATCAAGCTCGAGGGACTGAACCTCTTTGCTGAACGAACCTTCTTTCTCCGTAACCAGTATTCCTTGAAATGTATTTTCCATACGAATAAACGTTGTGTAACGACAGCAAGGTAGTCAATACATCTGCTGGCAGTCAAGCCGTTACATTTTATACACCTGGTTCACGTTTATTCACTACTGCTAAGAATCAACCAGTTATGTCCGAAGAAATTTCTGAAAAGGAATACGAGTGTCCTTCTGATACGTTTTTGCAGGTACTGAAAGGGAAGTGCAAAACAACGCTGATCATGCTGATTCAGCAGCGACGTAATCGGTTTGGAATGATGCGCGACGCCCTGCCGACCATCAGCGCCCGGATGCTGGCCAAACAACTCGACGAGCTGGAACAGGACGGTATTATCTGGCGTAAGGTATTTTCGGAAGTGCCGCTGCACGTCGAATATTACCTCACCGACTATGGACAGTCCCTGTATCCTATCGTGCGGGAAATGCGTCGATGGGGGTATATCCACCAGGAAAAGCTAAAAACCAACTCTAAAAAATAAGAAGTAATTACCGACTAGGATATAAAACAATCATACAGCCTGTCAGTTTATAATACAGAATAAACATACAAACAGAATCATGAAAATTGCTGTAGAAAAAGGACAGGATAAACCACTGCTGGCCGACGGCGTCCATACCGTTACGATTACCAGCATTGACGAAGGCACGAGCGAGCACAAAAATATTCCCTTTTTTGCCTGCCGTTTCGAGAATGAAGACGGCTACGTATCGCACCGGTTCTATCAGTCATCGGCTGGTATGCCCAGCATTATCAGCCTGTTTGAGATGGCCGGCATCAACGTAGAAGAAGGTAAAGACCTGGATACCAAACAGCTGGTTGGCAAACAGGTTGACATTGAAGTGGGTGAGCGCTCCTACACCGATCCGGAAACCGGCAACGAGCGGACCCTCAAACAAGCCATGAATTTTCTGGTAAGTTAAGCGGCCATTCAGATTATCTAGAAGAGGCAGTAAATACAGGTATGAGGATTTTGTCTTCCTGACGCCAGAAGAGATGATAAAAAACCAACCAAGTTGAACCAGCCGCGCTCTTACCCCAAGGGCGCGGTTATTTTTTGTACGTAAACGTCAGGATGTAACCCTTCTTACCGTCACCCTCGCTGGAAATATACATATCTCCGTTCGGCGCAAAACAAATACCCTCGGGCTGGCGGAATAGCTTAGGATCGAGCGGAATAGCCGACCGGATCTTCCCCTCAAAATTCGTAATCACCAGCCGCTTGGCTACCGAACTCAGTACGTACCACTCGCCTGTAATCGGATGAACCGCAATGCCCGACGGCTGATATTTTTTCGGATCGATTCCCACTTCCTTCAGCTGAACGTCATTAATCTGGTTGTCTTTGTAGACCGTCCGGTGTCGTATGTCATACGAATAAATTGCCTTGTCGCTACGCTCGTTCCCCTTTTTGACGGCAATCAGAAGCCGGTTCGTTTTGGGGTTATAGCCCAGTCCTTCCACTTCTGTTTTTTTCGGCAGGTCTGTTGGTACCCGGCTTATCTGCGTCGATTCGGGTTTGAAGCGGTGTAAGGTTCCGTTGCTTTCCAGTGCGTAGATATCTCCGTTTACGTACTCGATGCCTTCAAAATCGCCGTATCCGCCAAAACCGAAGTCCTTCATTATTTTCTGCTTTTTCGTGTCGAAGACGTAGACAACGGCGTTTTCGTCCTCTACGCACAGCAACTGATCGTTTTTATAGTACGTCAGCCCCGAAATCTCCTCTAGTTCTTTAGGCAGTTTGGTTTCTGCATCGGGCTGGTTTATAGTATAAGGGAGTTCGAACGGCGCCGATACCCGCTCGGCAGCGGGCTGTTTTGTCTCACTGGGCGTCGGGTTGCAGCCCGCTAGCAGCAGGCAGGTCATATAAAGAATTAACTGACGAACAGGCATAGAACAGGCAAATGAAAGGCCTAAATAAAGCCTGATTCCTTCATCTGCCAACCCGGCAGCGACTTATTTTTACCGCTATTTGTTTAGCATATCGACTTACAGGAGACTATTCAGTCATTCGGGAGACGAATCCGGTCATTCCCCTGCTTTCTTTTTTGCGCACTGGTCATCCTGTTTAGTTTTGTTGCGAAATCTGCCCTCCGATGACGTACCGTTTGTCGACTCAGCAGAAGTGGCAACTTGCGCTGAGCGTTTTTGTGGTTTATCTGCCGATTCGTATTTATATCAATACGACGGAATTTAACTGGGCGCTGGTGACCAAGAGTTTTCCGTTCTGGGTGCTGGAATCGGTATTGAGCATTAGCTTTTTTTTCGCCTGGATTAACGTAACAGAGTGGCTGCACCGCAAAGTATTCCGGGGCTTCGGCGAAGGGTTTTTGATTGAACTGAAATGGCCCGCCCAGATTTGCATTCTCCTGATTGCAAGCGGACTGGCTGTTGGTTTCAATCTAGGATTTTATAACGCCTGGCGGGCGCTGGATTCGACGCTGGAGCAGCGATTCGGCTATTACCGCGACATGGATAGCTCACGACGGAAAGCAGTACCGCCCCCCGAGGTAGCCGAAGAACGGAAACGCCGAAACCGGCAGCGTTCCCGCGCCAACAACGGACTCACGGTCATTGCCATGTTGTCCGTCTTTTATCTGTCGGCCAATCGCCGGGCCGAACGCCGACTCGAAGACATTCAACTCCGGGCCGAACGGCTGGAAAAAGAAAGTGCTCAGGCGCAGTTTGCTGCCCTAAAAAGCCAGGTCAATCCGCATTTTCTGTTTAATAGCCTTAGTATTCTGTCCTCGCTGGTATATGTAGATGCCGAGCTATCGGAGAAATTCATTGATCAGTTATCGCGGGCGTATCGTTACATTCTGGAACAGAAAGACAACGACCGGATTCTGCTGAAAACTGAACTGGAATTTATTCAGGCGTACCGCTTTTTGCTCAATATCCGCTTTGAGGATAAATTCGACGTCATTGTCGATATTTCCGAAGCGGACCAGAGCCGTTACAGCATTGCTCCACTGACGCTGCAGTTGCTGGTTGAAAACGCCGTCAAACATAATCGCATGTCGGTGAAAGAGCCCCTGCAGATTTATATTGAACTGAATGGCGATGATTTGCTTGTCCGCAATAACTTACAGACACGCCCCCAACCCGATATTTCGACGGGAGTGGGTCTGAAAAATATTATTAATCGCTATGCCCTGCTGACGACCCGGCCCGTTTGGGTGGGCGAAAGCGATAGTCAGTTTATCGTTAAAATACCGCTGCTGTAACCGAAATTATCGGTCTGATCTGGCCGGATGCTCGTTTAACCAGACGTAACGCATGAATGTACTTATTATAGAAGACGAAAACCTGACGGCCAAACGCCTGGAAGGTTTGCTTCACAAATACGACGCTACGATCAAAGTACTGGCTCGAATTCCGTCAGTGGCCGAAGCCGTTGCCTGGTTCAATGCACCCGATCATCCAACCGTCGATCTGGTTTTCATGGATATTCACCTGGAAGATGATCTGGGATTCAGCATTTTCGAAAAGGCCAATCTGAAAACGCCGGTTGTTTTTACGACGGCCTACGACGAGTACATGATTCAGGCGTTTAAGGTTAATAGCATCGATTACCTCCTCAAACCAATCAATTACGGCGATCTTGTTGCCGCTATCGAGAAATACAAATCGTTGAAACAGCAGTTTGGGCAGTCCAGTAATCATGATCTGGAAACCCTGCTGCAGCTGATCGGCAAGCCCAAGAACACCGATTACAAAGATCGGTTTATGATCACGGTCGGCACTAAAATCCGGAGCATCGACACGAACGACATTGCTTATTTTTACCTTCAGGAGAAGGTCGTTTTTCTGGTGACGAACGACGGTACGCACCTGCCGGTCGATTATAGCCTAGATAAACTGACCCAGTTGCTCAACCCACGCCAGTTTTTCCGGATCAGTCGCCAGTTTCTGGTGTCGCTGCCCGCCATTCAGACGATTCATACCTTCTCGGCCGGAAAACTTAAGCTGGATATGCATCCCAAAGCTCGTCAGGACGTCTTCGTCAGTGGCGACCGGATCACCGAGTTCAAGGAGTGGCTGGGTAAGTAGCTTTGTTTTTTGACTGGATTACAGAGTTCTCAGTGGATCAAAATTCGGCTAATACGCCCGGCGGTCACCGTGGCGCGGCCCGGCTGTACTCCTATCAAAAAAACCTTGTCCTCTGCTCGTTTAGCACCGGAAACCCATTCGGTTCCCGTCTGCGTTGTACCTTTGCCCCATCCGTTGTTATATAAATAGCACAAGCCAGGCATCAACAGGTACCGAATGAGCAAAACTGAACAGCCCCGCGTACGCCGTGGGCAACGTACCGATACAGATTTAACCGTTTCGGCTCCAGCCGAATTAATGGCGTTTCTTGTCGAGAAGCTGCCGCATAAAAACCGGAGCAACATCAAGTCGCTGCTGAAGAATAAGCAGATTCTGGTGAACGGCAAGGTATTTACGCAATTTAATCACCCGCTTCAACCCGGACAGGTCGTTACCGTAGCGGGCAACCGCGCACCCGAAACTACCCAGTACCGGGGCCTGACGCTGCTGTACGAAGATCCACATCTGATTGTTATTAACAAGCAGTCGGGCCTGCTGTCGATGGCCAGCAATAAAGAGCGCGACCGTACGGCCTACAGCATTCTGAGCGATTACATCAAAAAGGAAAGCCCCAAGAACCGTCTGTTCATCATCCACCGGCTCGACCGCGAGACGTCGGGTGTTATGATGTTCGCAAAATCGGAAAAGGTGCAGCGGCTGATGCAGGAGTCCTGGAACGACACCATCAAAGAACGAACCTACGTCGCCATTGTGGAAGGTATTCCCGAGCCCCCAGCGGGCACGATTACGTCGTACCTGAAAGAAAGCAAGGCCCTGATTGTTTACTCCAGCCAGAATCCTGAGCACGGCCAGCTGGCTATCACCAATTATACGGTACAGAAAACAACCGAAGACGGATACGCACTCCTGGAGCTGGAACTGGAAACGGGCCGCAAAAACCAGATCCGGGTGCACATGCAGGACATTGAGCACCCCATCGTGGGCGACTCCAAATACGGCGCCAGAAGTAATCCTATTAACCGCCTGGGCCTGCACGCCCAACGACTTGCCTTTGAGCATCCGATTACCGGCGAACAAATGCAGTTTATGGCTCCGCTGCCCAAAGTGTTCCAGACTTTTTTCAAACAGCCGGAATAACCTAACGTGGCGACTCAGATCCCGACGTACCAACTCACCTCCTTTCCCCGTCACGAACCGGCGACGCTGTTTTACATGGCCCGGCTGGAACGACTGGTCGAGGAGATGAAGGGGATCGACAAAACCCACTCGCACGGGTTTTATCTCGTCATGTGGATCAGCCGGGGGAGTGGTACGCACACGATTGATTTCAAAACGTACACGGTTGCGCCCAACCAGCTGTACTTTCTAACGCCGGGGCAGGTACACAGTTGGGAGCTATCGGCAGATACGAGAGGATACAATCTCTTTTTTGAAGCTAATTTCTTCAAGAGCCGCTTCGGGAACCGGCTGCATCAGTATCCGTTTTTCCACTCGCATCAGCATTTACCGCTACTGGAAACGGGCTCGCAGTCGACTCTGTTCAGCGATCTGTTTCCCTACGCCTATGAGGAGTATGACCGGCAGCAGCCGAATCGAACTGAGGTATTCCTGTCGTTCGTCCACATTCTGCTCGAATCGGCCAACCGGCTTTATGAGGAACAACAGATCAGCCAGGACGCCCATCTATACGACCGTATCCGGCAGTACGAAGACCTGCTCGAACAGCAATTTTTAACTGTTCGCGAGGTTAGTCAGTACGCTGAGCAGATGCACCTGACGCCTAACTACCTCAACGCCATTTGCCGCAAGATTCTCGGTAAAACAGCGAGTCAGCTCTGGCAGGAACGGCTGCTTATCGAAGCGCAGCGGTTGCTGACGCATACAGCTTCGTCGGTGAAGGAAATTGCGTTTCAGCTGGGTTTCGATGATCCGTCCTATTTCGTCCGCTTCTTCCGGAAACATACCGGCGATACGCCCGCTCGCTTCCGCGAACAACTTGGCATCGATCGTTGATTTGTACCATTAGCCCCCTGGTTTGTCTTTTTTTTGCTGTGCCCCGTCCGGTACTTTTGTGGTGTTCATTAAGCTGATCAGTACCGTATTGATCGGTCTTGCTGATCACCACACGCAATTTTCGATAAGCCATGTCCAAGCCTAGCCAACTCCATAGCATTCTGTTCAACAAATGTCCTCGCTGCGACGAGGGCGACTTCTTTGTTACGAAAAGTGCCTTTAGCCGTCGTTTCGACGAAATGCACGATCATTGCCCACACTGCGGAGAAAACCTGATGCCAGAACCTGGTTTCTACTGGGGCTCGATGTTCGTAAGCTACGCGTTTTATACCGTATACATTCTGATCTCGTTCGGCATCGTTGTCCAACTGCTGCATGTTGATCTGGACTATTACCTGATCGGATTAGTACCAACGTTGATTTTACTAACCCCTTACTTTTTCCGCATGGCGCGCCGGGCCTGGCTCTCTATTTTTATCAGCCCCGCCCCAACCAAAACACATCTAACGACAGATACGGCTACTACTACCGGTAAATAAGCACGATTGTTTTACAAACGCCCCGAACTTCATCTGAAATTCGGGGCGTTTGCGTTTCTAAGTAGTTTACTGCAACGCCATTGATAAGAGTTGCGTATAACCAAGCGTATCTTCGCACTCAGCTTACGGCCTCAAAAGAATATTCTTAACCAAGCTTCATTCGTTTAATGTCTTAATTTCTACTGTCATGCCACTGTGCAGGTCGACCTTTTCGACCCTCCTCCTTTTCCTGGTATACTTTGCCACCCAGGCCCAGACTCGCCAGGCGGACACAGCCTATTACGTCACCCCCGAGTATCGACTCCCGTGGGTAAAAACGCTTTCGCTGGTTTCACCCAACTGGGAAGCTCAGAGCATGGCACATTGGTATGTTGGCTTGAGTGGTTTTGCCGGGAACGACCAGAGTCGTCAGACCGGAAATCTGAACTCGTTGGTTACTGCGGTGCCCGTCTGGAAAACGGGCTGGGATGTACTGGTAGGTTATGTCAGCCGGGGCTGGGCGGGCGAAGGCGGCTACGTACGCTCTCCAACGAATTTGAAGCTGACGGTTCCCAACAATTATCCTACCCTGGACTTTTCGTATCAGACCAGCCAGCACGCCATTTTCGGGCGACTCAAACGCCGACTGATCCGCACGAACAGGGCTGTCGGCGCCGGCATCTGGGTATCGGGAGGTGCCCGGTTAACTAGCAATACCAGCTTCCGGGAAACTGTTCTGCTCCGGGGGATTACCTACGCCCGACAGCGACAGGTGGTTGATACCATTCAGATTAATATTGCCACGCAGACCGTCCGACCGGTGAGCGGTCAGGTCGAGTTGGGTATCGATTACGCGGCCCCCATCGGGAAGCGGCTCATGCTCGACGTATTTGTCCGACGCTACTGGGGGATCGGTCAAGCGCTGGAATCGACAATGGTCTATCAGTCGAGCCGGGGCAATTCGCAGACCGCTGCGGTAACTGCCAACGGCGAAGGCTGGAGCCTGGGTTTCGGTCTTTACTACCGCTACGCCACCCGCCACCAACTGACACAACGGTAGTTTTGTCAGCTCCTGCAAAGGACCGGGCTGGCAAAATAATTCACAAAAACAAAGAAGCCCGATGGTTGATAATCATCGGGCTTCTTATCTGAAACGCAGACCGTTACGCGTTCAGGATCTTCATATTGATTGGATCCCAGTTTACTACTTTCTTCTGGAACAGGCTAATATTTCCACACTGCGTTGGTCCGCAGGCGCGTAGGCCGAACGTAGCATCCTCCACGTTTGGTTTCTTGTTTCGAATTGATTCAAAGAAGTTTACGAAGTGCTCGTAGCGGTCGCCCTGGTACCCCTTCGGCACCGAGAACTTATACTCCTTCGGATCTTCCATCTCGTAGTGCGGTGGATATTTTTCGTTATACGCTTTCACGTATAATTCTTTCTGGTCTTTCGGGAAGTTGTCGACCGACATACCGGGTGCTTTCGGGAATTTGTTTTTCCGCATCGTCAGCGTATCCATACCCAGCGACAGATCCCCTTCGGTACCCACAATCCGAACCAGATAACCACCACCGCCCCCATCGACGAAGTTCGAACGGGTTGTCAGGTTAAATTCCGGATGTTCGGCCGTTTTCGGGTAATCATAGATACTCAGCTGAATATCGGGTACGTCGCGCCCGTCTTTCCAGTAACGAGTGCCCCCGCTTGAATAAACCCGGTTAGGCCCTTTTGAGCCCGTAATGCTATGGAGCGAGGTAAGCAGGTGAACGTACAGGTCGCCCGCAATACCCGTACCATAGTCCTGGTAGTTGCGCCACCGGAAGAACCGGAGCGGATCCCAGGCACGTTTCGGCGCTGTTCCCAGATACGTATCCCAGTCAACCGTCTGGGGTGATGCATCGGGCGGAATCGAATACTGCCAGGCTCCCATAGCGCTGTGGCGGTCGTACTGCGCTTCGGCAAACACCAGTTCGCCGATCTCACCTGCTTTCAGCAGTTCCCGAGCTTTGGCGACAATGATTGAACTGCCGAACTGGCTACCTACCTGAAAGACTTTACCCGTGTCTTTGGCAACTTTAATCAGCGTGTGCCCATCCTCAACTTTCTGCACCATAGGCTTCTCACAGTAGACGTGCTTACCCTTGCGCATGGCGTCCGACGATATTTTTTCGTGCCAGTGGTCGGTGGTAGCGTTAATGATGGCATCTACGTCTTTCCGGTCGATCAGTTCGCGATAGTCGCGGGTGGTTGTCAGCGAGTCGCCCCAGAGTTCTTTGGCCCGGCGCAGACGACCATCGTACAGGTCGCAGGCCCCCACGATAGCGACACCGTCGACCATAAGCGCCGTCTGCATATCGCCCATTCCCATACCGCCCGTACCCACGAGCGCCAGTTGCACTTTGTCGTTAGCCACCGTACTGGAATGGCTCTTAATAAGATTGAGATACTGCGTTGTTGGTACGCTGCTGGATTTGGCGAGTGCTGCCGGAGCCGCAGCAGCCGCTGTGCCGGCAATACCCACTGCTTTCAAAAATGACCGACGAGATTCGTTACCCGAATGCTTGTCAGTCTCCTGATTTTGATTGTTTTTCATGCAGAACGAAGGAAAATAGGATTGGCTAAACCGCTTAAAAATACAGAAAATTTGGCGGAGGTCCTTCTTATTGGCTGTAAACCGCTGGAATTTCCGGAGAAACAGCCTACATAAAGAATTTCCGGAGCTAGCCAGCGACGCGCATTAATGGCTGCAGGACGATTAAATCACATTTTTAGCGGGTAATCGAGCCAGATACCGATTCTGGGAGTTATATCAGTCGCCAGCAGTTAGCACCATTCAGCTCGCTGGCCGTTCAACCTTAATTTATCTCGTTACGTGGCGCTGCAAAAAGAAGATTTTACCCTGGGCGTTGAAGAGGAATTCCAGATTATCAAACCCGACTCGCGCGCGCTCCGGTCTCACGCGGAGGCAATTCTGCCCGAAGCCCAGGCTGCCGTCGGCGATCAGGTAACGCAGGAACTATACCTGTCGATGATCGAAATCGGCACACCTGTCTGCCAGTCACTCGCCGACGTCCGGAAGGAACTTCGTCGGCTGCGGGGCGAGGTTATTACGGCCGCTGACAAAGATGGCTGTCAGATAGCAGCCGCGGGTACCCATCCTTTTTCCCACTGGAACAAACAGCGCCTGACACCCAAAGAACGGTATACAGACATGGCCGATGACTACCAGCAGCTCACTCGCGAGCAGCTGATCTTTGGTTGCCATGTACACGTCGGTATTCCCAATCGGGAGGTAGCCATTCAGGTAATGAATCGGGTTCGACCCTGGCTGGCATCAATGCTGGCGCTGACCACTAATTCACCCTTCTGGTTGGGTGCCGACACAGGTTACGCCAGCTACCGGACCGAAATCTGGGGCCGCTGGCCCATGTCGGGCAACCCGCACGTATTCGCCAGCCGCGCCGAGTACGACAGTCTGATTGAGGAATTGGTTGCCGTAGGCGGCATTACCGATGCGTCGAAGATCTATTGGGACGTACGCCCGTCCATGCATTACGAGACGCTGGAATTCCGCGTAACGGATGTTTGCCTGACGATTGATGAAGCGGTAATGGTAGCCGGTCTCGCTCGCGGCCTCGCCCGGACCTGCGCCCTGGAAGCCGAGCGTTACGTAGCTATTAACCACGTACGACCCGAAATTCTACGGGCCGCCAAGTGGCAGGCAGCCCGGTTTGGTCTGACGGGCGACCTGATGGATTTACAGGAGAAACGCCTGGTTCCCGCCCGCGTGCTGATCGAGAAATTACTGGCCTACATCCGGCCCGCGCTGGAGGAATACAACGAGTGGGAAACGGTAGCACAACTCGTCCGGAAGGTCATGGATACGGGTACCGGTGCCGAACGGCAACGAGCCGTTTACGAAAAGACGAACAGTTACGAGAGCGTAGTTGATTTCATTGTTACCGAAACGGCAAAGTGAGTCTGAACAACCCGCTAGAACCAGGGAAACCCGCCAGCTTGGCGGGTTTCCCTGTTTTTGACCTAAGCGTCAGCTAGGCCGCAACGGCCTGTTCTGCTTCAAGGCGCTGAGCTTTTTGCATGGCTACCTCCTTCTTGATTTTGTCGACCTTGATCGGGCTACCAAATGCCATGAACCATTTCTGCCGCAGCGTATTCGCTTCCTTAACGTCGCGAACGATATCGCTCAGTTCGTGGAAATTGATGTGCAGCGGGTTGGCTTTGTTTTCAATATTGGTCGTGATGCCGTAAATAACTTTTTCCTTTTCGGGTGTGTACGTATCGAAAATCCGATCCCAGAAAATGAACGTAGCACCGAAGTTTTTATCAATGTAGTCTTCCTGCGAGCCGTGGTGAACGCGGTGATTCGACGGAGTAGCGAAAATGTACTCAATAATGGGGGGCATCCGCCGGATGTATTCCGTATGCTGCAGAAACTGGAACAACGTAGCCAGCTGGTTCGTCACAAAGAAAATGACCGGGTGAAAACCCATCAGCATGACCGGCACAAAGAAAATTACCTTGATATACTGAATCCAGCTCAGCCGGTACGATACGGTCAGATTGTAATGCTCGGCAGAGTGGTGAACAACATGCGTCGCCCAGAAAAAGCGGGACTCGTGCGAAACGCGGTGCGCCCAGTAACTTCCCAGGTCATAAATGATGTAGCAGGGAATCAGCGTCCACCACTGCAATTCCATCCGCCAGGGAATCAAGTTGTACACGTACACCAGCAGATAGATCATGCCTACTTTGATGCCCGCTGAAATGATAAGGTTACCAATTCCCACAAGCGTTGACCCGATGGTTTCGTCCTTATCGTAATGATCGTGCTCCTGCCAGTAAGATATGCCCATTTCCAGGGCGGTAAGCAGCAACATGACCGGTACAGCCCAGACGATAATGTTCGGGGCATTCTCACTAATCGAGTTGATTGTTTCGTATGAGATTGGTTCGGCGCCAAAGAGCGACCAATTGGATAAGAATGCTTTAATTTCCTCCATGCGTGAAAACTGACAGGCTCCGACTCGTGAAAAATAAACTTGCTTAATTGTACTGGTACCTGGAGAGCCTGCTACGTGAGGTTTGAGTCGTTACTATATTGCCTATTACTCTTCAATACTAACGAATGTTCCCCATGAACTGATCTTTTTTTATAAATATTTACTGCGTCGTCCATCGCGGAAACGTTCTGATCAGCCCTAACGGCAATCATAGCCCTCCAGCTTTATAGATTTTACAAAAACAAATCCCCGAATAACCCAATGACAATTATCGAGTCTTCAGATCTGCCAGCCGCGAATGGCCATTACTCCCAGTGCATTGTTTTCAACAAGGTTCTCTACGTTTCCGGTCAGCTTCCGGTCGATCCGATCAGCAAAACCGTCCCGGCAACCATCGAAGCCCAGACTGACTTGGTACTCAGCAAAGTAGATACGATTCTGACAAGCGTGGGAGTCAGCCGGAACGAGGTAATTCAGGCGCGGATCTACCTTGACGACATTGCGCTGTGGGATCGGGTCAACGAACGGTATAAAGTCTTTTTCGGCGATCACAAGCCCGTTCGCTGCATCGTTCCCGTCAAGACACTTCATTATGGCTGCCTGATTGAGGTCGAAATAACGGCGCAGGCCGAAAAATAAATAACCAGTCCAAACCAGAGTTTACCCAAAACCAAAGAGGGAAAAATGGGTTTGATGACAGCTGACATAGACTGCTCAATTTTGTATTTTTCCAATTAATCCTATCCCTTTCTTTCCCCAGCGAAACAGCCCCATTCAGCAAGGAAAAAAGGGCATTCAGACAGATAATTTTTGGGTACCATAGGTAGGTAGCCAATTTTGAGCAGCTAATTGACTTAAGGTACCAACTCGTTATGAAAACGATTTTCCTTTCTTTACTGGTTGCCAGTTCCCTGACCGCGGCTGCTCAGATTCCGGCAGGCACAACCATTCCAATGGGACCAGGCGATACAACCAGACTGAATCGACGCCCGGCAGGCCCCAGACCTGCTAATATGCCCGGTACGCCGGGCGACTCCGTGCCCCAGCGCCAGGCACCCGCGCAGGGAGGGTTCAGCATTGACCCCGCAACCAAAGGCAACGGTAAAATTTCGGGGGTGCTGATCGACTCAGTTAGTAACAAACCGGTTGAATTTGCCACGATCGCGCTGCTGAACCCGGAGACCAATAAGCCTATTGATGGAACAACCACCGACGTTGACGGCAAGTTTTCCATGACCAAGGTAGCTCCGGGAAAATACCGGCTGTTGTATTCCTTCATCGGCTACAAAGACAAACGCTCAAACCTGATCACCATCGAACGGGGAACCGAAATCGACCTGCGTTCGATAAAAATCAGCCCTGACGTTCGGACCCTCCAGGAAGTCAATGTAGTCGGCCAGGCCGCTCAGATTGAAGAAAAAGTTGACCGGCTCGTTTACAACGCCGAGCGGGATATTACGTCTAAAGGGGGCGATGCCAGCGACATTCTGCGGAAGGTGCCTATGCTCTCCGTTGATATGGATGGTAACGTGACCCTGCGCGGCAGCAGCAACATCCGGGTACTGATCAACAACAAGCCCAGCACGATTATTGCCAGCAGCATAGCCGACGCGCTGAAGCAAATCCCGTCGGACCAAATCAAAACAGTAGAAGTGATCACCAGCCCATCGGCCAAGTACGACGCTGAAGGATCGGGTGGGATTATCAATATTGTTTTGAAGAAGAACAACCTGCAGGGTGCTACCCTGAACATCGACGGGGGCGTGGGTAACCGCGGCACAAACCTGAGCCTGAACGGAAACTACCGGACGGGTAAAATGGGTTTCTCGCTGGGCGGTTTTGGCCGGGCCGAGTACAACGTAAAAGGCTCCTTTTATAACGACCAGACGACCCGTTCGTATGATTTGCTGACCGATACGTTCTCCGAACCTACCCGCACCGTTCAGTCGGCCAATACGCTGAGTCAGCGGCTGTTCGGCAACTACCAGCTCGGCTGGGATTACGACATCAACAAGACGACCTCCCTGACCGCCAGCCTGCGCTACGGTGCCCGGAACGGTATTCAGAACCAGTACAACTTATTGACGACGACCTACCGGCCCTCGGCGTATTTCCCAACCCAGAACGACCGGAACGTGGAAACCAAAGACCTCTCGGGTACGGTCGATGCCAACCTTACCTTCACGAAGATATACAAACCCCAGAAAGAACTCAGCGTGCTGGCCCTGTTCAGCCGCAACAACCGCACGAATAACTTCGTAGCTGACATTCTGAGCAACGCCGATTTCGAAACAATTACGTCGCGGCAGCGCAACGACAACCTGAGTTATAACCAGGAATCGAACCTGCAGGTCGACTTTCAGACACCCATTAAAGACAACCAGTTGTTCGAGATTGGCGCCAAAGGCGTATTCCGGAATGTAAACAGCCGCTACCAGTATTACCTGGCCACGGGGGCGGATGGTGCGTATCAGACTGATAATACCCGGCCGTCCAATACGCTGATCTACGACCAGAACATTGCGGCTTCGTACCTGTCTTATACGTATTCCAGCAAAACGAAATACACCATCAAGGCGGGGCTGCGCTACGAGTACACCTTTGTCAACGCTCGTTTCAGCGACGAATCGACGGGTGAAGCCGATCAGATTCCGAATTACGGAACGCTGGTGCCGAGCGTCAACATCTCGAAAGCGCTGAAAGGGGGTAAAATTATCAAGCTGGCGTACAATCGCCGGATTCAGCGGCCGGGTATTCAGTTTCTGAATCCGAACACGAATTACTCGAACCCAACTAACATTACGATGGGCAACCCGTACCTGGCCCCTGAATTTACGGACAATGTCGAGTTCGGTACCAGTACCAATATCAAAGGATTGTATCTGAACACAACGCTTTTTGCGCGCCGGACAACCGGCGAAATTACGGCCGTACGCGAAGTAACAGCCGTAGCGGGGCAAGGCTTTGGTGATGTAGTCAACCCGGTTTTGCAACAGGGCATCATAACGACCTACCAGAACATTGGCTATCAGGATGCATACGGCCTGAACCTGTTCGCGAACGGTACACTCTTCAAAAAATTACAGATTGGCGGAGGTATCGACCTTTACCATGTCAATCTTACCAATAACAGCGACAATCCGATCTACGCTGCCTCGAATTCAGGCTGGGTAGTAAGTGGCCGTATCAACGCCAGTATGGCACTGGGCAACGGCTGGGCCTTCCAGCTTTTCGGCGGTGGCCGGGGTAACCGGGTGCAGCTTCAGGGTAATCAGGGCGGCATGTACTTCTACAACGTTGGGATGCGTAAAGAATTCAACGACAAACGAAGCAGCCTTGGCCTGGCTGGTGAGAATATCTTCAACCACCCGTTCACGCAACGTACCAATCTGTCTTCGCCTATCCTGACCCAAAGCTCCCTGAACAGTTTTTACAACGCAGGTGTCCGGCTGACCTTTAGCCATCGAATTGGTAAGATGAGCGTCGATGGCCCACGGCGTCGGCGTGGTAACGGCGATGACAGCGACCTGAAAGAAGGCGAAGGCGACCAGGGAACTGGTGGCCAGGGCGGAGGTAATGGCGGCAACACCGGTGGAGGTGGCGGCCGACCCCGCGGCCAGCGCTAAGAACCCTATCTGACTTACTCCTAACTACCCTGATCATAACGACCCCAACGGAGCTTTTCCGATTGGGGTCGTTGCTTTTAGTACTAACTAAACCCTGAATTCATGCAACGACTTCCGACTGGCTGGCGTACAGACTAATAGCCCCCGCAAAGTCGTATAACAGGATTTATTACGGTTTCTTTTTCATCTTTTCGGGCTTTTTACCCTTTAGTAAACTCAGTTGACTACAAGTTGGTTATCCTCCCGATTACTCGGTTATGATCTAGTGCTGATGAAGCCACTCCTACCTGTTTTTTTCCTTCTGGTTTCGTGCTTGTGCCTGTCAGCATCGCTTCAGGCCCAGTCTCCTTATACCATCAACGGTCGTATTACCGACGCCATTACGGGCGAGGGGATTCCATTTGCCAGCGTCGCTCTGAAAGGGCAGAGTTCCGGTACTACGTCTGACGCTGACGGTCGTTATTCGTTCTCCGTCAGCAAATTATCCGACTCTGTTTTAGTTCTTAGCCTGGGCTATCGAACCCGTTCGTACGCCCTGTTGGCGCAGCCCAGCCAGACCGTTGATGCACAACTGCAGCCGGCCGCAACCAGCCTACAGGAAGTACGCGTATACGCCAAAGGGGGTGATCCGGCTTACCGCATTCTGCGCGAGGTGGATAAGCGTCGGGACCAGTTCAACCCGGCCCAGCTGAGTGCCTATCAGTACGACAGTTATACCAAGATTGAAGGGTACATCAACGACTTTAACCGGAAGCGTAAACGCAGCAGCCGATCCGGGCCACTGGGCCGGATCATTGGTAAGCTTCCGTCTATAACCGACGAGAACGGACAACCCGTCGTGCCGGTCTTCGTTTCCGAAACGTTTTCTAATTTTTACGCCCGTTCCAAACCCGAGAAAACAAAGGAACACGTATTGAAAACGCATGTATCGGGCGTTGGGGTCAGCGACGGCGGCCTGGTTTCCCAGCTGACGGGCGCATCGTTTCAGCAGTATAATTTCTACCGCAACTCGCTCTCCGTTCTGGGCAAGGACATCCCCTCCCCCATTGGCAAACAGTGGGAAACCGTATACACGTTTCAGCTGAAAGACACGGTGCAGGTGGGCAGGTCAGTTTGTTACAAAATTGACTGCGCGCCCAAACGCCCTACCGATCTGGCGTTTACGGGTACGATCTGGATCGACACCACACAGTACGTACTGGCACAGGTTGACGTACGCGTCGACAAGCGGGCCAATATCAACTTCGTCGATGAACTGCATCTGGAGCAGGATTGGGAAGCCCTGCCATCCGGGCTTCATTTTCCCACACAGACGCAGGTGACCATCGACACCGACCAGCCCGTTCCGAACGCGCCGGGGGCGCTGATCCGGTTTTTCACGTCGGCCAGCAGCCTGGTCGAGAATCAGCCGAAAGAGGTCGGTTTCTACGACCCGAGCATTGAACTGGCCGACGATTATAAAGTCACCGATCCGACGTTCTGGCAGAGTGTACGTCCTGAATCCTTGTCAAACAGCGAGTTACGGGCTATGCAGGTCGTTGATTCCGTTCGGAACGTACCGATCGTGAAAGTAGCCGGTGAGATTATCAAACTGGGTGTTATTGGCTACAAACCCATCGAAGCGCTGCATATCGATGTCGGCCCGTTGCTCTATTCCTACGCCAACAACAGTGTGGAGGGTAACCGTTTCCGGCTTGGGCTACGTACCAATACCGGCTTCAGTAAGAAGTGGCTCCTGAGCGGTTATCTGGCTTACGGCACCCGCGATCAGCAGTTCAAGTACAGTGGCACGATCGAATACATCCTGAATCGCAAACCCTGGACGGTGCTGGGCGTACGCTCCACCTACGACCTGGATCGGGTGGGCGTATCGACCGATAATATCGGTAACAACTCCCTGTTTGCGGCTTATACCCGCTTCGGTACGTTGCGACGGCCCTATTTTCAGGAAGAAAATCTGGTGTATTTCCGGCGCGAGCTGGGAAAAGGATTTACGCAGACGCTGGCCGTTCGTAACCGCACGTTCGAGCCCCTGTTTCCTTTTGCCTTCCGCCCGCAGCTGAATGACGATAACCAGGCCGTCCGGGATGCGTATCGCGTCACGGAATTTATCTCCGAAACGCGCTTTGCCCCCGACGAGGTCATGCTTCAGAACGACAACGTTCGGGTGAGTGCCGGGGCCATTCGAAAGCCGATCCTCACGTTACGGTACACAATGGGCATACGTAATGTTCTGGGCAGTGATTTTACGTACCACCGCGTGGCCCTGAATATGAAACACTCCTTCCGGATGGGCGTGCTTGGCCGTTCGTTCTATACGATCGAAGGCGGCATTATTCCATCGCGCGTACCCTATCCGTTGCTGTACACGCCCCTGGGGAACGAATCGCTTTTCTACGTCGGCAATGCCTACAACCTGATGAATTACTTTGAGTTCGTTTGCGACCGCTGGGCGTCGGTTCAGTTCGAACACAATTTTGGCGGGCTGCTGTTCAACCGGCTTCCTGTCCTTCGTCGGCTGAAATGGCGGGAACTAGTAACCGCCAAAGTGCTGGTCGGCAGTACGTCGGCGGCCAATATCGCCACGATTCCGCCGACCGATGCGCGGGGGAACGCTGTTGAGGGCTTCAATACGCTTAACCGCACACCTTACGTTGAACTTGGCTATGGTATTGACAACATCTTCAAAGTGCTACGTGTTGATGCCGTCCATCGGCTTACCTACCGCGACAACCTGAACCGGACGGGTATCCCCGTTACGCCCTTCGCCATCAAACTATCGGGCTGGCTGAGTTTCTAGGCCGCCCGAACATAGTTGTAAACCGCGGGCGCCGATACAGAACAGTAATCGGCACCCGCGGTTTCTTATTTCAGTTCAAACTGATCAAACACCTGATCGACCGTTAGCTGTTCCAGCGAGGGGGCTACCAGATCGGCCTGGGTCAATACGTCGGGCGAGCCGAGTCCGACAACGAACATACCGCCCCGCTTTCCGGCTTCCACGCCAGCTACGGCATCTTCAAACACGACACATTCGTCTGGATTGACGCCCAGTTCGGCCGCCCCTTTGGTGAACACCTCTGGGTCGGGCTTGCCTTTGCTGATCTTGTTGCCGTCGATAATAACGTCGAACAGGTCCGCGAGGCCAATACGTTCCAGAATCAACGGAGCGTTTTTGCTCACCGATCCCAGTCCCGTCAGCAACGGTCCCTCACTGCGGGTAGTCTTACGTACCTGAGCAAAGAAGCTGGCCACACCGGGCAATACGTCCTCGGGCGTCATGCGACTGACCAGATCCAGATACCACTGATTTTTCTGGCTGGCCAGACTGGTTTTTTCCTCGTCAGGCAACGACAGGTTACCGTGCGCCAGAATCAGATCCAGCGAATCCGTCCGGCTGACGCCTTTTAGTTTCTCGTTAAATTCTTCGGAAATATCAAAGCCCAGTTCATTAGCCAGTCGTTTCCAGGCCTGGTAATGGTAGATGGCCGTATCGACGATTACCCCGTCGAGATCAAATAAAAATGCGCGAATTGGCATGTGGTTGTCAGCTTATCGAACCACAAAAATAGGATTACCAGCCAATAACAAGCCTGCAAATCCTCTAATCCTGTCAAAAACAAACCTGTCTTACAGCTGTTTCACGTCCATCAGTTGGTTCTGTAACTCCTTGTACGGAATCCGGGTGTTTTCGATCCGGCGGTCACCGCAGTAGACGGCATCAGAATCAAAGGCGCTGATGAAGCCAAGATTTACGTACGTACTCCGGTTGAGCTGGCGGAACTGGGTCTGTAGAGCCGGAGGAACCAACTGGTGCACGACAAAGCTCAGCGTACCCCGAATCGTGTAGTCGACGGGCGAGTGATTCACGCGCACCTGCACGTAATTTTTACCAGCTTCCAGGCAGTACACATCCCGCCAGTATAATTTCATAGTTCGGTTACCAACTTTAACGAAGAAAAATGCCGGTGATTCATCAGGCTCCTGATGGGCAGTCAATTCTTCCTGGCGAGCCGTATGTTGTTCGATAGCCGTTTGAATGGAGGCAAACAGCAGCGCCGGGCTAACCGGTTTGATCAGATACCCGCTGGGATGTCGGCGGGTAGCGTCCAGAATGGTCTGGCGGTCGTTGTAGGCCGTCAGAAAGATAAATGGCTTGGTTATCTGTTCAGCCAGCGCGAGTCCGTTCTCAGCCGAAGATTTACCCCCCAGATTGATATCGAGCAGAATCAGGTCGGTAGGCTGCTGGTTGAGGGCGGTCAGCGCCTGCCGATACGTATAGGCAATTCCGGACACCTCGTAGCCCAGGTCGTTGAGCGTAATTTTGAGATTCTCGGCAATGAGGGCTTCATCTTCAACGATCAGAATTTGCAGTTTATCCGTCATTTGAAAAGCTGAGTACGTAATGATATGGGTTTAGGCCGGGAGTGGTCAGCACCGCGTCAAGCTGGCGACTCAACAGGTTGATAATTTCAGTTCCTAACCCATCTCCCGAGCGGGCTCCGGTTTGACTGGACTGTCCGTTATCGCAATACCTGAGACAGATCTGTTTATCGATTTCGCTAAAAGTAACATTTATTTCCAGGATACCACTGGCGGGCGAGGCATGCTTCAGTGAATTAATGACCCATTCAGTCAACATCAGGGCCAGGGGCAGATACTGCCTGGACGACAGCCGCCGGTCGATGGCGTTTACGTGCGTTATGACCTGCCGGTCGACGGAAAAACAAGCCACAACCGCCGGGATCAGGTTCTCGCTGAAGCTGGCAATACTCAACTCGTCATTACTGGCGGCAAGCTGATTGTGCAGGTTGGCAATACTCTCGATCCGGAGCCGGGCGATCTGCAGCGACTCTATTGTTTCAACCTGCTGGCTCTTTCGCTCCTGCATCCGCAGCAGGCTGTAAATGACCTGAAGGTTGTTTTTGATTCGGTGCTGAATTTCTTTATTCAGCAGTTCAACCTGCTCCACCTTGTCATCGAGCTGCCCGTTCAGCACCGACAGATGCTGCGACTGGGCCCGGTAGCTTTTGTTGCGGTAGTAGAGGTAAATACTTAACCCGGTAATAACGGCCAGCAGCGCCCCCATGATCCAGAGTGCCACCAGGCGGGTTTCGCGGATAGAAGCCCGGTACTCAAGTTTTCGTTTTTCGGCCCTCAGTTCACTACGTAACAGCGCCTGCTGCATTTCCGCGATGGATTTGTGCTGGTTCAGGCGCTGCCCCAGCACCTGTGCCAGCATCAGATACGTGTATGCCTGTTTAAACCGACCGCCGGCAGCATACAGATTGGCCAGGTTGGTGCTATAGTACAAACTATCTATTACGTTCTTGCTCCGCTGAAACCCAATTTCCAGCGAATCGACGTAGGCGGATCGGGGATTCTTTCGCCAGAACACCTCCAGCCGGCTCCGGGTGAGGTAATAGTGATCCAGGTAGTCGTATGTGTTGGGGTCGTTACGTATCCACTGCCGACGAGACAGATGGGTCAGGATACTATCGGCCAGCGGATAAGCCCGCACCTCGGTAGCAATCAGGGCCATTTCGGCCGTTGAGGGAATGCTACGCAGCAGCGCGGTGTCTTTAGTTTTCAGTTCTGCGTACAGTTCAGCCAGCACCCGGGCGGTATGGGTGCTATCCTGAATTTTGTCGTAAGCATGCGCCAGCAGATGTTTGGCGTACAGGTAACGCTTATAAGCCACCGGCAGCGGGCGGAACAGCGAGGCCGCCTGCTTGAAGTAGGCAATTGTTTTCCGGGGTTCCTTATTCCAAGCATCGTGCACCCGGCCTTTCGCAAAAATGGCTTCGGCCAGTAGTAAACTGTCGCCCGAGCGATCGGCAATAGCCTGCGCACTATCATAATATTTCAAACTGGCCGCAAATGAAGCATAGCCTTTCTTGGCGGCATAAACCGAATCACCGGCATCCAGGTAAGTAAAGAAGGCCAGACTATCAGCCTGTTTATCGCTGGTTCTGGATATAGGCTTCCGCGGAGTTTCGGTGCAGGAGGCCAGCATACTCATCAACCAAGTTATTCCAAGTAAAGCTCTGATAAACTTACAGAAACCGAAAAAAGGTGACATTAACGTTATCTGGACTACGCACACAAAACTAAACAGACAAAGGCAGGAGCCGTCTGGTTTCGTACTCAAAACACCCCGGTTTCGCACTCAAAGTACCAGGCGTTGGTTGTACCGCATTGGTCCACCCAATTACTTTGTATACATAAACAGTTAGTTTATTGATCAGCAAAAAATGGAGACTGTCTTCCAGATTTCCAGTGTCTGGTCGACTAAATACCACAACCTCCTCAAACTTAACAGCGGATGGACGCAAACGCATCGATTTACCGTCGATGCCTGCGTTCGTCGGCAAGGTCCCGGCGGCCGTAAACAGTCCTGAAATCACGTCTTCTATCCATTGCCCGACTAGAGAGCAGTTACCCGCTTTCTAGTCGGGCTTTTTTGTCATTCGCCCAAAGCTTACGCTGGCAGATAGACGGTAAACTCAGCGCCCTGTCCAACGGCGCTTTTCACGCGGATGGCCCCGCTGTGCTGCTCGACCACTTTTTTCACGACGGCCAGGCCGATACCCGTGCCAGCAAATTGCTGCTTGCCGTGCAGACGCTGAAAAACCTGAAAAATCCGGTCAGCGTAGCGCTGATCGAAACCAATTCCGTTGTCGGCAACAGTGATTGCCCAGTAAGGCTGTTTCATCAGCAAATCTTTTTTCAGATCGTCGGGTAATTCGCCCTCTATACGTTCGGCGCTTATCCGGATGTGGGGCGGAATGAGATTCCCCAATACATCGGTTCGGCAGAATTTAAGCGCGTTTGACAATAAGTTCTGGAACAGCTGACGCAGTTGCAGTCGATCGCCGGCCAGTTCGGGCAGGTGAGCCATTTCGATCCGGGCACCCGTCTGCTGAATTGGATGCCAGAGATCTTCGACAATGTCTTCGAGCAGACGAGTTAGCGAAAACGACCGGAACATGTCGCGCTGGCTGGTAATGCGGGAGTAATCCAGCAAGTTCCGGATCAGCAACGACATTCGCTCGGCGGCCGACTGCATGCGGTGCACCAGATCGCTCCCATCGGCACCCAGCTCCGGGGCGTAACGTTCCCGCAGAATGTCGCCGAAAGCCTGTATCTTCCGCAGGGGCTCCTGCAAATCGTGGCTGGCGATGTAGGCAAACGATCGCAGGTTTTCATTCGACTGTTTCAACTCCAGATTCGTGGCTTCGAGCTGCTGCCGGTATCGCCTACTTTCGGATACGTCCACACTCGAAATAACGATCCCATCACCCGACTTTGTCAGCAGCCGCATAAACCACTTATCGCCCGAACAGAATTCGTCCAGATCGGGCTCACCGGTTTCGATCACCCGAACGTAACGAGGGAACTCCCGCTCCCGCTGGTCACTGGATACAACTTCCATGAACGATTTGTGCAGCACATCGTCGGCCAGGTCACCCCACAACTCCAGCGATTGCTGGTTAGCAACAACGGTCCGAAAGTCGACAATAATCCCATTCCTGTTTCGAATAGCTGCATGCAGCGAAATGGCGGTCTGCGAGTGGTTGAGAACCGTGTTCAGCAGATCGGCCTGCTGCTGGGCCAGTTGTTCGGCCCGTTTGACATCGGTAATGTTGGTGAATGAGGTCACCACCGCATCCGGCTCCTGTCGAACGGCCGAGACAGCGAACCAGGCTTCTAGTCCGTTGGCATCGTTATAATACTGCGTGGCGCTCTCCGGCTGGCCGGTTTCGACGATGCGCACGTACATGTCAAACAGACCCGATTCGATATTTCCGGGAAACGTTTCCAGCAGGCGGGAGCCGATAATCTGTTCTGGTTTCATGAACAGACTTTTTTCTACGGTTGGATTAGCCGTCTGCATCAGAAAATCGACCACCGTTCCGCCTTCATCCCGGATGGCCACCATCGAAATCACGCTGTTCAGCGCGGTCTCATAAGCAGCCAGCGCCAGCTCGATCAGTCCGGACGAAGCAGGCGGCTGCCCAGCCTGGCCTACTGGTTGATCAGCAGTGTGAGGAAATCGACGGAGCGGGTTCATAGCAGAGGAAGAAATATCAGTAAAGAACTGGTTCCAGAAAGTTTACTGAGTGGTAGTCTTACCAAGCAAAAATAAACAACCATCCTGATTTTCAATACGGATTCCAGACCCTCAGGCAACTTGATCAGCGTGAATCAGCCGGGCCAGTCGAAGCCCCCCTACCGGCTCAGTTCCAGCACCGTCGCCGTTTTAGTGGGGAGTTTAATCAGGCTCAGGTCCGACAGGTCTTGATCGGTCAGAACATTCCGGGCTTTCGCAAAGCCTTTCATCCGTTCGACAAAACGACGGGTATCGAGACTCACGTCTTTGTCCGTCATATTGGTTGCCACCATGATCGTCTTCTTGTCGTCGTACCGGAAGTATACGTACGTACCGTCCTGCGGCAAAAACTGCATTAATTTCCCAGAATGCAGAGCGGGCGTGTCGCGTCGATACGTAGCCAGTTTTCTGACGTGCTGAAAAGCTTCATTCTCCCGGTCCGTACGGCCAGCGGCTTCAAACTTATTGACCTTGTCGCCCGGAAAACCACCCGGAAAATCACGGCGCACTTCGGCATCCGACGGGTCTTTGAAGTTCTTCATCAGAATCTCCGTCCCGTAATACATTGACGGAATCCCACGTGTAGTCAGCAACCAGGTCAGGCCGATTTTGTACTTATCGAAATCTTCACCGATCATGGACAGGTAGCGGTCGGTATCGTGATTGTCCAGGAACGTAACGAGCTTATTTGGATTGACGTAAACGGCGTCCTGCGCCAGCGCTTCGTAGAACCGGTTTACGCCATCGTTCGACTTCGTTTTCAGGCCGTCGTTGATGGCGCTGAATACCACGAAATCCAGTCCACCCGGCTGGTTCGATTTGAACGGGAAGTCAATTTTATTACGGGTATAATACGCCTGATCCACTACGTTGTTCACCCACGACTCACCGAAAATGTGAATCCTGGGATACTCGTCCAGTAGTGCCTGGTTGCATTTGTTCATGAACGGCATGTCGTTGTACATATACGTATCGACGCGCCAGGCATCCACGCCGAAATTTTCCACCGTCCAGAGGGCGTGCTGAATCAGGAAGTTTGCCACGTAGGGGTTGCTCTGGTTCAGATCGGGCAGGAACGGTACAAACCAACCGTTTACTGTTACGTTCCGGTCGCTTTCGGCGCCGTGCGGATCGGTAACCGGCTGGTACTTGTAAGACGTATTGGTGTAGGTTGGCCACTGGTGCAGCCAGTCTTTCATCGGCAGGTCCTTCAGAATCCAGTGGTTGATCCCAACGTGGTTATAGACCGCGTCCTGCACGATTTTGAAGCCGGCTGCGTGGGCTTTTTTCACAAAAGTCTTGTAGGCCTCGTTGCCACCCAGCCGGCGGTCAACCTCGTAATGATCGGTGAAGCCGTAGCCGTGATAGGCCGAGCGCATCGACCCACCTTCATTGGTCAGCGGCTGGTTATTTTCCAGCACGGGCGTAAACCAGATGGCCGTAACGCCCAGATCCTTCAGGTAGTCCAGGTGTTTTTCGGCCCCGGCCAGGTCCCCCCCATGCCGGTAGAATGGATTGGAGCGGTCGGCATTGGGGTCGGCCAGATCAGCGAACTTGTCGTTGCTCTCGTCCCCGTTGGCAAAGCGGTCAGGCATGGCCAGGTAAATGAAATCAGCATCCGTTACGCCCTGACCTTTAGGCGAATTATCACGCGCTTTCAATTCAAAGGGCTGTGTCAGTGTCTGACTACCGCGTTTCCCGACCAGTTTCAGCGTACCGGGTTTCGCAGTTGGGGCAATGGTCAGGTCGAGAAACGCATAGTTTGCGTTTTCGACGGTGTGCGTTTTTACCAGCCTGACACCGGGGTAAGCTACTGAATACGTCAGTTTTCCGGCTTCAGGCCCGTAAACCATTAGCTGCAAGTTCTTCCAGTGCATACCCACCCACCAGTTGGTCGGGTTAACCCGTTGAATGGCTGCCTGTTGCGCAAAAACACACTGTCCCGCCAGCAAAATTGCAACGAGCAGATGGCTAAATCTTTGTTTAAGAAAATGGGTTATCATACACTCAAAATAGCGCTCTATGCGCTCAAAAAACAATTAAATACAAAAATAACTACGGATTATCGCACAAAAAGGACCTAGCTTTGTAATTACGTTCCGTACCTTGTTATTTCCTACTGCATGAATACGTCCTCCACTACGCCGGTAATGGACAAGTTGATTATTTATCAGATCTTTACCCGTCTGTTCGGTAATCAGAATACAACCAACAAAATCAATGGTTCGCTGGCCGAAAACGGCTCGGGTACCTTCAATACGATCAACGACGCGGCCCTGACAGCGATCAAGCAATTTGGGGCGTCGCACGTCTGGTTTACGGGCATCGTCGAACACGCAACTCAGACCGATTACTCGGCGTATGGCCTACGGCCCGACGATCCAACCGTGGTCAAAGGTCGCGCGGGCTCTCCCTACGCTGTTAAAGATTATTACGACGTCGACCCCGATCTGGCCGAGAACGTGACGGAGCGGATGGCGGAGTTCGAAGCCCTGATTCGCCGAACCCACGCCTATGGCCTGAAGGTTATTACGGATTTCGTCCCGAACCACGTAGCCCGTCAGTATCATTCCGATGCCAAGCCGGCCGGTGTCGTCGATCTGGGCGAGCAGGATAATACGTCCGTTAACTTTGCCCCTGACAATAACTTCT
Source organism: Spirosoma sp. KUDC1026 (assembly GCF_013375035.1). NCBI lineage: Bacteria > Pseudomonadati > Bacteroidota > Cytophagia > Cytophagales > Cytophagaceae > Spirosoma > Spirosoma sp. KUDC1026. The sequence goes on along the minus strand of NZ_CP056032.1, from coordinate 2,354,520 downwards.
ATTATCTGCCCAACGAAACCTTCGTCTCGCCGGAAGCCGGTTTGCTGGACAAAACCACTCCCAACCGGCTGCACGAGTTTCCGGCGAAGGTGACGGGCAGCGGCTCCATTACGGCTACTCCCGACGCGAACGACTGGTACGAAACCGTCAAGCTGAATTATGGCCTGAACATCTTCGATGGCAGTCAGCACGTTTCGCCTGTTCCGGCTACCTGGCAGCAGATGCTCGACATTCTGCTATTCTGGGCCGACAAAGGTGTTGATGGTTTCCGCTGCGACATGGCGCAGCTCGTGCCGGTTGCTTTCTGGCGGTGGGCCATTGAACGGGTCAAACTAAAATACCCGCGCACGATCTTTATCGCGGAGATTTACGAGCCGCACCTCTACCGGCCCTTTATTTTCGAAGGGGGCTTCGATTATCTCTACGACAAAGTGGGATTATACGATACCCTACGGGCACTGATGGAAGGCAGAGGTTCCTGTTACGACATCACGCGGGTCTGGCAGCATCAGTCCGGCGACTATTCGCAGCACATGCTGCGGTTCCTAGAAACCCACGATGAGCAGCGCATCGCGTCCCACTTCTTTACCAACGATCCCTGGGCGGCTATCCCGGCTATGACCCTTTCGGCCACGATGCACACCGGCCCCTTTCTATTGTATTTCGGGCAGGAGATCGGCGTTCGGGCCGAAGGAAGCGAAGGCTTCAGCGGAGACGATGGCCGCACGACCATTTTCGATTACTGGGGCCTGCCCGACTGGCAGAACTGGATTAATGGTGGCCGCTACGATGGTGCTCTGCTGACCAACGAACAGCGACTGCTCCGGGCGTTCTACCAGCAGTTGAATCATCTTGTTAACGGTTCCGACGCCATCCAGAACGGCTATTTCTACGACCTGCAATACGCGAACGAGAACGGCCAGAGTGCAGGTTACGACGCCCATAAAATTTATAGCTACCTGCGCTATACGAACCGCCAGCGGCTGCTGATCGTCTGCAATTTTTCGAACGATACCAGCTACGATACGACGGTTCGGATTCCGGGCCATGCCTTTGGCGTCATGAACCTGGACCCAAACCAAACGTATCAGTTCAGCGATGTTTTCCTGACGCATACGACTGTTACGGCATCCGGGCGAGAGGGCGTTTCTTTATCATTGCCCCCCCGTGGCGTTCGTGTCCTAGAAATTAAGTGATAACTTCACGACGGGTTTCGGGAAATCGAATCCCGTCGTGCTCACCGCTCACTACTACTCAATGCCCCACCTGTTTACTGTCTTTCTTTTCTGGCTTACTTCAACGGCGCTGCTGGCCCAGTCGGCTACCCTACCGGATCTGCAGCGCCTGGCTGGCGCTGGCGGGAAAACGCCCGCTGAAACCGTTACACAGCTCGGTCAGAAGTTTCTGGGATTTCCCTACGTAGCCCACACCCTCGATGTTAACCCAACGGAACAGCTTGTGGTCAATTTGAAAGAATTCGACTGCACCACCTACGTCGAAAACGTGCTGGCCCTTACGCTGGCCTGGCATGCCCTGCGCGACAAACCAGTTCAGCAGTCGTTCGACCAGCTCTATCGAAATTACCTGACCCAGCTACGCTACCGGGATGGCCGCATCGATGGCTACGGCAGTCGGCTGCACTATTTTTCGGACTGGCTGCGCGATAACGAACGCAAAGGGTTAGTAATTGACGTAACGAGTAGTCTGTCCGGCAGTATTTCTGTAGCCAAGGCGGTTTCGTACATGAGCTCAGCGACGTACAAATACCCCCAGTTGACCGATCCGGCCGTACTGCGCCAGGTTACCCAGACCGAAGCGCTCATTAGTCAACAACCGTTTTCGTTTATTCCCAAAAGCCATCTGCGCCAGGCCGAATCGCAGTTGCAGGAAGGCGACATCGTGATGCTCACAGCCGCCCGGCCGGGGCTGGATATGAAACACGTTGGCATTGCCGTTCGCCAACCCGACGGCCGGATACATTTGCTCCATGCCTCATCGGAGCAGGGCGCGGTTGTCATTACGTCCTACCCGCTCAGCGACTATGTGCTGTATCACCGGGCGCTGTCCGGCATTCGGGTAGCACGGCTCCGGCCAGCGGGTATCCTGACCGCCGAAATACGTCAGGAATAGATTCTCTGATTTTTGCTTCTTCGCATGCTTTTTTCTCGTTTAGGGCTTCGCGGTTTTGTTCTTCTTGCCGCTTCCCTCCTGCTTATCCCATTCGCCGTTCCGGCTGCGGATACCCCGACAATTACTGTAAATGGGTTCACGAGCGCAGCTGTTCAGGCTGCCATCAACCGCGCTCCAGCCTCAGGCGCCCGGATCGTTTTTCCGGCGGGACGTTACGTTTTTTCGAATACCTGCACCCTGGCCAATAAGCGGAACCTGATTCTGTCGGGCGCGGGGAAAGCCGAGTTTTATGTACCAGCGGGTAAGGCCATCTGCCATATGCTGAATGCCGTAGGGCCCGTGAGCCGCATTCACCTGACAGGCATTCTCTTTACCAATCTGTCATCGGCGAAGGGCCAGGGAATGATTTTTTCCAATGAGCACGCGCCCGTTGACCGCTACGAAATTGATCATTGTACGTTCACCGCTCCCCGCCTGAATGGCAATGCGATCAAACTCAACGCGCAGTCGTACGGGACCGGGAAGAACGTGTCGGTTCCCATCAAAAACGTATTCATCCACCACAATACGTTCAAGAGTTTAGGGCGGATGGGCATTGAAATCCAGAACCACGGCTGGGAACGTAGCGAAGCCGTTACCTGGCAGATCGACGGAGTACGGATCGAGGACAACGCATTTTCCGATCTGGGGCGGATAGACAAAAAAAACGGCATGGCCATATCAATCAGTGGTCCCAATCAGGCCATTGTCATCCGGCGCAATCGGGTAACCGACGCTACATACGCGGCCTACGAACTGGTGGGTTCACAGAACGCTGAGGTATCAGACAATGTAGCAAAGGCGGTAAAAAATACGTTTTCGGGAATCAGCGTTTCCGACAATGGCCATAAGATTACTACCCTGCTTCGGTTTACACGAAACAAAATAACCGTCAAAGGCAGTCCATTTCAACTGTACGCGGGTAACGGTGGGACGATTACAAACTGGGTGGCGACTAACAATACGTTTGTGTCCAGCACACCATCTTCGGCCGATGATGGCACCATTCGGGTGCAGGGCGCGTCGGGCGGGCGGTTTGCGGACAATGTAGTCCGAACCGGGGCTTACAACGCCCTACTGTTCGACAATGCTTTTCACAACTTGGTTACGAAGAACCAGCTAAGCAACGCCGGAAATCCCAAAAATTACGAAGTTGTCAGTTTCCAGAATGGTAATACGTATGGTAACGTGCTCCAGGCCAACGTTTATCAGAAGGCCAGCGGGTTAGTCTCCAGCGATTATGCCAAACAGCACAACGGCGCTCATGATAACCGATTCTAGCAACCGTCTATTAGTTAGAATTTTATATCATTTTTTAGGGTACGCAGATACTCTACCTATACCTTTTTTTTGTTATATTTATGTTTTAGTTGAACAGCAAACAACAAAACTAAAACATGAGCATATTTCAGGGAAACGCAATTTTGGTCAAGCCGGAAGTTCTGCTGCGTTTCGTACTGTTCGAACAGGGAAATCGTGACCAGCGCAGTGTTTTGGGACCCGATACCTGGATTGATTTCGAAACAGCGTTTGGCACTACATTTCAATTCAGAACAGAACACGAACTAACGTTTCCGGATCAGGCGCGAGCCAATGGTCGTTACGTCGTAGCCGCCGTTCCGTTCATGCAGCCGGTTGCTCACCCCAACGGCAGCGGTGTGCGGGTGCCTCTGATGACGCTATACTTGGTTGAAGCCAGTCAGTGGCCAAAATTCAGCTTATTGCTGCACCGCACGGATGCCTTCCCTGATGAACATCTCTGACTTATACCAAAACAGCGCCCGTCATTGGGCGCTGTTTTTGGTACAGGTGCTGAGTACAGCGTAAAGCCGCCATCGACGGTAGTGACCTGTTCCGTTTAGCAACTAAACATGGATATCCACGACCCGATCTCTCGCTTCGAGAGGACGTCTATTTAATAAACCGGCCTCAAATTTGTCAAAACAAGGTCACTAGAAAGAGCCTCTTTCGCCAGTATCGGGCTGTTTACTACTTAGATAGCGTGACATCAGAATTTAAGTTTCGTTGCCGTTCTCGTTCATCACCCGCAAATAAATTATTTGTCGAAAAATCTCATCTTCAGAGCTCTTTTTCCATGAATAAATCGTCCTTTTTTAGCGAAAAATGATTTATTTTTTGTTATTAAACTAGAACGTAAACAACTGAAAACGAGCCGATGGAATCCACGTACACCCTGAGTAAATTAGCCACAGGCAATTCAACGCCAGCTGCGGGGCGATCGACCCGGCGCCGGGCCAATGGACCCGCTACGGCTGCGCTGCTTATTCAAATTGCTACCGAAATTTTGACCTCGTCGCCCACCATGCGCCAGAAAGCGAACATCACGTTAACGGATCTGGCCGCGGCCGACAAAGTGCGTAAAAGCCTTCTGAAAACGGGGACGGTTTAACCACGGTCAACCAGTACATAAAAAAAGAGGGCGACCCCAGGGTCATCCTCTTTTTTTTATGAGATCGTTTTCGTTGCGCCTGCTAGGACTTCTGCAGTCACTTTCCGGAACCCCACGTGCCGTAAGTTTTTTACGGCAGATAGGACAGTTAAGGAGCCAATCGCTCGATTAACCAGGTGCCGTTTTCCAGACGATACCGAATTCGGTCGTGCAGGCGACTTGGACGCCCCTGCCAGAATTCGATTGTATCGGGCACGACCCGGTAGCCGCCCCAATGCTCCGGTCGGGGAATTTCCTGGTCAGCGAATTGCGTTTCCAGCTCCTGCTGCCGGATTTCCAGCACGTCACGACTATCAATAGGATGACTTTGATTCGACACCCAGGCCCCAATCTGACTGCCGCGCGGGCGGCTATGAAAATAATCTGTCGACTCTTCAGCGCTCACTTTTTCAACCCGGCCTTCCACCCGGATTTGCTGTTCCAGCGGCTGATAAAAGAACGTAAGGGCGGCAAATGGGTGCGCTGCCAGCTCCTGTCCCTTCCGGCTCTCGTAATTGGTAAAGAATACAAAACCAGCGTCAGACACGGCTTTCAGCAGGACAATCCGACCATCCGGCCGACCATCGGGCGTCACCGTACTAACATGCATAGCATTGGGCTCAGGAATGCCCGCAGCCAGGGCCGCATCGAACCAGCGCCGAAACTGAATAATAGGGCTCTCCGAAACATCGACGGCGTCGAGCCCTTTGAGCGTGTACTCTTTACGTAAATCACTGATTGTCGATGACATTGCGTTGAGTTGGATTAACCGCTTTTGGCAAGTGAGGTGACGGGTAAATTCGCATTTTATCGTACTTTTGCAAAAGTAATTGGTACGTTCCCAACATGGCAAACGAAGAACAGGAAATTAACCAGCAGCCAACACCCTCTTCTCAGGTAGCGGATGAGCTGGTCAACAATACTCCCGAAGAAACCACGACGCCGGCAGATCAGGCGACGGAGGGCGAAACAACCACGCCCGAATCCGCCGAAACATCGTCGGTAGACGTTCCTTCGGAATCTACTCAACCCACAGCCGAAGCAACCGAATCCCTTCAGCCCGATACTGGTACCGACGAGCCGACGCCGGCCGATGAACCAGCCAGCGAGCCGGAGGCTTCTATTGCTGAAGAATCAACCAGCCCTGTTGCGGAACTGGAAGAGACATCAGATACTGAAGACGCCGATGAAGCCGACGTAACGGTTGATTACAGTCAGTTTTCCAAGCAGGATTTTGTATCGCTGCTCGAAACGCAGCTCGCTACCATTAGCGTAGCGGAGGTTGCTCCCGGCGATTTCAAGAAAGCAGATCAGGTGCTGAAAGAGGCAAAACCGCTGTTCGATCAGATGAAGCGGGCCGAACGCGAAGCTGCTCTGCAATCGTACATGGCTGATACGGGGGCTGAGGAAGGTTTCGAGTACAAATACGATGAAACGGTTCAGCGTTTCGACGATCTGTACAAGCAGATCAAGAGCCAGAAGAACACGTATTTCCAGAATCTGGACAAGGCCAAAGACGGTAATTTCGCGACGAAAACCGAGCTGCTGACCCGGCTACGGGAACTGGTCGAAAACGACGAAAATAACGCGGGTGATCCTAAAACGAGCTGGAACGAATTCAAAAAGGTTCAGGACGACTGGAAAGCGGCCGGTAATATCAACTCACCCCATAATGCAACCCTCTGGGCTACGTACCACGCGCTGGTTGATCGGTACTACAGCAACCGGAACATCTATTTCGAGCTGAAGGAACTGGACCGGAAGAAAAATACCGGACTAAAAACCGAAGTCATCGAGAAAGTAGAAGCGATGGCCAAGGCCTCGGAAGAAACCCCGGTTACCCGGCAGGTGATCGACGAAGCCAACGCGCTGTTCGAAGAATATAAACACATCGGCCCCGCTCCTAAGGCGGAGCAGGAAGTGCTTTGGGGCCGGATGAAAGCCGCCCTCGACGTACTGTACGACAAACGCCGTGATCAGACGAACGAGCAGCGGAAAGAGTCGGCGCAGTTGTATGAAGAGAAATCGGCAATCTACGAAGAGCTGGTTCCGCTGACCTCATTCACATCGAACAGCATCAACGACTGGAACGACCGGACGAAAGATGTGATGGCGCTGCAGGATCGCTGGAACGCCATCAAAGGCCCAATGCCTCGTGAAGAAGGTAAAGAGCTGAGCAAGAAATTCTGGGCGGCTCTGAAAACGTTCTTCCACAACAAAGGCGAATTCTTCAAACAGCTGGAAGCGAAGCGCGAAGAAAACCTGCGGCTCAAAACCGACCTCTGCGAACAGGTAGAAGCCATTCTGGCATCGGGCGAAGAATCGCCCGAGGTAACGCAGAAAGTAATCGAACTACAGCGCCAGTGGAAAAATGTTGGTCAGGTTCCTGAGAAGCAGAAAAACTCCATCTTCGACCGGTTCAAAACGGCCTGTGATGCTTTCTTTGGCAAGAAGCGGTCGAAAAACCAGGAAACCGAGCGCGAATTTGAAAGCAACCTGGCGCAGAAAGTAGCCCTGATCGAACGGATCGAAGCGGCCGCCAGCGAAAACGCCGACCTCTCGCAGTTGAATGAGTTCAAAAAAGAGTGGAACAGCATTGGCTTCGTACCGAAGAAAGATATGCAGACCACGCAGAAACGCTATATCAACGCCGTTAACGCCTTGGTAGGTGCTACGGGTAAAATTCCGGCGAAAGAGAAAGAGCGGGTTATGCTCCAGAACGAAGCCGAAGTTACCCGCAGCCGGGACCGCGATTTCGGTCGTGGTGACCGCGACGGTGGCGGCAACAAACGCGAGAACGACATTCGTCGGCGCATTACGGCCATCGAAAACGACATCGCTACGTACCGCAACAACATCGAGTTCTTTGCCCGGTCGAAGAACGCCGATAAACTGCGTGCAGACATTGATAAGAAAATTGCCGAAGCACAAACCCAACTGGACGACCTGCGTCACCAGCTGAAAGTGGCTCAGGCGTAACACGTTACTGTCGTAACAAACAAAAGAGACCGGATGCGCCTAGTATCCGGTCTCTTTTGTTTACATTGATTTTCTGGCAGACAGTTGCGTCCAATTCTGAAAAGCTCTACTTTTGCATCACGATTCGGAAACGAGCGTGGGTTGGCCAGTGTCGGATAGCGGTCGATTCCGCCTGATTTGTAATCAGGATGCGCAAGCGCGTCGGGGGTTCGAATCCCTCCACTGGCTCTAAAAGGTCTTGCTCAACGGCAAGGCCTTTTTTTATGCGCCCGATTCTACCTGATCTATAATCAGGATACGCAAGCGCATCGGGGATGGTCGGCCGCTGCCGTTCGAATCCCTCCGCTGGCTTATTGATGTGATGATATGCGGAGCTATTCTGAGATAAAGCTTTGAAACTAGTCCGCATCAGCATCGCACTACAGAGCATAAATTGCTTCACGCTACGGGTGGATATAGGTTAGATACTGATGAGAACAGGCGTTAAAAATGCTGCCTATTTTCTAACGTCGCCTTTCTATTTCGGACAATCGCTTTCGAGTTTGGGACAATATGAGCCTATGTCTGTATGGACACTCAGAAATCTTGAACAGGCTTCATACATTGCTTGCCATTCATACTCGCACTCATTCGTATTCACTATGAAAACATTTTACGTTACGTCGATATTGACTGCACTAACCCTACAGGTTGGATCTTTGCTTGCTCAGAATAACTACATTGTTACGACGCCAAACTCAGAGACGCCAGGAAGCTCCAACATCATTATTGGACCAGAAGCAGGTAACACTAGTTTGACAGGCGGAGAAAACCTCATTATGGGACGATATGCTGGGCAGTCCCTTACTACAGCTAGAGGCAATATATTTCTAGGAGAAAACGCTGGCAATAAAACTACTTCAGGTTCCAACAACGTGTTCACTGGCTACCGGGCAGGTATAGCTAATACTACCGGAGAAGGCAATGTTTTCAGTGGAGTCCAAGCTGGCAGCGCGAACACCGTGGGTGTTGCGAATGTATTTATTGGCTCTTTTTCTGGCAGCTTGAATAAGGCAGGTGGGGGCAATGTGTTTATCGGCCTTCAGTCTGGCTATAATAACATTATTGGTAGCAACAATGCTTTTATAGGTATTTCTGCAGGCTTCTCAAACACATCAGGCGAGAGAAACGCTTTTATTGGCGCTAGTGCTGGCCAAAACAATACAACTGGCAACAATAACAGCTTCGTAGGCTCTTTGTCGGGCTATAATAACACAACTGGTATCGGCAACAGCTTCTTGGGGGGAGGAGCTGGGTATGCAAACACTTCTGGAGGCAGCAACAGCTTCTTAGGAGGAGGAGCCGGTTACACTAATTCTGTCGGTAATGAAAATACTTTCGTAGGGTCTAGTACGGGCTATTTTAATACCGTTGGTAATGGCAACAGCTTTTTAGGTGTAGCAGCAGGGTACTATAATTTTGGTGGCTCTCAAAATACGTTTATTGGTACCCGGGCCGGAGTTGGGTCAAATGCGTTGACAAATCCAGCATCAGCGAACACCTTTGTTGGCTACCAGGCAGGCTACAAAAATGTTGGTCAGTTCAACACCTTCATAGGCGTCAACGCGGGCTACTCTAATACGACGGGTAACTCCAATTTCATGCTGGGCACCAATGCGGGAAGTAACAGTACGACTGGCTCGGCTAACTTCTTTGTGGGCGATAACGCGGGGGGTAGTAATACGACGGGCGGGTTTAACGTCTTTCTAGGCACCAATGCCGGGGCAGGTAACACCGTGGGCGATAACAACACGGCTATTGGTTTTGAGGCTAACGTAGGAGCAGGTAACCTAGTCAACGCTACGGCCATCGGCTTTCGGGCGGTAGCTTCAGCGAATAATACCCTAGTGCTGGGCAATGGGGCCAACGTCGGCATTGGTACGTCTACTCCAACCAGCAAACTACACTTGGTAACGGGTACCGCCAATCAGTCGGGTTTACGACTGGAGAACTTAACCAGTAACTCACCAGCCACTGCGACGGGGCAAACTAAGTTTCTTACCGTCGACGGATCAGGTAACGTCGTGTTGGGTAGCCCAGCCAGTGGGGGCCGAGTAGGAGCCGACCTGTGGCAGCAGAAAGGCAGTTACCTGCAAAACGTATCGGGCGACGGCGTGGTGATTGGGGAAGAGGTCAGCAAGACGCCTACTGGGTACCGGCTCTACGTGCAGGATGGTATTCTGACCGAGAAAGTAAAAGTAGCCGTCAAGAACGCTAGCGAGTGGAGTGACTACGTCTTTGCTCCTAGCTATAAGCTTGCTTCTCTGGCAGAAGTAGCACGCTTCATCCAGACCAACAAACATTTGCCAGGCGTGCCGTCGGCGGCTGAGGTAGTCGAGCAGGGTGTGGATATGGCGAAGATGGATGCCAAGCTGCTCGAGAAGATCGAGGAGCTAACGCTGTATAGCATTCAGCAGCAAACCACCATCGAGAAGCAGCAGGCAACGATGGAAAAACAACAGGGGCAGATTGATGAACTCACCAAGCTTGTCAAGCAGTTGCTCGATAAGAAATAAAACGAAATTAATTCAACAAAGCCTGGGCTGTGACCTAGGCTTTGTTATTGATAGGCACTTCAACAAAAAAGCAGACCAACAACGTCAGTCTGCTTTCCGCTTCTATCCACACCATAAGGGATAAATCCCTTTTGATTTTGCAAAGGTAAGATTTCCTGCAAAATAAGAAGTCCATTCGCTCATAAAGACACAAGGCCCAAGTATGTTTCAACCCGGGCCCAGCACAATCCGACAAGGATAGGTGTGTAGACCAAAGCGGAATCCGCCAAGGCTTGAAACAAATTTCACCACTCCTCTTCTACTTCACCTTTCTGTTTCGGACAACTTCTTTCGAGTTTAGGACATTTGTCTGATCTATTAGAAAAAGTTCTGGTTTTCTGATAGATTCGCATACCCGGATCCTGGTATAAGCCAGCGCTAAAACCTAACCCATTAGCGATGTCGGGTCGTATTACAAGTCCTCATCGTAAGGCTATGCAGCAGTTGATTCATTCTATTTTTGTGGCCGATGACGACGAGGATGACCACTATTTACTGCAAACCGCTTTTCAGGCGCATTGTCCGGCCTGCCAGCTTCAGTTTGCCAACGATGGGCTGAAACTGCTGGATCTATTAAGCAGTCATATTCTGTCTCCTTCGCTCATTATTCTGGATTTGAATATGCCCCGGCTGGATGGCTTCGAAACATTACAAATACTACGTCATAATCCGCTCTACACCCAAACGCCTATTGTGATCCTGACAACCTCCGATAATCAGTCTGATCGGCGGCAGGCGTTTGAGCTACAGGCCAGCGAATTCGTTACAAAGCCCTTATCCCAGCACGGCCTAGTCCATCTGGTACAGCAACTCAAGCAGACGTGGCTGCAGTAATGTCTACACGCTGTGATTCTTCCGGCGGACAAAGTAGGCAATGAGCAGGGCGATGCTCACTCCCAAGACTCCATAGAGCACAGGGCTTACCGGCGACTCGGGTTCAGGCTTGGGCTTCGTGTCCGTTTCGGCAGGCGCCTTGATCTTCATCTTGACACTAGCGGGTTCCGGACGGTTGAGCTTGCCGCCATAGTGTCGGTAGACGCCATCCAGGTACGGTTCTATTTCCAGTTTCGAGGTTGGCGGCCCAGCATAAATACCGGCCAGACTTTCGCTGACATACACCCAGTTCTCTTTCTTCCAGGTATTGACCGCTTTACGGAGCCGCTTTTTGTCTTCGTTGAACTGCGCCATCGTCAGCACTTCCTGGTTATAGTTGAAGAGGTTATACGCCTTTTCGCTCCGCCAGAAATAAACCGTATGGCAGGGTTTCGCCGAACAGTACTGAACCAACAGGCTGTTTGCCGTGTGTCGGATACTGTCGGGATGGTGCGACAGGCCTTCTACCAGAAAGTGGTAGTTCGTATAGCTGTCGCTGTTTTTCTCTTCCAATACGTTCGGGGGGAGCGTCTGGGCCTGACCAAAAAGGCCCAGGCTCAGAAAAAGGAGCAGGAATAAATGCTTCATGAAATCCGTTTTGCTACTAAGATAAACGGAAAATCCTCGCTGATTGAGCGGGGATTTTCTTTTTTATTCTACGTCGAAATAATGACCTGGTTCGTGCGCCCCACATCCAGGGCCAGTTCATCATCAAACTCGATGACATCGACCTGCGGTTTGTCGCGGGTTTCGTAGAAATCTTTGAAGCGCTGGACAGCTTCTTCCTGGCTCACGTTCAAATAGGCGCGGGTCCGGCCGCTTGGGTCATGCAGACCGAAGCCGGTTACGACGATAAGTTTATTGGCTGCCATATGGTAAGTTCATAACGTACACAAGTAAGAACGTCTCCGGGCTTGCCTTGTTCGGGAAAGCGGTAAAAACGACGAAAAGCGTTATTTTTATTCAGATCAATAGTAGAAAACCGGTTAAAATGGATTAGGTCTCAGGGTTCTCCATACGCTACCTAACCTTTTTCCTATATGGTTTCAGACTCTCCTAAACCGACGGCCAGCACCCGCACGTTAATGAGCGTTATTGGCGCATCGTCGGTCGGTACTTTGATCGAGTGGTACGACTTCTACATCTTTGGCTCACTGGCGACTGTTCTGTCCACCAAGTTCTTCCCGGAGGGCAACCCTACGGCCGCCTTTCTCTCGACCCTGGCTACCTTTGCCGCCGGGTTTGTGGTACGTCCGTTCGGGGCTCTTTTTTTCGGACGGCTCGGCGATCTCATCGGTCGGAAATATACGTTTATGGTTACGCTGCTGCTGATGGGCGGTGCTACGTTTGCCATCGGCCTGATTCCCAGCTACGATACCATTGGGTTTCTGGCCCCTACGCTGGTGCTGATCCTGCGGCTGTTGCAGGGGCTGGCGCTCGGCGGTGAGTATGGGGGAGCGGCAACCTACGTAGCAGAACATTCGCCCACGAACCAGCGCGGCTACTGGACCTCCTGGATTCAGACAACGGCCACATCGGGTCTGTTTATTTCGCTGCTGGTGATTCTGCTTACCCGCAAGTCAATGTCGCCCAGCGCGTTCGATGACTGGGGCTGGCGGGTGCCATTCCTGGTGTCGATTCTGATGGTGCTTATCTCCTACGTCATCCGGCGTAACATGAGCGAATCGCCCCTGTTTGCCAAGGCGAAAGCCGAAGGAAAAACATCAGCGAATCCGCTAAAGGAAAGTTTCGGCCGGAAATACAATTTCAAGTTCGTGCTGCTGGCGTTGTTTGGGGCCACTATGGGGCAGGGCGTCGTGTGGTATACCGGGCAGTTCTACGCCATGAATTTTATCAAAACGGTCTGTAATGTTGACGCTGTCCAGTCCGACGAACTAATGACCGTAGCCTTGCTAATGGGAACGCCTTTCTTCGTCGTGTTTGGCTGGCTATCGGACAAGATCGGCCGGAAAGGGATCATGCTCTTTGGTATGCTGGTCGCCCTACTTACCTACCGCCCACTGTACGAAAAAATGTATCAGACCACCAATATTAGCAGCCGACAGGAGATTCCCGCCAACGCAACCATCTCAACCACGGTTACGCCTGACCCAAAACAGACGGGCGGTACGGTCCAGACGAAAACCGTTACGCACCAGTACACCGATGGCACTATGCTGACCGAAGTGACCAAAGTTAGCAGCGCGGGCAAATCCGACCTAAAGCGGGCTGTTCTGTTAAACGACAGCGACCGCTGGACGCTCATCTGGCTGGTCTTTATTCAGGTGATTTATGTTACGCTGGTTTACGGCCCGATTGCCGCCTTCCTCGTTGAGATGTTTCCGGTCCAGATCCGCTACACATCTATGTCGCTGCCCTATCACATTGGCAACGGGGTGTTTGGTGGGTTGCTCCCTGCCGTGGCTACGTACCTGGCAACAGGAGCGAACCAAGCGAACCTGGCCGCCCAGCAAACCGGTTCGCCCCTGCCCTTCGCGGCTCCGTATCTGGAAGGTCTCTGGTACCCCATCATCGTAGCCGGGGTAAGTTTTCTGATCGGGTTGGTATACCTCAAGAATCGCCCGCAGGTAGCGGATTGAACGCCTACGTCTTATGTCTTTCGTCTTATCTCTTACCTCTTCTCTCTTACCTACCCACTTATGAACAGAATCAAACGCTATCTGGGTCTTCTCTGGCTAGCACTAGCCGGACTGGCAGGTTATTTTGGCACTACATCACTGGGCATTCCCAAGCTCATATCAGGCAAACTGGACGATCTGGTTTTTGGTATTATTATCGTCTTTATTCTAATGCCCCTCATTGTTGGGGGCCTGGGTTGTTTTGCGATCTATGCGCTGCAGGGCGAATACGATGAAGAGACGGTTAAATCCGCATCGTCCGGTCAGGAAACTTAGCTTTCTCCTTTACATTATTGGGCTACCCATCCTACCTTTAGCCGTCGAATACAAGAAAACCCCAGTAACGTCCAGAAATATTATGCGTATCCGAACTTTTGAGGAGTATCAGACGGCTTACCAAAAAAGTGTAGAAGACCCCGAAGCATTCTGGGCAGAAGTAGCTCAGGATTTCCAGTGGCGTAAACCCTGGACGAAAACCCTGCAATGGAATTTTGACGAACCGAACGTAAAATGGTTTATTGGCGGGAAACTCAACATCACGGAAAACTGTCTGGACCGTCATCTGGAAACGCGGGGTGATCAGCCCGCCATTATCTGGGAGCCAAATGACCCCAATGAAGCGGGTGTTACGCTCACCTACCGCATGCTGCACGATCAGGTATGCCGCTTTGCCAACGTACTGAAACGGAACGGTGTCGTAAAAGGTGACCGGATTTGTATTTATATGCCTATGGTGCCCGAGCTGGCCATTGCCGTGCTGGCCTGCGCCCGGATTGGCGCAGTTCACTCTGTAGTGTTTGGTGGCTTTTCGGCGCAGAGTATTGCCGATAGAATCAACGATGCGCAGTGCAAACTGGTGATCACGGCCGATGGTTCGTACCGGGGCAACAAGGAAATCCCGCTTAAGGCAACCGTCGATGACGCGCTTATTGCCTGCCCAAGCGTCAAAAAAGTAATCGTACTGACCCGGACCCGGACACCGGTCTCGATGTTCAAAGGGCGCGACGTATGGTGGGAACAGGAATTAAAACAGGTAACAGCCGACTGCCCAGCCGAGGAAATGGACGCTGAAGATATGCTGTTCATCCTCTACACTTCCGGCTCGACAGGCAAGCCCAAGGGCGTAGTGCATACCTGCGGAGGCTATATGGTCTATTCCGCCTATACCTTCCAGAATGTATTCCAGTACGAGCCCGGTGATGTTCATTTCTGCACGGCCGACATCGGCTGGATTACGGGTCACAGCTACATCGTTTACGGACCACTGGCCTGCGGAGCTACGTCGCTGGTATTTGAAGGCACGCCAACATTCCCCGACGCCGGCCGACTCTGGGATATTACGGACAAGCATAACGTCAATATTCTTTATACGGCGCCAACGGCCATCCGGTCGCTGATGAGCTTTGGGCTGGATTACGTTAAAGGACATGACCTGAGCAGCCTCAAAGTACTTGGCTCGGTAGGCGAACCCATTAACGAGGAAGCCTGGCACTGGTTCGACGACAACATTGGCAAGAATCGCTGCCCTATTGTAGATACGTGGTGGCAAACCGAAACGGGCGGTCTGATGATTTCGCCGATTGCGCACGTTACCAAAACCAAACCAGCCTTTGCTACACTACCCCTGCCGGGGGTTCAGCCAATTCTGGTGGATGAGAACGGTAAAGAAATCGAAGGCAATGGCGTTAGCGGTAACCTTTGCATGAAGTTCCCCTGGCCAGGTATTCTGCGAACCACCTACGGCGATCACGAACGTTGCCGCCAGACGTATTTCGCTACGTATCCGGGTCTGTATTTCACCGGCGATGGCTGTCTGCGCGACGAGGACGGGTATTACCGCATCACGGGTCGGGTCGATGACGTACTGAACGTATCGGGCCATCGCATCGGTACGGCCGAGGTCGAAAACGCTATCAATATGCACACGGGTGTCGTCGAGAGTGCCGTTGTTGGTTATCCGCACGACGTGAAAGGGCAGGGCATTTATGCGTACATCATCACGGAGCATACCGACCATGACGATTATGACCTGACGAAACGGGATATTCTGGCCACTGTCAGTCGGATCATCGGGCCAATCGCCAAACCCGATAAAATTCAATTTGTATCGGGTCTACCAAAGACGCGTTCCGGAAAAATCATGCGTCGGATTCTGCGCAAAATTGCCGAAGGCGACACCAGTAATCTCGGCGATACCAGTACGCTACTTGATCCGGCGGTTGTCGAAGAAATCAAGGAGGGGGCACTATAAGCAGCAGTTGATCGCCCGAAAGCGCGACTTTTTTTGACGAAAAAGCGGAGAGCTAGCCTTTGGAAACAGGGTTATCTCTCCGCTTTTTTAGTTGTGCATCTACCGCTTAATCAACATATCTCAGCTAATTCTATTATATGGCTAACTGTCATATAATCAGTTACTAACAAAATAGTCATTGCTCATTTGCAACGTTTCGTATCGCTATTGCGTAAACAACTCGCCTAAAGCCTATGTTCTGTACAAAAGTTTTTGTTTTCTGTTCACTTTAACGCTACTCGACGTATGTTTAGATCAATCTGTTCCGGTATTTACAGAACCACCGCAGTTCTGTTTATTGCAACGGCTCCGTTCCTAGCCAGCTGTGATAAAAATGGTACGACCGATCCTACCCCAGTAACTCCACCGACTTCGGGTACTACAACGACACCAGGTACCAGTACAACGGCTACACCAGGCTCAAACACGACTACTGTTGTAGCTTCAGTTTCGTTCATTGCGCAGAACACCAGCCTGAGTCTGCTGAATGCAGCCGTTCTTCGGGCTGGCCTGACGGATGAGATCAATAAGGCGAATATTACAATTTTTGCTCCTACGAACGAGGCTTTTGCAGCCGGTGGCTTCGCCGATGCGGCAGCCATTAACGCGGCCCCAGTTGCTGACCTGCAACGACTCCTGCGCAATCATATCGTAAACTCCCGCATCGACCGAAGTGCTATACCAACAGGCGTTAATACTACGTATCAGACAACCCTGGCAAACAGCACAATCTCGGTATACAAAGCCAGCATCAGCGACATCAGTGTTAACAACGGTAAGATAACACAGGGGGATAACCCGACTACAGGTAGCGTAGTCCATCTTGTCAGCCGGTTATTGACCCCTGCTACGGTGAACCTGACCGATCTGGTTAAATCGAACGCGAACCTTTCGTTCCTGGCGGCAGCCATTGCCCGGGCAGATGCGGCTACTCAGGCGGCTATCAACGCAACTTCTTCGACGGGCATGACGCTGTTCGCGCCAACAAACGATGCTTTCAAAGCAGCTGGCTATGCTGATGTAGCCGCTATTCAGGCAGCCAGTCAGTCCACGATTTCGAATCTCCTGCTTTATCATGTTCTGAAGTTCAGCGCTTTCTCGCAGACCTTCCAGAATGGGGCCGATGTCGCTACGGCGCAGGGCACGACTGTCCGGACAAACGTAGCGAATGGTAAGGTTACGATCCTGGGTAAAGGCAATGGCACCTCAGTAGCCAACGTCACCACTGCCGACCAGGTAGCCTCGAACGGGGTTGTCCACATCATCGACCGCGTGTTGATGCCATAAACAGAGCTTAATTGACCACATAAAAAACGCCGGGCAGGACTGTCCGGCGTTTTTTGTATGTTTGAGAAGAAGCAACAGGGTGAATTACGGAATCGACAAATACGCTCCTCGCCGACCGCTATTGTCTCCCTTGGTACTCTGGTCAGCGAATAGAATTAGTGTTACCACATTTTTACCTAATTTTAGGTTAGCCATCGGCTAATTATTCGGCAAATAGAACGTAAATATTCATTACTTGTGGAAGAAATAATTTTTGAATCAATTGATACTGAAATATTTAATATTCCCGACACAAAAACAAAACTAAATACATTACAGAACTATTTCTTTCCTAGACTTAAGCATTTAGTTGACTCCGCTTTGTTTTTAGCTAGGGAAGTTTATAAAGTGGACCCATTCGAAAAATACTCTTTTGTTTACCGGCCATCCCACCGGAAAGACGCCAAAAATAACGCAGATTTTAATGAAGTCTATATAGGTATTTCAGGGAGAAGAGATCGTCAAAAACAATTAAATTTAAAAAGATCCGACGGAAAAAACTATGTATTTCATCCTTCGTATTTATATTTTAAAGTCTTGCCGATTGGCGTCATTTTCGTAGAATTGTGGCCTTTTAGTCACTATGATGAAGCTTATATCACCAGTGTTAAAAAATTTTTATCCAAGCATTACGATATCTTTTCCACTCTACTAAACGCGGGGAAAATTTCTTTTGGAGATGGCAATGATTTAATTACAGTGCTTGATCGTCTTATTCCAAAAAGACATTTCTGGCTAATAAAAGATGATAGTGATACTAAAAATCCTTTCTGGCTTACATCTTCTGAACATTATTTTCCAGTAACGAACCAACGAGTCATCGATAATCTGGTCCAGTCCTTTCTTTTTTTATTTCCAATACTAGATGCTTGCTATGATTTAGCCGAAGGAGCCATTCCTATCTTACCAACGCACTTTAAAAACCTAAAAATTTGGCTTAACGAGGAGTCAACGAAAGAAGTTGAGAATATAGCAGCAGAAGTGTCAACACTACAACTTCCGGATCTCGATAGCTACAAATTTATACGAGCTGGCCTTTGGTATCAGGTATTAGCAAGAGACAATTGGACTTGCTGTAGTTGTAGACGTAGCGCTAAAGAACATGGTATTGTTTTGCATGTTGACCACATCATTCCTCGATCCAAAGGAGGAAAGGATGAATTCAATAATTTACAGACGTTGTGTCTAAAATGTAACATTGGAAAAAGTAATAAGGATATTACTGATTTAAGATAATAATCTATTCACGCAAAATGAACTCGACCGTTCCGCCCCCTCGCAAACGAACATTCTGGCTAGTCCCCGAACGGGTCAACCGCTGGTTGAACTGGCTGATCGTTGGATTGCTGGTATGTTTGTCGATCGGCTCTTTATTGGGACATCTCTACTTCTTCGAGTTGTTCAGCCACTTTTATATGCAATACAAGTGGCTGGCAATAGGGCTTGTTCTTCTAAGCGCTGTATTCAGGCTTTTCGGTGGTGAACCTTATGCACCTTCCTCAGTCCAGATAGCCGCGTTAATGGGTATTTACCTTCTTCCTATTAATGGTTTCTGGTCAGTAGGCGATTTATCAACCCCACCGCACGCACCGCTGGGCGACGCCCGAATAGTTCACGCTAATGTGCTATTCACCCGCGACGAGTACAAGACAACCGTTGATTTGATCCATAACCAGCGAGCTGATCTGTACGTACTCCAGGAAATGCAGCTGCATACCATTCGACTTGTTACGACAAAGCTACGGCGGGAGTTTCCTCACTGGTTTGCCTGCTGGTCGAAAGGTCCCTGCTGGACGCTGGTGGGCAGCAGGACACCAATTCGTGTCGACCGGAAGCTGGCAAAATCGATGCGTATCATCAACCTGACGACCGAAATACGTGGCAAAACACTATCGCTGGTGACGGTTCATCCGCGTACGCCGGTGCTACCGTCTTGGTTCAGCGAGCGAAATGAGCAGCTCACCGAAGCCGCCCGGATTACCCGGCATAACGCGCTACCAACCGTACTCATTGGCGACTTCAACATCACCATGTTTTCGCCAATCTACAAGGATATTTTTCTGGATTCGCCCGCCGACATACGTAACAAGCAACTCCTACACGCCGGCCGCCGGACAATGACTCAGCCGACCTGGCCCAGTTTTCTGCCATTTCCACTCCTGCCGCTCGATCACGTATTTGGTAACACGCTATGCATACCCATGTTTATGTGGACACTCGATCAGCCGGGCTCCGACCATCGGGCCATTGTTTCGGATCTGCGCATTCGAGGGTGAATTATCGCCCCTCCAGCGGCAGAATGGTTGTGTTTTTGATCTCCGACATCACAAAAAAACTGTTGATCTGAAGCGCTCCCGGTATGACGGATAAATGTTCCTGATAGAATCGGTTGTAGCTTTCCATGTCGCGGCTGACGATCTTTATCAGGTAATCGAACATGCCCGATACGCGATTACACTCCAGCACCTCGGGAAGCTGACTGATTACCGCATCAAAATCCGTGAAGGCATCGCGGGTTTGCCGATCGAGCGTTACCTGGCAGAAAGCCGTTAACTGATTCCCTGTCTTTTTTTTGTCGAGAAGCGTTACGTACCGATCAATTACACCCAGTCGCTCCAGCCGCTTAATTCGTTCGTGAACGGGTGTTTTAGAAAGATTGATCCGCTGCCCGATTTCCTGAATGGTCAGGTGTGCATCGGTCTGCAGAAGCTCCAGAATAGCGAGGTCAGTTTTATCAAGATTTTCCATAGCGGAATTTGTTCGGCATTTCGGTAGCTGGGCTAGTCTACTTAGACTAAAATTCTACCAATACATCAATTTTAGTCTTTTTTCCTGAATAGATAGCGTATGCTAGAAAATAAGTAGGCACCTAGTACCTTTACATCATCAAATCAGAGACTTTTCCAACGCCGAGTAGTTATGGTTATTGGTGTTCCCAAGGAGATAAAAAACAACGAGAACCGCGTCGCCTTAACGCCGGCCGGTGTTACAGAACTGCGTAAAGCCGGACATACTGTCTACGTACAGGTAAACGCAGGTGAAGGCAGCGGTTTTCAGGATGAAGAATACATTGAGGCCGGTGCCATCATGCTTCCAACCATTGAGGAAGTGTACGGCATTGCTGAAATGATCATGAAAGTAAAAGAGCCTATCGCGGCTGAATACGATCTGATCAAAGAAGACCAGCTTCTGTTCACGTATTTCCACTTTGCTTCTTCCGAAGAGCTGACCAATGCTATGCTGGCAAAAGGTGCTGTTTGTCTGGCTTACGAAACCGTAGAACGGCCGGATCGCAGCCTGCCGTTGCTGGTTCCGATGTCGGAAGTAGCGGGCCGGATGGCAATTCAGGAAGGCGCTAAATACCTGGAGAAACCCCTGAAAGGACGTGGTATTCTACTGGGCGGTGTACCGGGTGTTAAACCAGCCAATGTACTTGTCCTGGGTGGCGGTATTGTTGGAACGCAGGCCGCTAAAATGGCCGCCGGTCTGGGCGCACACGTAACAATCATGGACGTTAGCCTGCCCCGGCTACGTTACCTGTCGGATATCATGCCGCCAAACGTACAGACGATGATGTCGAACGAATACAACATTCGGGAGATGATTAAAGTCTGTGATCTGATTGTCGGTGCCGTCCTGATTCCAGGCGCGAAAGCTCCCCACCTGATTACCCGTGAGATGCTGAAACTGATGCGTCCGGGTACGGTACTGGTTGACGTAGCTGTCGATCAGGGTGGTTGCATCGAAACATGCAGCCCTACCACGCACGAAAACCCAACGTTCATCATTGACGAAGTCGTGCACTACTGCGTAGCCAACATGCCGGGTGCGGTACCTTATACCAGCACCGTAGCCCTGACGAACGCCACTCTGCCCTACGCCCTGCAATTGGCGAACAAAGGCTGGCAGCAGGCATGTCGCGATAACATGGACCTGCAACTTGGTCTGAACGTGGTCGACGGGAAAGTAGTATATAAAGGTGTTGCCGACGCCTTTGGCCTGCCGCTGACAAACGTTAGCGACGTATTGAACGAAGAACTAGTCGCGTAAGCGAAACGATATTACACTCAGCTTCATCAGCAACAGGAAGGCCGCATCCGCAAGGGTGCGGCTATTTTTTAGTTCAGATACGTCCTGACCAGCTCAGCCCACTCGGCATCCAGGCTCCCGCTAAAAACTGGCACCCCAGCCCGGCGATACCAGTACCCCGCGTTGAAGCGATCACCTTCTTTCCGGTGCAGGTAGGCGTGTAGATGATCATAGGCCTGGGTGCCCTCACGACTCTGCGCTACTTCGTGTGCCTGCTCCCAGTCGCCTTTCGCATCGTACCAAAGCGCCTGCGCAATCGGATGAATAGTTACTGGCGGCTCCGACTGCCCCAGCGATTGAGAAAACTCCTCGAACGTCATAAGCTAACTATTAACCATTCCTTATTCAGTAGACCGATTCTCGCTGCTCTTTACCCTAAACCCTTCGCCCCACGCCCTAAAACCACTCCTTATTCAAAATGCCGTTAAGCTGCTCATAAGGCACAACCACCTCGATAGGACCCACGGCATAAGCGGCAATTTCGTACGGATTATAGTAGACAGACAAACCCTGGCGCGTCAGGCCGACGCTGGTTGGCAGAAAAAACTTGCCGTCTCGCAGGAAATATCCCTCCTCTTCCAGGTTGGTCTGGGCCGAAAGCTTCTGCTGCTTTCGAAACTCCTTCTCGACAACGCCCAGCAACGCCGTCGTGTCGGTCACGAGTTCGCTCAGGTTCAGCAGGCGTCCGGAGTCACGGTCGAAGTTGTAGAAGAATAGATTTGAGTTCGGATGCGCCCCACCCGTATAGGCATAGGTCTCGAAGCGGGCCGTCAGCGTTTTCGGCGAGCTGTATACCGTATCGGACTTGGTTTCCAGCTCCCAGCAACCGCTCAGCCGACGCATTTCCTGCATCACCGCCCGGTAGTCGGCTGCAAATAGATCAGCTGCCTGTTTCAGATCGGTACGCACACCAGGGTTGTTGGCAATGGTTGTACTGTCCAGCCAGTCGACCACTGTGCTGGTAGCCAGCCGCTGCAGACTGTCGTTGATTCGCTGCGCCCCGGCATCGGTATCACTTAGCAGAAAATAAGAGACTGACACCCCTACCCCTTCATTGGTTGCGGTATCGCAATGGGCTTCGCCGGTAAACGTATATTCCTGGCGGTTCAGCACTGGCGCTTTGTCATGCTCCTGCCGACAGGCTGCCAATAAGCATAGTGAACCTATAAATAAAGTCGAGAAAACTGATTTCATGCACACCGGCAATCAACAAAGCTGATTACCAAAAAGAAAGTTAGTTGGCAACAGTGGTGGGCAGGCCAGACGACCTGCCCAAACCGTCTATTACAAACTTAACAAATCTTTAAAGCGAATGGCTTGCCGACGACTTATTTCGATTTTATCGCCCCCGCGCAACGTAACGAGTAAACCACCACTAAACCAGGGTTCTATTTTTTCAATCCACTGCAGGTTGATAATATGTTTACGATTCGCCCGAAAGAACGTAGCCGGGTCGAGCCGGTCTTCGAGCGCGTTCAGCGATTTCAGCACGAGTGGCTTCTGATCATCGAAATACAGCCGGACGTAGTTGCCCATCGACTCGAACAGGCGAACTTTTCCCAGTTTGACAAACCAGCATTTTTCGCCGTCTTTCACGAACACCTGGTCGTTTTCACCCAGTACTTTCGCCGTTCCTCCCGTCGACGGGCCGGCTGTTTCCGGAGCAGCATGTTCTTCTTCAACCCGGTGAATGGCCTCCGACAAACGGGCCAGTTCAACGGGTTTCAGCAGGTAATCCAGCGCGTTGAACTCAAAGGCTTTGATAGCATACTCATCGTAAGCCGTGGTAAAAATGACCTCGGGTGCCTTTCCTTCAATCGACTGCAACAGTTCGAACCCATTTTTACCCGGCATCTGAATATCCAGAAACAATAGATCAGGATCCAGGTCTTCGATCATGGGCAGGGCTTCGTCGGCGTTGGCAGCTTCGCCGATGATCTGAATTTTAGGGAAGTTTTCGAGCAACCGGCGCAGCTCGTTCCGCGCCAGCCGTTCGTCGTCAATGATGAGGGTTTTCATATAGGAATAATTACTGGAAAGCTAAAGTTAATCAGCCAGCGCTTAGTGCTGATCGGTCAGCAGGTCGGCGCTGGAACGACGCCGGAACAGGCTCTCGGACTGTGCTGGAATAATAATTTCCGCACAGACCACAGGTTCACCGTTCTCGCCTTCGTCTTCCTGCTCAATAGTAAACCGAGCTTCGGGTCCGTAAAGCAGTTCGAGCCGCTGGGCTGTATTCGCCAGACCAAACCCACCCGACGCCCCTTTGTCACCCAGCGTACCGGTATTCCGGATCACGATGCGTAGCTTGTCGGCATCGATGGATGACTGCACGGCTACAAAGCCCCCACCCACGGCTTTCGATACGCCATGTTTGATCGCATTTTCGACCAGTGTTTGTAACATCATGGGGGGTACCTGCCAGTACAGCGTCCGGCCATCCAGGTCTATCTCAGATCGTAGTCGGTCTTCGTACCGTACTTTCTCCAGTGCGAGGTAATCCTCAACGGTTTTTACTTCTTCACGTAGTTCAACGGTTTTCCGGCGATCGGCCAGCAGCGAATTACGTAACAGATTAGATAATTGTGTAATGCCCTGCTGGGCTTTGGTTGGGTTTTCGTAGACCAGTGCCCGAATGCTGTTGAGGGCGTTAAAAACGAAGTGGGGATTCAGCTGAGAACGTAGCACTTTGGCTTCCGTTTCGCGGATACTGGTCTTGAGCAGGATTTTCTCAATTTCGGCGTTCCGGTTTTGTTCCAGGTAGTTATACACCGTATAGCTCAATACCCAGGCCAGCATGGTCTTACCCCAGCTCAGGATGTAGCCAATCACCGGCCAGGGCTCCTCCACAAACTTGTCGGGCACAATCCGCCAGTCGACCGGCATGTTGATCATCGTCATGATGATCGCCAGCACAAAGACCGAAAACAGCACCCGCGGGGCCAGCTGCACAAACGGAAGCTGCACCCAGCGCCACCGCTTGATCATCAGCCGGTAGAGGTGCGTTAATGTAATTCCCAGGAAGATATTGGCCAGCGCGAGATAGAACGTGTCTGCATCAAAGCCATACTCCAGCAGGTAAGCCAGATACTCCACCAGGATGAGAAGCGTCCAGCCAAACAGCTGACAAAACCAATATATTTTCTGTTTGGCAATACCCATTTTCTAAGCGCACTTTTTCGTACGATTAGCGAATATACATCATTCCCCGGCAAACGGATGGGATACTACATTAAAGGGGATTACTAAGTAGGAAAGGAAATTTTAAGGAGGAAGGGGAGAAGAGGAAGGAAGGAGGAAAGGAACAGTCCGGCGCAGCATGAAAAAGTTTGCTGAGAATCTTTTTCCTTTCCTCCTTCCCCCCTCTCCTCCCCTTCCTCCTTTTTTTCAAGCCATCGCCAATGACAGCAGATGCGACGTATCGTTGGCGAGTTCGATGGTAAACTCCTGAGTGTCGTAATCGTAGCGGAGTTTGTAGAGGCAGACGTTGCTGTGTTCAAACTCATCCATCGCCGACAACGAACGCTTCACCATCCAGGAAAGCAGGATTCGGATCGCGCGGCCGTGCATGGCAATCAGGATTGGCTCCTCGTCGGTATGCGACAGAATGTGTTCGATGGCGGGTTTCTGACGGGCCATCACCTGGTCGGGGCTTTCGCCATTGTCGGTGGGCAGGGCGGTGTTTCCCGACGACCAGGCTTCCATGAGCGCCTGGTAATAGGCGTTGTCCATGTTGCCCGGCACCTTGCCTTCCATAACCCCCCAGCTGATTTCATTCAGCCCCGGCAACTGCTCGTACGGAATCCCCAACTCGATAAACGGCTCGACGGTCTGAACGGTACGTTTCAGTGCCGACGTGTATATTTTCTGGAACGGAACGTGCTGATAGGCCTGAAAAAAGGCCATAGCCTGCGCCCGCCCCATATCATTCAGATCAGCGTCAACCCCACTCCCCTGCACGATACCCCGCCGATTATAGTCGGTTTCGCCGTGGCGAATCAAGTAAATTGTTTTTTGCATCAACCGTAGTATGTTGCCGATTGGCAAATTTTCTCAAAATTTAAGCCGCAAAATTACGCAAAACCTGCTCATAATGAAAGCCGATTTTGATCTGACCAACCTTGCCTTCACGCATGTCGACTCGCTCGTGAAACACTTAGGTATCGAATTTACCGAAGCGGGTGAAGGCTATCTGACTGCCCGTATGCCCGTCGACGGCCGAACTCACCAACCCTTTGGTATTCTTCACGGTGGGGCCTCGGTCGTGCTGGCTGAATCGCTGGGGAGCGTGGCTTCCTGGATGCTGCTCGATGATCCGAAAACGCAGCAGGCCGTTGGCCTGGAAATCAACGCCAACCACATTCGCCCGGTACGTAGCGGCTGGGTGTATGGCCGCTGTACGCCCATTCATACGGGCCGGACTACCCACATCTGGGACGTGCGGATTACCGACGAAGCCGACAAACTCGTCTGCATCAGCCGACTGACGGTTGCTATCGTTAGTCGCCAGTAAACCAATTTTGTTTACCTTACCCGCATCATCAAACTGAGTTGTGTTGGCCGGAGTCTTTGACTTTTCCTTACCTTCGCACTCTTAACCAAGCGATTGCACGACTGCGCACGCAGTGAATCAGACAAACCGTTTATGCAACAGAAAATCCGGCGCGAAGATGCTCTTGACTACCACGCCAAGGGACGTCCGGGGAAGCTTGAAGTAGTTCCCACGAAAGAATATAGTACACAGCGCGACCTTTCCCTGGCTTATTCACCGGGCGTAGCGGAGCCCTGTCTGGCCATCGAAGCCAATCCCGACGATGCGTTTAAGTACACCGCCAAAGGCAACCTGGTCGCCGTAATCAGCAACGGTACCGCCGTGCTGGGTTTGGGTGATATTGGGGCCCAGGCCAGTAAGCCCGTCATGGAAGGAAAAGGCCTGCTTTTCAAAATTTACGCCGACATCGACGTATTTGATATTGAGTTGAGTACCAAAGACGTTGACGAATTCACCCGCACTGTCAAGATTCTGGAACCCACCTTCGGCGGAGTTAACCTGGAAGACATCAAAGCGCCCGAGTGCTTCGCCATCGAGGAGAAGCTGAAGAAAGAGCTGAACATTCCGATCATGCACGACGACCAGCATGGCACGGCTATCGTGAGTGGAGCCGCCCTGCTGAACGCCCTGGAGATCGTCGACAAAAAGATCGAAGAAACAAAGATTGTCTTCATGGGGGCCGGCGCGGCTGCCATTTCCTGCGCACGCCAGTACGTAGCGTTGGGGGCCAAGCAGGAGAACATCGTGATGTTCGACGTAAACGGACCGTTACGGACGGACCGTACGGACCTCACCGACATTACCCGCCCGTTTGCCACGAGCCGCGACATTCAGTCGATTGCCGACGCGTTTGACGGGGCCGACGTATTCGTGGGTCTGTCGAAAGGCAACATCATCAGCCAGGACCTGATCCGGTCGATGGCGAAGGACGCCATTGTCTTCGCGATGGCAAACCCGAATCCAGAGATCAGCTACGACGATGCAATGGCTGCCCGTCCCGACATCATCATGGCAACGGGTCGCTCAGACTATCCGAACCAGGTGAACAACGTACTCGGTTTCCCCTACATTTTCCGGGGCGCACTGGACGTTCGGGCCACGGAGATCAACGAGGAAATGAAGCTGGCCGCTACGTATGCGCTGGCCGAACTGGCTAAGAAATCCGTTCCGGATATTGTAAACCGGGCCTACGGCGATGCCAATCTGATGTTTGGTCGTACATACATTCTGCCCAAACCCGTCGATCCACGCCTGCTGACGAGCGTAGCACCAGCCGTGGCCAGAGCTGCTATGGAATCGGGGGTAGCCCGGCAGCCCATTGCAGACTGGGACGCCTACGAGCAGCAGCTCGCCCGGCGCATTGGTCAGGACAATCAGATTTCGCGCGGTATCCTGAACCTGGCAAAAGCGAACCCCAAACGGGTTGTTTTTGCGGATGCCGAAAACATCAAAGTACTGAAGGCAGCGCAGCAGGTCCGCGACGAAGGGATTGCCACCCCTATCCTGCTGGGTAACGTCGAAACGATTCAGAAGCTGATTCTGGACAACAGTCTCGACCTGGGCAGCATTTCGATTATTGATCCGCGCGCTCCCGAGCAAAGCGAACTCATCAAGCGATTCGGTGATGTGTACTTTGCCAAGCGGCAGCGTAAAGGCGTGAGCGCCATCGAAGCCGAGAAAATGATGTACTATCGCAACTATTTCGGCGCGATGATGGTCGAAACGGGCGAAGCTGATGCACTGATCTCGGGGCTGACCCGTAGCTACCCGGATACGATACGTCCGGCGCTGCAGATCATCGGAAAAGAGCCGGGCGTGAAAAAAGTAGCCGGTATGTATATCCTGCTGACCAAACGTGGTCCGTTGTTCTTCTCCGATACCACCGTTAACTTCAACCCGACGGCGGAAGAGATTGTGGAGATTACCGAAATGACGGCCCGTGCGGTAGAACGCTTCAACATCAAACCCCGCATTGCGCTGGTGACGTATTCCAACTTTGGCAGTGCCAAGGGTGAGGACGCGGAGAAAATGAATAAAGCCGTCGAGATTCTGCAACGGAAACATCCCGATATGATCGTGGATGGTGAAATTCAGGCCCACTTAGCATTTGACCGGGAGTTACTGAAACAGAACCATCCGTTCAGCAAACTAGCCGACGAGGGTGCCAATACGTTAATCTTCCCGAACCTCTCGGCGTCGAACATTGCGTATAACCTCATGTCCGAAACGGCGGGCTTCGATACGATCGGGCCCATTCTGCTCGGTATAAACAAACCTGTGTACGTCCTCCAGCTCGGCTCGTCCGAACGCGAAATTGTCAACATGGTTGCCATCGCCGTCGTGGAAGCGCAGGGGAAATAAAAATAAAAGGAGGAAGGGGAGGAAGGAGGAAAGGGACGAAAGGAAGATTAAGGTTAGTAGTTTGTATTAACAGCACTTTCTTCCATTAATGACAAGCCCCCCTTTCCTCCCTCCTCCCTTTCCTCCCTTCCTCCTTTTTAAATTATGTCACGCATTTTAACTGGTATTCAGAGTAGTGGGCGGCCGCACCTGGGGAATATCCTGGGGGCTATTAAACCAGCGATTGATCTCTCGAAACAACCCGGCAATGAGTCGTTTCTGTTCATTGCCGATCTTCATTCACTAACCACCATCAAAGACGGCGATCAGCGTCGGGAGTTTATCCGCGCCGTAGCCGCCACCTGGCTCGCCTTTGGTCTCGACACCGAAAAGAATACGTTCTGGCGGCAGTCACGCGTAGCGGAGCATACTGAATTGTGCTGGTATCTGAACTGCTTTACGCCGTTTCCGATGCTCAACAACGCGACGTCGTTCAAGGAGAAATCGGATAAGTACAGCGCTGTCAACGCGGGCTTATTTGTCTATCCGGTGTTGCAGGCGGCTGATATTCTGCTGTACGATGCCGAAATCATTCCGGTTGGCAAAGACCAGCGGCAGCACATCGAAATGACCCGCGACATTGCCAGCGCGTTCAATCACCAGTATAACGATGAGGTTTTTGTTCTGCCCGAAGCCCGAATCGACGACCGGCTGATGACCATTCCCGGCATCGACGGCCAGAAGATGAGTAAGTCGTACAATAACTATATCGACCTCTTTCTGCCCGAGAATGAGTTATGGAAGGTGATCAAAAAGATCAAGTCTGACTCCACCCCACTCGAAGAACCTAAAAATCCGGATACCGACATTACGTTCCAGTTGTATTCGTTACTGGCGTCGGATGAGCAGGTGGCCGAGATGCGTCGGTTGTATGAAGGCGGTAACTACGGGTACGGCATGGCTAAAAAAGCCCTTTACGAATTGATTCTTGATCGCTTTGCGACAGAGCGCGAACGATTCAATTATTACATGCACGAAAATCCCGATGCCCTGGAAGCTGAGCTGCAAGCTGGCGAAGAAAAAGCCCGCGCTGTAGCCAAGCAAACCATTCAGCGAGTACGGGAGAAACTAGGGTTTAATTAACCGTTTTCTCACAACTGCATTGACCAGTTGGTTGCTGTTCGTTAACCGACGGCAGTCAGCTGGTCATTATTTTAACTATATATTTGGTCAATCTGACCGTTGTTTCTATTCCTATGCTCAACCTTGGCTTTGCGTCGGCGATCCTGGCCGATTATGATTTAACTAACGTTCTGAAATTTGCTTCCGAACACCGTTTCAAGTGCGTCGAAATAATGTGCTGGCCCGCCGATAACAGCGACGCACGTCGGTATGCAGGCGTTACCCATATCGATGTTGATAACCTGGACGTAGCGCAGGTAAACGCGCTGGTTCAGCAGTATGGCGTGTCGATTTCCGGGCTGGGTTATTACCCAAATCCACTCGATCCCGATCCGGCAAAAGCTGAATTTTTCCGGGAGCACATCAAGAAGATCATCCGGGCCGCGGCCAAACTGAACGTACCGGTCGTCAATACGTTCATTGGCCGGAACCCGTCGCTGAATATTACCGACAACCTGAAGCTCTACGCCGAACACTGGCCCGCCATCGTGAAGGTTGCCGAAGAAAACAACGTAAAGCTCGGCATCGAAAACTGCCCGATGTGGTTCACGGACGACGAGTGGCCGGGCGGCAAAAACCTGGCAACGACACCCGCCATCTGGGACCGGATGTTCGAGATCATCCCCTCGCCCATTCTGGGCCTCAACTACGATCCCAGCCACATGATTTGGCAGATGATGGACGAGGTAAGACCCATCTACGACTACCGCGACCGGCTGCACCATATTCACTTAAAAGACGTAAAGCTCTACCGCGACAAGCTGAACCGCGTGGGTATTATGGCGAACCCACTGGAGTACCATTCACCCAAGCTCCCCGGTCTGGGCGACGTGCGCTGGCGCGACTTCTTTGCCGCCCTGACCGACGTTCGCTACCGGGGCCCGGTTTGTATTGAGGTAGAAGACAAAGCCTACGAAGGCAGCCCAGAAGATGTACAGACCGCTATCCTGACGGCTCGTAATTATTTAGGGCAGTTTTTGGTTTTGTAGGTATATTAGACAATCAATACGCTGCGAATAAGGCGGCAGTAACCCTATTACTTATGACGTATCAGGTAGAAATATTGAATCCTAAGGCAGACAAGTTATTGCAAGACCTTGCAGACTTGAATTTGATCGCTATTTCGGATCTATCTGCTGATCCGTTTCTTGCTATCGTTGATAGACTTAGGGAAAAAGCTTCGCCAAAACCTCCCAGTCTGGATGAAATAACCAGAGAAGTAGAAGCCGTAAGAAGCAAGCGCTATGCCAAGAAAAAAGCATAGGGTTATCATCGATACTAATCTTTGGATCAGCTTCTTGTTGACGAAGGATTTATCTAAAATCGATCTTTTGTTCAATGACGGAGCCATTACACTACTATTCAGTCAGGAACTTCTGGACGAATTTCTTGAAGTCGCTTGGCGGCCAAAACTCCGGAAATATTTCACTACAAATAACCTACAGAATTTACTGATGCTAATTAGGGGTAAGGCTGATTTTGTTGTTGTTACCTCATCCGTAGAACTATGTCGAGACCACAAAGACAATTTTTTGTTGGCTTTAGCTGTCGATGGGAAAGCATCACATCTCATTACTGGCGACAAAGACTTACTTTCTTTAGGAAGTGTTGGTCCGACCCAAATTCTAACAATAGCCGAATACCTATCAGGCCTATAGAAGGATATTGATTAACACTAGTCCCCTAACCCAAAATACCCCGCGATCCGTCTGTACTCCGGTACGTCGACGTTGTGTTTCTGGGCGAGTCGGACGATGTCGAAGATGAGTTGTTCGCGTTCGTCTGGTTTGCCCTGTTTCAGGTCTTTCTGAATGGACGCCGTAAAATCGGGGGACAGGCTGTCCAGAATAGCGAGGTTGTCATCCACGATACTGGCATTTATTTTCAGGTTCGCTCCTTTCGCCAGTGCGTCCAGTTCCTGCAGTAAGGTTTTGAATAGCTCCCGAAACGTACCCGGTTGCTGTAAATCGGCGGCCTGCTTGTTATCGTAGGCAGCCGCGCAGGCAAAGGCTGATGTAAAAGTCAGCTTTTTGAAGATGTCGCTCGTGATGGTCGAGCTGTACAGGATCCCGATGCCGCTCTCCCGAACGTCGCCCTCCATCCGTTCACGCAGTTGCTGGTTACGAGCATCGGGGTGATTCAGCCCATACACAATCCGGAATATCTTGTTGTTCTGGCTCACCTCGCCCGGCGCCGATACGTAGCCGGTTAGGTACACACAACCATCGTACACCTGATAATCCGGTAGGGCAATCCGCAGGAAGTTGCCCGCTTCGAGTGAGTTTAGAATGGGGATGATGAGCGTATCGGCCCGGCTGACGCTACGTAGCATCGGAACAATGTCGGGTAGGCTGTACGCTTTTACACAGACAAAAACCACATCGAAGGTTTCGGCATTGAGCTCCGCTTCCGACACCGCCCGGATTGTGCCGACCGTAAACGGCGGCTCGCCATACGTTCGGATCGTCAAGCCTTTCTGCTGAATAGCGTGCAGATGCGTTCCCCGCGCAACCAGTGTTACGCCCTTTCCGGCCTTCGCCAGGTAACCACCGATCAACCCACCGGTTCCGCCGGCACCAATGATTAAATACGTCATTTATCGTGTTTATAGCAACCTGATTCGAGTGGTGTGGATAGATAACGTTGTTAGTGTTTTGAACACTAACAACGTTATCTATCCACACCACTCGAATTCTTGTGAAAGAAAACTTACCTGGCCTGCACTTTAGTTTTGCACTTTTAGAGCAATAAATTGGCAGCGGTAAGCCGTCTGCCTATTCTCGCTACTTTCGTGCATTGTTTTATCCATTAGTAAAAAATGCAGAAAGAGCACCTGGCCTGGGTTGATCTCCTACGAATAATTGCTTGTTTGCTGGTTGTCATCTCGCATTCCTGCGATCCTTTTGTGGGGCAGTTTGATAATAACCGCGCCGAATTTCTGACCGGTGCGCTCGTCGGCAGTTTTGTTCGTCCCTGCGTACCGCTGTTTGTTATGATCTCGGGGGTACTACTTCTGCCCGTCAGACTCGACATGACCACCTTTTACGCCCGACGGGCTAAACGACTCATTATCCCCTTTGTATTCTGGTCGATGATGCTGCCGGTGCTGTATTATCTCTACGTCAACTCCGGCGTCAGGATCATCAGCCCCAACATTATCGCAACTGATTACAAGCTGGAAAATACGATTCAGAAACTCTTTGCCTTTCTGTTCAACTTCAATTACGCGACCACAGCACTCTGGTACGTCTATATGCTGATTGGTCTGTATTTTTTCCTGCCTATTGTCAGCGCCTGGCTTAGTCAGGCATCCCAGCGTGATATCTGGTGGTTTCTGGGCTTCTGGATCATCAGTATGTGCCTGCCCTACGTACAGATGATGGCGCCCATTATCGGCTACCCCGGTGAACGGGGACTGCTGGGCGTCTGTGACTGGAATCCATATGGCACATTCTATTATTTCTCCGGATTTCTGGGTTATCTGGTTCTGGCTCACTATCTGATCCGGTATCCACTCAACTGGAGCTGGAGTCGTACGCTTTCGGTAGGGATTTCCCTATTCCTGATCGGCTACGCCGTTACGTCGGCGGGCTTTATCCTGACCCAGAAATCCTTTCCGGGCAGCTACGCAGCCCTAGAAATTCCCTGGTATTTCTCAGGCATCAACGTCTTTATGATGACGTTCTCTGTTTTTATCATCCTTCAGAAAGTCAATGTTCGGTCGTCGCCCCTGCTAACGAAGGCAGCTGCGCTTACGTTCGGCGTTTACCTATCCCACTTCTTCTTCGTGCAGGTGGGGTATGACCTGATTTACCCGGCGGTAGACGTGCCCACGATTGTCAAAATTCTGATGATCGCTCTGTTTGCATTCAGCGTATCGCTGCTGCTGATCTGGCTGATGAGTCTCAATAAATTCACCCGAAAAGTCATTATGTGAGGTCTGTCCGAAGCACTGCATCTGTCGGGTGCCGAAGAAACAACGCTGGAATCGATTTTATCGAACATCCAGCAGGAGTGTGCGGTCAGTATTGACAGCTATAGTCAGGAAGTGATCGTTTCCTACCTCGACCTGCTGCTGAACTACGTCAACCGGTTCTACAACCGGCAGTTCATCACCCGCAGACACGTAACGACCGATCTACTCACAACGCTCGATACCCTACTGACCGAGTACGTCAACAGCGACCAGATTCGGGATGAGAGACTGCCCACGGTACGTTACCTGGCCGATCAGCTATCAATGTCACCCAACTACCTGAGCGACCTCCTGAAGAAGACAATGGGCCAGAGCGACCAGCAGTACATCAACAACAGACAGGCTGGAGAAAGCCAAAGAGCTACTGGCTTCGTCCAGCCTGTCTGTCAGCGAGATTACCTTTTATCCGGGCTTCAAACACGCGCCGTCGTTCAACCGCTTTTTCAAACAAAAAACCAGCGAAACCCCGTTAGCTTTCCGGCAATCGTTCAACTGATCAGAAGTTGATGCAGGACTATTATTTATCCCCCTCGTCCCCTCCCCCAAACCCTCTGCGCCATTATCTTTGCGCCCTATGCGCGAAACGCTTAATCAACTCGATACCGACTTATTTCTGTGGCTGAACGGTCTCAATGCCCCCTGGCTCGATACCCTCATGATCTGGGTTACCGAGCGTAACCACTGGTTTCCGTTCTATGCCGTGCTGGTTTTCTGGCTCATCTACCGCTTCCGTAAACTGGCCATCGGGTTGATTCTTACCATTATTAGTGCCGTAGCCCTGGGTGATCAACTGTCGTCATCCCTGTTCAAACCCTGGGTCCACCGGCTGCGGCCCTGCCATACGCCCGGCGTTCAGGAGAAAATTCACCACATTCTAGGCTGTGGGGGGCAGTTTAGCTTTGTGTCTTCCCACGCGGCTACTACGTTCGCGCTGGCCACAATTCTCTGGCTCCTGCTGGGAGATCGGTACCCCTGGCTGCGCTGGGTATTTTTGTGGGCCACCGTAGTTACGTACAGTCGGATTTACGTAGGCGTCCATTATCCGCTCGACGTATTAGCCGGTACGGGAATTGGTGTTTTTTCGGGCTGGATTTGTATGCGCTTATACCATCGAACGCCCTCTCGTTTTCAGATTGCGTCGCCGGAGAGGATCTAATCCCGGAAGAATCTTTGGAACAAGTTCGACAACCATGCGCTTTTTTCCGTACCTTTGCGGGAAATTTGCCTGGCATAATGGCTTCATTCAATCCAGTAAAAATTTTCTCGGGTAGCCAGTCTAACTATCTGGCCGAAAAGATTGCTCACCACTACGGAAAAGAGTTGGGCGGTTATACCTGTCGTCGGTTCAGCGACGGCGAGATGTCGCCCAGTTTTGAGGAATCAATCCGGGGCTGCGACGTTTTTCTGATTCAATCAACACCTCCTCCGGGCGACAACCTGATGGAGTTGCTGCTAATGGTGGATGCCGCACGCCGGGCATCGGCTCACTACGTAACGGTGGTTATTCCGTATTTTGGCTACGCCCGTCAGGACCGGAAAGACAAGCCACGTGTGTCGATTGCCGCTAAACTGGTGGCCAACATGCTGGCAGCTTCGGGCGTCGATCGGCTGATGACGATCGATCTGCACGCGGGTCAGATTCAGGGCTTCTTCGATTTTCCGGTCGACCATCTGGAAGGTACATCGGTGTTCGTGCCGTACATCCGCAGCCTGGAACTGGACAACCTTGTCATTGCCTCGCCGGATGTGGGCGGAGCCAACCGGGCGCGAACCTTTGCCAAGCATTTTAATGCCGACATCGTGCTCTGCGACAAGCACCGGAAGCGGGCCAACGAGATTGCCTCAATGCAGGTGATCGGGGACGTAGAAGGGGCTAACGTCGTGCTGGTCGATGACCTGATCGACACGGGCGGTACGATGGCGAAAGCGGCCCAGATCATTCTGGACAAAGGAGCCAAATCGGTGCGGGCGGTTTGTACGCACCCCATCATGTCGGGCAAAGCGCACGACACCATTGCCAGTTCCGTTCTGGAAGAACTGGTCGTTTCGGATTCGTTGCCAGTACGGCAGATGAACCCCAAAATCAGAGTATTATCCGTAGCAGAACTGTTTGCAAAGGCCATTGGCCGGATTCGGGATCACGAGTCTATCAGTTCGCTGTTCATACGGTCCTAACGATATCCGGGCGCCCACGTCCGGCTTCCCTAAAAAAATGTCGGCGGTGGGCAGCCGGACAACCAAGTAAAATGGAAAAAATCGAGATTGTAGGGTATCAACGAGCGAATCTCGGCCGTGCGGAATCGCAAGCTATTCGGGCCGAGGGTAATGTTCCATGCGTTCTGTACGGTGGAAACGAACAAGTGCATTTCTATGCACCGGCTATCCTGTTCCGGGAGCTGGTTTACACGCCAAACGTGTATGAAGTTCAGCTGAACATCGAAGGCGTCGAATACCGGGCGATTCTTCAGGAAACCCAGTTCCACCCAGTAAGCGACGTGCTGCTGCATGCTGACTTTCTGCAGGTAACTGACGACAAAGCCGTTAAAGTAGCCGTTCCAGTACGACTGGTTGGTACGGCTCCTGGCGTACAGAAAGGGGGTAAGTTGGTTACCCGCGTTCGGAAACTGCGCGTAAAAGGTAAAGTAGCTGATATCCCAAACTATATCGACGTTGACGTGTCGAGCCTGGATTTGGGCAAATCAGTTCGTGTTGGTCAGATTCCGGTATCGAACATCGAACTGCTGGAAGCTGCCTCTAACCCGGTTGCCAGCATTGAAATTCCACGTGCACTGCGTGGTACGGTCAAAGCATAATAGCTGCCGCCCAGTTTTTTTACAGAACCCCTTCCGCTCCAGGAGCAGAAGGGGTTCTGTTTTTACCAGGTCGCCATTTAATAACCTTTTAATTAATGTTGATACACTGTTATAGTTTTTTCCTGCATATTTGCAACAGAACAAGATTTGGTTACGTACAGGGGGTAAATGAGTAGATTTACTAAACCAGATTTGCAAAAATTAAAGTCAAATAAATATATTAGACGGCAGGCACTTTCTACTAGGTGTTAGGCGTTAAGTAAATATAGAGCTAGAAATGGCGGAAAGAGTTCGCTTAATAAGAAAGCAACGGCTACTTATTGCGCTCTAAAAGAAATTGCTTAGTTTAGCATAACAATCCTTTACAAAGGGAAGGTTGAACATCAAGATTCGGCGACCGCCCGGTCGTCAATCTTGAAATGGTGTGGATAGAAGCGGAAAGCCGCCCCGATATTCGGAGCGGCTTTTTTGTTTTGTAGCTATCCCTGCTGGTGCCAGATCAGTGAGTTGATTTACTGCCCTCGTGCCTGGTCGTTGGATCAATATTGATAGTTCTTCGTTCGGTCGCTGTCAGGCATTTACTTTTTCTTCCGGTTCTGCAACTCCCGCAAGACAGCCTGCAACTGCTTTGGCTTGTTCATATACGGAGACAGATCAAACAGGGAAACCCGACGGAACTCGACCGGATGGCTTTCACTTTGCAACGAGATATAGCCACTTTTGAGCAACTGACCGTCTTTCTTGACGGCCGGGTCGTAGTGAATAACGTTACCGCCCCCGATCTGCGGCTTTTCGTAGGTCAGCACCGTGTCTCCTTCAACAATATGGTTGATCAGCGAATCGCCCAGCACCAGCGCTTCGGCACGAACCCACTGATTGGCGGGGTAGGTTTTCGATTTGGAGTCGATGCAGTGTGGCGTAAAGAGTTTACCGTTGAGCACTACGTTCGTGCCGGGAGTGCACAGGTTGCCCGTATGCCGCTCGTGCTGACCATCACCACCCAATAGCTGCATTTCCATCGAAATGGGAAAATCCTGCTGGAGACCCATCGTTTCGGGGGCTTGCCCATGCAGCATGGCACCACTATTCCGAATGGCCCAGCCGGGACCGCCTTTCACCTGCTCCCCCACGAACCGGTACTCCATAACCAGGAGGTAAGCCGAAAATGGATTTTTGTAAAAAATGTGGCCGTACTGTTCGTCAAAAGCGTCGTACTGATCGTAACGTACTACCATTTTTCCGTCCTCAACCCGGAACGTATTGTTGTAGTTGTCGCCCAGCGGGTGGCCCGTTATTTTGACTTTCCAGTCGTTCAGGTTTTTGCCGTTAAAGAGTTCAATCCATTCTCCGGCTTTTGTAGACTGGGCCAGCGCCAGCGTTGTATTGAGAACAAGCGTAATGAGTAACAGAAAATGTCGCATAAGGAGCCAGTGAATTTTTTGATACAATATTCGATACAAAGAAAGAAAACGAGCTGGTACCTACCTTGTTTCAACCTATAAATGCTGTCAAATAGAACGTTCCCCGTCTGTTCTTTCCCTGTCCGTTGGCTTGGCTGACTCATAAAGGGCATGTTTCCTGCGCGAAACCGAAAACCAGCATTTTTGCTCTCAGAAACTAATCCGGAGCTTTGACGTTTTTAATTGCGTCCATTGTTCTGTATGTTGCTGATATGAAAATACTGGTAGTAGAAGATGAGCCAAAACTGGCTTCGTTTATAAAAAAAGGGCTGGAAGAACAATCCTGCGAAGTTGACGTGGCTTACGATGGCCAGGTTGGTCGAAACATGGCCCTGAATAACACCTATGATGTCGTTATTCTTGATGTCAACCTGCCCAAAATGAACGGCTTCGACGTAGTGCAGGCCATGCGGCAGGAGAACATCCGAACCCCGGTTCTGATGCTGACAGCTATGGGGTCGGTGGATGATAAGCTGACGGGCTTTGAAGCTGGTGCCGACGATTATCTGGTCAAGCCTTTTGAGTTCCGCGAGTTGATGGCCCGCTTGCGCGCCCTTAACAAACGTAGCAGCGACGGCGGGCTGCAATCCAATGTGATTAGGGTGGCCGACCTGGAACTCGACCTGAATGAGAAAGTTGCACGGCGGGGTGACAAACGTATCGATCTGACAGCCAAGGAATTTGGCCTGCTTGAATACTTTATGCGTAACCGGGGCCGGGTTGTATCGCGCATCGATATTGCCGAAAAAGTATGGGATATTCATTTTGATACGGGTACGAACGTAATCGACGTTTACGTTAACTTCCTGCGCAAAAAAATTGATAAGGATTTCCCGACCAAGCTTATTCACACGGTGATCGGCATGGGGTATATGCTCAAGGAGGAATAGGCTCCCGGCCAGTCCGGGATTTCCTGTCCCGGATTTTTTCATCGCTTCAGCTTTTGTTCTTATGAATATCCGCACCCGCCTGACGCTGTTGTTCGTGCTGCTGGTAGCATCCATCATGCTCCTGTTTACCGTATCGGTCTACTACCTCTACGATCAGCTTCGTCAGCAGGAGTTTGAGCAGCGGCTGGAAGGCCAGGCCCTTACAACTGTCCGGTTGCGGGAAGATGTTGGTCAGGTTCCCAAGGGCGATTTACCCGAAATCAGTGAAACCCAGGTTACGGTCTACAGCAACACTGGGGAGGTGCTGTACAACCTAGACAGTCTGCGTTCCCGCTTTCCGATCTCCTTTAGTTTTCTGCAGAAAATTACGCCCGGCCGCCATCATTACGTCCGGCTCGGCCATCAGGAGGCCGTTGGGGTGAGTTACCGGAATTCCCGGAATCAGCAGCTTTATATTGTCGCTTCGGGTTTCGATAAATACGGATTAGGGCAGCTGGAAAGTCTGCGGACCATTCTCTTCTACAGCTGGTTTCTAAGCCTGGCCATTGTTGGCGTTGCCGGCTATCTGTTTGCGACCGACGCACTACGTCCGGTTGCCGAACTAATTCGACAGGCCAACGCCATTTCGGCCACGAATATTCACATGCGTCTGTATGTGGGTCGCCAGCGCGACGAACTGGCCGATCTGGCCCGTACGTTCAACGATCTGCTCAGCCGCCTGGAAGTCGCCTTTGTGTCGCAGAAAAGTTTCGTCTCCCATGCATCCCACGAGCTGCGAACGCCCCTGACCGTTATGATGGGGCACATTGAAGTTACCCGACTACAGGCCCGCTCCAGCAAAGATTATGAGCAGGCACTGGATGGGGTCCTGGATGAGGTCAAAAGCATGATCCGGCTGGTAAATGGGCTGCTGGAACTGGCGCGCGCCAGTTCGGACAGCACGATGCTGAATCACCAGCCCGTTCGGATCGATGAGTTACTCTGGCAGGCACAGAGCCAGATCATTCAGAAGAAACCGGACTATCAGATCAATATCGATTTTGACAACATGCCTGAGCAGGAAGAAGAAATGGTTGTTATTGGCGAAGAACCACTTCTGCAGACAGCCTTTCAAAACCTGATCGAGAACGGGTGCAAGTATTCTCCCAACAACGCAGTTACCGTACTTTTGTCTTTTAGAAAAGGGCAGATTCAGATTACGGTCAGCGATCAGGGGTATGGAATTCCCCAAAGCGATCTCCCCCATATTTTTGAGCCGTTCTACCGTTCCGACTCAACGATGACCATCAGCGGACACGGCATCGGCCTGGCCCTGACCCGTCGAATTATTGAACTTCATCAGGGCAAAATTACTGTTCAATCAACGGTTGGCAAGGGCACTACGTTTACCGTTACGCTGCCCACTCAGTTTGTCGCTCCCGAACCCAAGCAATTACCCCTGGTTACCAGCCGGATTACGGATGCTGCCAACGGTTGAGAAATACGAGCGAATCGTAAGTATATTGGCCTCGAACAGCCACAACCTCAAGATGAAACGCTTTCTGCACCAGCTTCCCTTTCTTATAATACTCACCTGTTCGTCAGTCAAAGCTCAGTCGCCGACGATACAGGAACTGCTGAAAAAAGTCGATCAGGCAGTTACGAAGTTTGATCAGGGGCAGTTTACCCTTCAGGAAAAGAGTACTCAAATTTCAGTCGGCGAAGACTCGACAACCCAGGCACACACGTATACGTTCTGGTTTAAACGCAACCGGCCTGATTCACTGGTGGGCTACAAAATAGCGTCATTCCGGAAGGATGGTTACGAACAGCTATACGACGGAACTGACCTTTTGACGCGTTACGAAGGCGAACTCACTGTAACCCCGACGGCATCGTACCCGGATCGAATCAGACAGGAAACAGGTGGGGCAACGTTCCTTCCTCTATTCGCCCAGGCCAATATCTTTCTGCAGTCATATGGAAATAGCGAGCTGGCGTTACAAAACATGACATTGCTGGAGCCCGAAAACTATGCGGGGGAGACCTGTTACCGAATTGCCATCAAACAGCCAACAGGCTCGGGTAACGAAGTAACGAGTCATTGCTTCATATCAGCAACTTCGTTCTTACCCATTCGGATGCGCACAACCATGAAAAAAAAGGTTGGGCAGGCGCAGGAAGTAGCTGTTTTTGACTACGCAATGATCAACATCGAAGCAAAGTCAATTCCTGATGAGCAATTCGGCCGGGAGCGTCTGTCGACGTATACCGTCGAGAAAGTTTACAACCCAACTGAAGAAGTTATCGATGAATTGCTTCCGATCGGCACAGCAGCCCCGGACTGGACACTGCCGCTGGTTTCTGGTAACACCTTACGGTTGCAAGACCTGCGCGGGAAGCTCGTCGTTATGGATTTCTGGTATAAAGCCTGTGTTCCGTGTCGAACGCAGATGATTACGTTGGAAAAGCTACACGGTAAATTCAATCCGGACGAAGTCGTTTTTGTTGGCGTCAATACGATGGATGATCCCGTAAAAGACAAGTTGGCGGTGTTTCTTAAGAACAGAAATATTTCGATGCCTTCTGTCTATCGCGGCAAAGCTATTCAGGCTCGCTACAAGGTGCAGGGTTTACCCGCTCTATTCATCATCGACCAACGGGGAAATGTCTTGTACACGGCCAGCGGCTACTCCGATACGTTATTGAGTGATGTTGACAACGTGCTCAGTGCTCAGTTGAAAAAGTAAGTCGGGCTGACAAACGTATTACTCCTCTAAACGCCGACGGCCCCGACTGATTAGTCGGGGCCGTCGGCTTAAAAATAGTTTTATAAAACTGCTTCTTTTGCCAGGAATCGATACGTCTCCAGGTCTTTAGCCATTGAGTCAATATTGATTTCTAAGTCATGCACACTCCCTGTTTCCAGATCATACACCCAGCCATGAACGCTCAACGTACCATCCGTAAAGACTCCGCGTTGTACAAACGACATTTTGAGGACGTTGAGGCATTGCTCACGAACGTTCAGCTCAACCAGCCGCCGGTGCCGCTGCTCGGGATCGGCAATAGCCATCAGTTCGTCTTTATGCAGCCGAACCGTATCCTGGATGTTCCGAATCCAGATGTTCGTTTCGCCAAAATTCCGGTGCGACACGGAAGCCTGAACCCCTCCGCAGCCGTAGTGTCCACAAACAACTATTCGTTTAACTTTCAGGTGTTCTACGGCGTATTGAATAACTGACAATGAACTGATGTCGTTATTGGGCACCATGTTCGCGACGTTACGGTACACGAATAGCTCCCCTGGCCGAGCGCCCATGAAGTTTTCGGGCTGCACCCGGCTATCGGAACAACCAATGTACAGAATCTCGGGCGTCTGCCCTTCTGCCATCCGCTTGAAATATTCTCCGTCAGCGGCTATCTCTTTCGACATCCACTGCTTGTTGTTCTCGAATACCTGCTTGTAAAAATCCATGCCTTTGGTTGAAAATTGAGAAAACAGACAAAAGTTGGGTTGTATTTAAGCCAATCACCAGACTCTTTATAACCGCAATTTATGTGCTAATGTTGGTTGAATAAAAATAGCTCATTAGAATCTTGCTGGCCTATTACGCTGCTGCTTTCCGTTAGTCCGTATACAACGTATGGCAGTTTATAGCTTCTTCAGCCATTGTAACGCACGGCCGTTCAGTTCAATTTCAGCCC
The DNA here is from genome assembly GCF_013375035.1 of Spirosoma sp. KUDC1026. Lineage (NCBI taxonomy): Bacteria > Pseudomonadati > Bacteroidota > Cytophagia > Cytophagales > Cytophagaceae > Spirosoma > Spirosoma sp. KUDC1026. The sequence goes on along the minus strand of NZ_CP056032.1, from coordinate 2,312,212 downwards.
TGGGCGACGGATCAAACGCGAATTTACTTATCTGCGTATTACTCAGTTGTAGGGCGCTCGAATCACGTACTACCGCTTGCAACAAAGCATATTGATCGGCTCCCAGAATGGTTTTGCTGCATCTACCAATATTCAGGCTACACTTGTCAGTAACAGTTAGTCCACTGGTTCGAAGGCGGCTGTTTACCAGCGATACGCCCAGCGAATCAAGAGCAAATTTTCGAACGGTCAGCAACCCATTACTCATCCGAATGCTTGCCACTGTGGGCACACGTATCACCAGGCCAATAGAAGCCGTTTCCTGCCAGTTACGATACGGGGCGGTTGTCCCCAATTTATCGGCGGCCTCGATAAAGACGGTATCCCCCTGTTGCCTGAACTGGTAAAATTCTGTCAATTTAGGGTGAATAAACGCTTTTGCCTGCGCGCCCGGCTCAATAATGATCTCCCGCACTCGTCGCCCGTCGATAACCCAGTGTCGGACAGTAGGCAAGTCTCGTTCGTCAAAGCCCTGCAGGGGGTTCGACCAGTCCAGCTTGTCGTATTCCTGCTTCAGCAATACGTTGGTAGCGGTCATGCCCATCAGCGTAACGAGAACGATGAGCGCCAGAAGCATATAACTTGTTTTCATACATGGTTGCGGTTTAGGAGTGGCTATAATTGGCGGCTACGTATTGCTCGTAGCGCGTTTCTATTTCCGATAGGTCGATGCCAAGCAGGTACAGATTCTTGAAGAAAATAGGCAGGTCGTTTTCCAGGAACTGCTCCCGCCGGTAATCCCGAATGCGGTCGTTGGCGTCACTGGTAGGGAAATAACCGATGCCCCGTTTGTTGACAATGACGGCTTTCTGACTCAGAAACTCATAGGTCCGCATAACGGTGTTGGGGTTAACTTCCAGTTCGGCCGCCAGTTCCCGAACCGAGGGTATCTTCTCCCCCGCCGGCCAGCGATTCAGGAGAATCTGCTCGCTGACGTATTCGGCTATTTGCAGGTAAATCGCTTGTTTGTCCCGAAAATCCATGTTTACACCTCCTGCTCTTTCAGGCGGTAGTACGCCGTTAGGTAAAGTAAAATAACGACCGTTACGCCGACCAGGTACCGTAGTTGCGAACCAATGGGCTGCGGTAGTTCGAGCGTGTGAAACTCCTCTTCTTTCTTCAGCGATACCGCGGTAAATGGAAGACTATAGTTCACTTCTATACTATCCGTCGAAAACAGCCAACTCTGCACTGTCTCATTTCCTAAGATTCCTATGGCGACAAGCGCCACAATAGTCAAGGCGACAAATGGTAACGTAAAGCGCCGGAATAGGAGTGACAGTACTAAGGAAACCGGATGGATTAGAGCGGCCATGACCCAGGTCGATGGCGAGAATCGCTCAATATCTTGAAATCTATATATAGGCTCAATGTCAGGCATCCATAGACCCTCAACCCTTCCACTCCGAATGCCGGCCAGTTGCGAATCAGTCCAGTTCCGATGTTTGACAAATGCCAGACCAACAGCGTCGATTAGAACGAACAAAAGACTATAGACCAGAAAAAACCCTAGTCCGGATACAAGCAGAATCAGCAGGTATTTTTCGAGCCGGGAGGCCGGACGTAGTAAGTAAGAAATTGATCTCTCTTTACTGCTCAACAAAGTAACCTGTTGCACCGTGAATGTTCCCCAGGCAAACGTCCCAATCAGTGTGAGCGTAGCTAGCCGACTTTGAACGATAAAATTAGGTAGATTATCATACACAAACAGGGCGCAAATAATCAACACAATCAGCAGCAGACCCACATTCAGCAGTAGCGCTGCCCGGTTTTCGATAAAATAGGTTCGAGTAAGCCGCCCGAATCGGGTCATTGAAAAGTAAGGGTTCATAGAGCTGTGTAATTAGATGATGTGGAAAATAAGATTTGTATCCGATCGGGATGTGCCTGTACAGCATTGAACAACCGTTCCAGATCAAGCCGACTACTTTCGTTTGCCAGTCGGCTGGTATCCGTTCGCTCAGCCACGATGGCATAACCGCCAACGGCCCGCTCGGTATACAGAATCGCCTGTTGCCGGGGCAACTCAGCTACCAGGCTAAACCACAGCTGACGGGTGATTTCGTCGATGCTGGCGTTTAACGCTACGTTCATTCCGCCGTCCGGCTTTTCGGCCAGAATAATAACCGGATCTATCAGCGCTTCCAGATCACGCACCTGGTGGGTGGAAATGACCACTGTCCGGTGCTCGTCTACCGCCCCGGCCACCAGCCGCCGGAACTGACTTTTCGACGGAATATCCAGCCCGTTTGTCGGCTCGTCCATCAGCAGGAGTGCCGTATTGGTCGCCAGACCGAAGCCAATCAATACCTTCTTTTTCTGGCCATACGACAGTTCCGGCAGTTTCTGGTCGTCGGTCAGGCCAAACTCCTGCAGGTAGCGTTGCATCTGCTGGTGATCGAAGCGAGGATAAAACGGTGCGTTGGTCCTCACAAACTGCCGAATACGAACGGGTGGTAGATAAAACTCTTCCGGCACCAGAAACAAGTTCTCCAGAAAAGTCGGCCGACGTTCTCCGGGTACGTGAGGCCCCACTTGGATGGTTCCCTCCCTGGGATACAAAAGGCCAGCCAATAGCCTTAACAACGTTGACTTACCAGCCCCGTTCGGGCCCAGCAGGCCGTAAATCGAACCGGGTTCCAGCGTTAGATTCAGCCCTTTGTAGATGGGCTTCTTACGCTGATACGAGAATGCGACATTGGTTAGCTCAATCATTAATCGATTATCTAGTGTACTATTTATCTAATACACTACAACAATCCGATTTAATTTAGCAATTGTCAATAGGCACGGTATTTTTTTTACTGACTAATCAGACCAGTGGTACACACGTTGCCGCTTCCTCAAAACTAGTGAGTGGGTTGTGTCTCACTCTTGTATTTTGCGCCTACCACACACGTATTCAATTCGTTTACAGCCATTTATCACCAACCTATCCCCTTTATGTCACTTAATCTTTCAGTAAGGTCATCCGGCCTGATACGTATCTTGCTCATTTGGCTGTTAACGACGGCCTCTTTTGGGCAGACGATGCTACCGCAACGGTCGGGTATTCTGGACATAGGGATCCGGTTTCAGAAGACGGTTAATCTATACACCGAAAACGGCGTTACGTTTCAGTATACCCACGCCAAACTAGCCAGGCAACGCCTGTATCTCGGAGCCAGCTACGTTACGTCCCGACTAGGTACAGCGCTTGGCTCCAACGCCATTCAGCAGGACAATTATCTGGCCACGGTTGGGTACTATTTCCGGCCAAACTGGTTGATTCAGCCGGTTGTCCGGGCTAACGTCGGCTATTTTTCGGCTCAGTATGGCAATGCTATTTTTGACGACCTTCCCAGCACATCTATGCTGGCATCGCCGGAACTTGGGCTTTGCTACTGCCCCAATTTTCCGCTCAAGATCAACGGCTCGATTGGCTATAACCTGCTAACAGGAGCTGGAGTAACGGGGCCGGGAACGCTCTACCCCGTTTTTGTGCAGACGAGTATCACCTGGAACGTATTGAGAAAATAAACCACGCTATGAAAACACTACTCCCGTTCCTGCTGCTGCTGGTTGTTGGTCTGGCCTGCTCTCCCGAACCGACCATTACCAACGAGATGCTCGACAGTGGTACGTTCTTCGACCCGTCGCTGTATAATCCCGAACGCTATCTCGTATCGAAAGCCATTCCTGCCCCTACTGCCGAACAGGCCCGGAAACCTGTCATCATTGCCTGCCACGGCTATTCAGCCTCGACCTTCGAGTGGGACGAGTTCCGGGCCTGGGCCAACGGACGTACCGATTTCTATCTCTCACAGGTGCTGCTGGGAGGGCATGGCCGTAGCTACGAGGAGTTCAAGAAATCGACCTGGCAGGACTGGCAGGCCGCCATCACGACTGAGTACGAACAGTTGGTTCGGGCGGGGTACCAGAACATCAGCCTGTTGGGGTCGTCTACAAGCGGGGCGTTGCTGCTGGAACTGGTCGCGTCGGGTTATTTCGCCAGTCGATTAGCGCCCCGTAACATTCTGCTTGTCGACCCTATCATTATTCCGTCGGATAAGTCGCTTTCGCTGATCGGCGTATTCGGCCCTATGCTGGGCTACATTGATACCGAACAACCGGCTGGTGAGGATAAATTTTATTACCACTTCCGTCCGCAGGAAACTCTGCAACAGCTGGAAACAGTACTGAACGTAACGCGGAAGGGTCTGGAAAAAGGAATTACACTACCGACCGACTGTAGTCTGAAAGTCTACAAATCGAAGAAAGACCCGGCGGCTGACCCGGTCAGTGCCGTACTTATTTATCGCGGCACGAAAACGGCCACCGGACAGCCCATTGAGGTCGAGATGATCGACTCGGAGTTTCACGTCTACACGCGCTTAAAGCTCCGGGAACAGGTTTCAACGAAAGATCAGCAAAACCAGACGGCTACGTTTACGGATGTGGTTGCGCGGGTATTACGGTAAAGACATTGATCCTGGTTCGATAGCGTTACTTCGGCTACAGTCCTACCAATACTTCTTTGATTCCTTTCCATCCGCTTACCAAAACAGGAATCAACGAAAAAGCCTGTCTAATCACTTTTTAGCGATTGGACAGGCTTTTTGAGTATCGAATGAAGTGGAATTAACGGTTGTTATCCATTTTCTTCGCTTCTTTCTTCATCTCTTTGTGCTCTTTTTTCATTTCTTTAGCCGCGTCCGCTTTCGTGTCGTTACCAGCACGCTTGGCGTCTTTTTTCATTTCTTTGGCCTCTTTTTTCATCTCCTTGTGGGCCATTTTTGCTTCTTTTTTCATGTCGTCCTGCGCAAAAGCCGCACCCGACATCATCATGACCGCTATAGCGGCAACGAACATCGTTTTCATAACCTTGTTGATTTAAGTTTTTGTTAACTCGATAGACTAAACTGACTTACTCAACTTTTGTTATCACCCAGTTACAAAACTGCCCGCTGAACAAATTCAGCGGGCAGTTTTTAAGGTTGACTGCGTTGCTCGGTATTCTTTTTCTTCGGGTTTCGCTTTTTGGCTTTCACGTCCGTTGAATGACCGCTGATCACACTGTGCGTGTTATCGGTCTTCGTTTTAGTTTCGACGGGAGCCGTTCCGGGCACGGGAGATCCTGCACTTACGGCCTGATTCTGATCCAGTGTATTTCCCGTTCCAGCCGTTGGGGTCATCCCGTTTGCGCTAGTTGCGCTGGCAGGACTTGACGTACCGCCCTGTGTTGGGCGCCCGGCTGCAGCATTATATTGTTCGGCCGTATTACCCGTTCCAGCCACACTGGTTCCGGCAGCGGGATTACTAGCCTGCTGGGCTAGTGCTGAACCTGCCGTTAGTAGCAGACTGGTGATGATGATTCCAATTACGTTTTTCATAGCGTTGCGTTTAGAAAACAACTGGCCTACAGCAGCCAATCGTCTTGCTTATACAGATATAACACGACGCAACGCGAGTAGTTTTCGGAATCGGCACAAATCCAGTTTAGGCTGCTACCTGAAACTCCGATGTCAGATGGAACTGAATATCCGGATTATTTTGCTGGTTCATCCGCAGAATCCAGTCCGACTCAGCCAGGAACACCGGGTTCTTATCCTTATCGTAGGCAATCTGGTTACCTTTCAGCCGGATAAACTCGGCTAGCTTGGCGGGGTCCTCAGCTGTTAGCCAGCAGGCTTTCGTGTAGTTCAGTGGCACCCAGCGACATTTGGCGCCGTATTCGTGCTCGAGACGGTACTGAATTACGTCAAACTGAAGTTCACCAACGGTCCCGACGAATTTACGGTTGCCAAGATCCAGGTTGAACAACTGAGCAACGCCCTCGTCGGTCAGCTGCTGAATACCCTTATCCAACTGCTTCGACTTCATCGGGTCCAGGTTGACCAGTTCCTTAAAGATCTCCGGCGAAAAGCTCGGAATTCCCTGGAATTTCAACTCTTCCCCTTCGGTCAGCGTATCACCGATTTTGAACGTACCGGTATCGTACAGCCCCACCACGTCGCCGGGAAAGCCTTCTTCGAGTACGCTTTTACTGTCGGCCATAAACGAAAACGGGCTGGCGAAGCGTACGTTCTTGTCAAGCCGCGTGTGGTGGTAAAACTTATTCCGTTCGAATACGCCCGAGCAGATACGCAGGAACGCGATCCGGTCGCGGTGGCGGGGGTCGAGGTTGGCGTGAATCTTGAAAACGAATCCGCTGAAGTTTTTCTCACCCGGCAATACTTCTCGTTTGTCGGTTGGCCGCGCAATAGGTTCGGGCGAAATACCACAGAACCCTTCGAGCAGTTCTTTAACCCCGAAGTTGTTTACCGCCGACCCGAAGAATACAGGGGCTAGTTTGCCGTCGAGGTAAGCCTGCCGGTCAAACGCGTCATACACCCCTTCAATCAGTTCAACGTCCTCCCGGAGTTGAGCGGCATCGCGCTCGCCAACTTTCTCGTCGAGCAGATTGTCGCTCAGTTCGATCGGCAATACGTCGTCCTCAACTTTGGTTTTGTTGACTTTAAAGAAATATAACTTTTTCTCGATCAGGCTATACACCCCCTTAAAGTCTGATCCCATGTTGACAGGCCAGGTCATGGGGCGAACCCGGATGTTCAGTTTCTCTTCTAGTTCGTCCAGCAGGTCGAACGGGTTCTGGCCTTCGCGGTCCAGTTTATTGATAAAAATAATGACCGGCGTATCACGCATGCGACAGACCTCCATGAGCCGCTCGGTCTGTTCCTCAACGCCTTTTACGCAGTCGATTACCAGGATAACGCTGTCCACGGCGGTCAGCGTCCGGTACGTATCTTCCGCAAAATCCTTGTGACCAGGGGTGTCAAGGATGTTAATTTTTAAATTGTCGTATTCAAACGTCATCACCGACGTAGCCACCGAGATACCACGCTGCTTCTCGATCTCCATAAAGTCCGACGTAGCCGACTTCTTGATCTTGTTGGATTTAACGGCCCCAGCGGTCTGGATAGCGCCCCCGAACAAAAGCAGCTTTTCGGTCAGCGTGGTTTTCCCGGCATCCGGGTGACTAATGATAGCAAATGTCCGCCGGCGGGCGGTTTCTTGATTTATATTCATCTGGATGAATGATCCGTCTATTGTACTCTGTATAGAAATACGTCAGCAAAGGTACGAAAGTTCGGGCAGGAACGGAATGTCTGCTCACCGCCCGGTCCATCGTGAACGAGCTACCGATTTCCGGCTATACGACTGATTATGACACACAAAAGCCCCGGCAGCGAGTGCTACCGGGGCCGCAAACGGTTACGTTACAAGTTACGGTCTCACCCAGGACGATTTCCGCTTTGACTGCAGCGGCTGTACCGGACGACGCTCGTTCAGGATCGTTCCGAGCAGGAACCCGAAGGCGACGGCCAGACCAAGCGTAATCAGCCAGACGGCCAGGTGATACATGTACGGATCAATATTCAGCATTGTAGTCAAGGTTACAGGCTTCGGACGATGACCTACTCCGAACGTAACGCTGTTCTACCTAATTTTTTCACAGAAATGCCCAAAATAGCAAGGCCCAGCCCGCCAGCATAGCCAGTCCGCCCAGGGGCGTAATCGCGCCCAGCCAGGTAACGCCCGTAAAACAGAGCAGATACAACGAGCCGGAAAAGACTAGGACACCGCCCAGAAAGGAGTAGCCAGCCCAGCCCAGCAGCTTCACCGCCGTGGGATTAGTACCGAACACCTGCATCAGTACGCCTATCAGCACCAGAGCCAGTGCGTGGTAGAACTGATATTTTACCGCCGTTTCGAACGTAGCAGCCCGACCCGAGGCTTCGAGCATGGTACGTAGGGCATGAGCCCCGAAAGCACCGAGACCTACACCTAGTAAACCAAGTATAGCCCCCGCCTGAATAAAGAATTTCATGGTAGTTATTCGGACGCGACCGCCCGGTTTAAATGCGTAGTCAATGTGCTATCGAGCCCCAAAAATAGCACTCCCCACCCGAACCAGTGTACTCCCCTCCTCCACAGCAATGCGATAATCACCACTCATGCCCATCGATAGCTCCCGGAAATCAAGCATAGGCCGCTGAATGGTTGCCAGCCGGTCGAATAATTCTTTCAGCCCCCGGAACTCCTGCCGAACCTGGTCCTGATTGTCGGTGTTCGACGCCAGTCCCATCAGTCCGACTATCCGGATATTGGGTAGCTGATCCAGTTCGGGCGCATTGAGTAATTCCTGGGCTTCATCGGCCGAGAGACCAAACTTGGTTTCTTCGGTAGCAATGTGGATTTGCAGCAGGCAGTCGATAGTACGATCGTGCTTGGCCGCCTGCCGGTTGATTTCCTGCAGCAGCTTCAGGCTGTCGACTGAGTGGATCAACGTAACGAAACCGGCCATGTATTTCACCTTGTTACTCTGCAGGTGACCAATCATGTGCCACTGGACATCAGCCGGAAGCTGCGTCTGTTTCTCGGCCATCTCCTGCACTTTATTTTCGCCAAACAACCGACTTCCTGCGTCGTAGGCTTCCCGGAGCATGGAAACCGGCTTGGTTTTCGTAACGGCAATTAGTCGAGCTTTACCGGCTAACTCGCGCTCAATCAGCTGAATATTCTCGGTAATCATAAAAATAGGCAAACTGTGACAAATTAGCCAGTCAGGCGGTTTGTAAGGTATTCGGTTTGAGAACTACGCAGAAAGGCGTAGTTTTTGGCCGAAAAACCCCGGACTGCGTGTCTAGTACAATAAACAATTCGTTGTATTAGTTCTCCGCGTTACCCCGCGACCCAACTGTTTTTGAATCGTGTATGGCTTTACTTGAACCTCGTCCTCAACCTAAAAACACCAGTCGAAATTACCTGCTTGTTGCCCTGCTCATCCTGGCCTTTCTGAATATTCTCTTGTTTTATTTCTGGTTTCAGGAGCGGCAGGAAAATAAATCGAAGGACGCGGCCATCGCCGTTAAAACGGAAGAAGTCCTGTCGGCCCGCACCAAGCTCGATTCAATTGCCACTCAACTGGACACGAAAATTGCTGCCATACAGCAGTTGGGCGGCAGTGTCGACTCATTGCTCAAAATACGTGAGCAGCTTGAACGCGACAAGGAGGCCCTACGTAACGTTAATGCGTTCGACAGCAAAAAATACGATCAGAAGATTCGTAATTACCAGTCGCTGCTAGCCCAGAAAGATCAGGAGCTGACCCGCCTGTCTACCGAAAACGGGCAGCTGAATCAGGTAAACGATTCATTACGCCAGGAAAACACGGGTCTGAAAGCCGAACGCCAGTCGCTGAGTGATTCGGTGCAGTCCATTATTACCCGTAATCAGGAGCTAAGCGAAAAAGTAAGCATCGCAGCCGCCCTGCGGGCCGAGAACGTTACGGTGACGGCAATCAACGACAACGGGCGCGAACGAGAGGGCGACAGTTTCCGGGCGAAGCAGATTGACAAGCTCCACCTTGCCATCCGGCTGGCCCCCAATGGGCTGGCCCGTCAGGAGTCGAAAGAGTTGTTTATCCGAATTCTGGACCCCAACGGGGCTATTCTCTCCGATATGGCTACCGGCTCCGGTGAGTTTATCTACAACAGTCAGCCGACAATTTATACGGCCATGCAGCGCTTTGATTTTGATAACAGCCGCCAGCAAATCAACGTCATTTATGGGCGGGGTGGACAGCGTTTCAAACCCGGTACCTACACCATCGAACTCTACTGTGAAGGTTTCCGCATCGGTGAAGGCGGGTTTACTGTTAAATAAAGGAGAAGGGGAGGAAGGAGGAAAGGAACTGTGCGTCAGCAATCCCTTTTCTCCTTCCTCCCCTCCTCTTTTCCTCCTAAAATTTCCCACCTCCCCTTGCACCCTTTCTCCTTTTTCCTTACCTTTGCGCCCTCATTTCAAACCAATTACACAATGTTTCCCAATAACTACGAAACGGTGTTCATTTTAACTCCCGTTTTATCTGATGCTCAGATGAAGGACGCCGTTGACAAGTTCCGCAAAGTGCTGACCGACAACGGTGCGGAGCTCGTTCACGAAGAAAATATGGGTCTGCGCAAACTGGCATACCCTATCCAGCACAAAAACACGGGTTACTACCAACTCTTCGAGTTCAAGGCTCCCGGTACCATCATCGAGAAACTCAACACCGAGTATCTACGTGATGAACGTATCATCCGTCACCTGACGGTTTCGCTCGACAAGCACGCTGTTGCTTACAACGACCGGAAACGGAATGGCTTAGTGGGTAAGAAAAAACAAACCGAAAACGCCGGGGAGGCCAAGTAATCATGAGTCTGCAAAACGAATCGATCTCGAAAACCGAGAACCGCAAAAAATACGACCGCTTCAAGAAAGCCGGCATTAAATACATTGACTACAAAGACGGCAATTTCCTGCTGAAACTGCTCAACGAGCAAGGCAAAATTCTGCCTCGCCGGCTGACCGGTACGAGCCTGAAAAACCAGCGTAAAGTGGCTCAGGCCGTTAAACGCGCTCGCCATCTGGCTATCCTGCCATACGTAGGGGATTCACTGAAATAATTGTCAGGCGGTGCTTGCATCGCCGGATCGCCAAACTTTATAGATCAATGGAAATCATTTTAAAAACTGATATCGCCGGTCTGGGCTATAAGAACGACACCGTTACGGTGAAGCCCGGTTACGGCCGCAATTACCTGATTCCTCAGGGATTTGCAGTAATGGCAACCGATTCGAACAAAAAGATCGTTGCAGAAAACGTTCGCCAGGCAGCGCACAAAGCCGAGAAGATCAAAAATGACGCTCAGTCAATTGCTGACAACATCGGTGATCTGACCCTGACGATCCCAGCGAAAGCGGGTGACAGCGGCAAAATTTTCGGTCGTGTAACCAACACGCAGGTAGCTGATGCCCTGCGCGAAAAAGGCTTCGACATCGACCGGAAGAAAATTTCGGTTGACGACGTGAAAACGCTGGGTACCTACGAAGCGCTGATCGATCTGCACAAAGACGTGAAGCACACGGTGAAGTTTGAAGTTGTGTCGGCAGAATAGTCGATAAGCAACAAGCATACAGCGGTCTGCCGGGTTAGCCTGGCAGACCGCTTTTTTGTTATATTTGGGTAAACAGACCGTTACAATGGCCAGCCTTGATCTTGAACAGTTACTGGAAGCCCCTAATATAAAATTGTTGATGCAGCAGGCTGAGACTGTTTTGCGCGACGAAGCCCATCAGCGGCAGCAATTTTATGACTGGGTAAATGAAGATCACAAAGCCGAATTTATTAACGGAGCTATTGTGATGCATTCTCCTGTTAAAGAACGCCACTGGGTAGCAGTCGGCAATTTGTATAGTCTTCTTAAAGCATATGTTATCAAGCACAAGCTAGGTCGTGTTGCTTCGGAGAAGGCAATGATTTCGCTGACACGTAATGATTATGAACCTGATGTCTGCTTTTGGAATACAGAACGGTCACAAACATTCGGAAGCGAAATGATGCAGTTTCCGGCTCCTGATCTAGTTGTTGAAGTACTTTCGAAGAGCACAGAAAAAATTGATCGGGGTGTCAAATACAATGACTATGCCGCACATGGAGTGCAGGAATACTGGATTGTAGATACTCGTAAGCAACTCATTGAGCAGTACATTCTCGATGTAGATTTAGAGACTTTCACTCTGGAAAATACGTTTAAGATTCAGCAAGAAGTTGAATCAAAAATTGTAGCAGGTTTTCGAATTGAAGTGGAAGCTGTATTTAATGAAGAAGCCAGTAATAAAGCACTATTAAAGCTCCTTATGAACTAATAATCAGATAGTTGCATAATGGAAATTTCTCTGTAAAACGGACCTAATCAGTCCGTTTTTGTGTTTATTAAGTATGCAGTTTCATACCGAACTTTCGCCCGAAACACTCTCTTTTCAGATCAGCCTGAACAGCCGTATTGTGACCATCGGATCGTGCTTTGCCGACGTAATGGGCCAGCGACTTAGCGATAACAAACTGGCAGTCCTGAACAACCCATTCGGTACGATCTTCAATCCGGTTTCGATCAACAAACTTCTCACAATGGCGCTGACGGGGGCCGAGCCAGCAGATAGTCACTATGTTGAGCGCGACGGCATCTGGTTCCATTATGATTTTCACTCGTCGCTGTTTGCGGCAACGAAGGATGAACTTCGGGAGAAACTGCTTCACGTATTACACCAAACCGCCGACGCGCTCCGACAGGCCGATGTTCTGTTGGTAACGTTGGGGACGGCGGTCGTTTATCGATACATTGAATCGGGCAAAGTCGTGGCCAATTGCCACAAAATGCCTGGTTCGCTGTTCGAAAAGTACCTGTACCAGATCGATCATGTACGCGACGAACTGACAGGGTTACTAAAAACACTACGCAAGGCTAATCCAGCCCTGAACGTACTGCTGACGGTTAGTCCGGTGCGGCACACCCGCGATACATTACCCACTAATCAGGTCAGCAAGTCGATGCTACGTGTCCTGACGCATGAGTTAACGACCTGGCATAAGGGCGTACATTATTTCCCGGCCTACGAACTCATGATGGACGATCTGCGCGATTACCGTTTTTACGAAGCCGACCTGATTCATCCGAACGCGCAGGCGCATGACTATATCTTCGGTAAATTTGCCGAAAGTGCGTTTGATACCGGGCTTCGTCAGTTCATCAGCGAGTGGTCTGGTATTCGTAAAGCCTTACAGCATCGGCCACTTTATGGCGAACACTCCGGTGCCCATCGCCAGTTTTTGATGAACTTGCAGACGAAACTGGAAAATATATCCAAGTTCGTGGATATGTCGGCGGAACTGACCGACGTACGAAGTCGTTTAAACTGGGGGAGAAAAGAGGAAAGGGAAGAAGGAGAAGGGATATTCGTCTAGAATTTCCCGTCTCTCCCTCCTCATCTCCTCTTTTCTCTTTTTAGCACTATGTCTGATTACCGATTATCGAAAGAATCTGTTTTACAAGCCTTAAGCACCGTTGAGGAGCCTGACCTGAAACGCGATCTGGTCTCGCTGGATATGGTCAAAGATATAACGCTGGGTATTGGCTCGGTTAAGTTTACGGTTGTCCTGACCACCCCCGCCTGCCCACTGAAAGAAGTTATCCGGAAACGGTGCGAAGATGCGATCCACGCCCACATTGGTGCCGATATTCAGATTTCCATCAACATGGTGTCGGATGTTACCTCGACGCGTAGTAATACCCCTACCCTGCCCGGAGTCAAAAATATCATTGCTGTGTCGTCGGGGAAAGGTGGCGTAGGCAAATCGACCGTTACGGCGAACTTGGCCATTGCCCTGCATAAATCAGGCGCCAAGGTGGGTATCATCGACGCCGATATTTACGGACCGTCCATGCCAACCATGTTTGGCGCGGAAGATATTCAACCCCGCGTCTTTCAGGTCGACGGCGTAACGCGCATGGAACCCATCCGGCAGTTCGGTATCAAGATGTTGTCGATGGGTCTGCTGGTAGCACCGGGTCAGGCCATTATCTGGCGGGGGACTATGGCTGGTCGCGCCCTGCAGCAGTTTTTCTCCGATGCCGACTGGGGTGAACTGGACTACCTACTGATCGACCTGCCGCCAGGTACCGGCGATATTCACCTGACGCTGGTACAGACCGTACCGGTAACCGGAGCCATCATCGTAACGACTCCGCAGAAAGTGGCGCTGGCCGATGCCACTAAGGGCTTGGCGATGTTTCGTCAGCCGCAGATCAACGTACCGGTACTGGGCGTGATCGAGAATATGTCGTATTTCACCCCGGCTGAGCTCCCAGACCACAAGTATTATATTTTTGGCAAAGGGGGTGGTCAGCAACTGGCTGATCAGTTCGATGTACCGCTGCTGGGTCAGATTCCGCTGGTGCAGAGCATCCGCGAAGCCGGCGATGAAGGTCGACCCGCTATCAGCATGGGCGAACCCGTGGCTACCGAAGCGTTTCAGGATGCAGCCGAAGCGCTGGCGCAGCAGGTGGCAATCCGCAACGCGTCACAGGATCAGACAAAACGCGTAGTAGTTGCGTAGATCACTCGGAAATGATAATTTTACCGTAAATCACAGGATTTCATGGAGACGGCAATAGTAAACGACGAATTGGTTACCCGCATCGAACGAGCTCTCGACAGTGTACGCCCATACCTGGCAGCCGACGGTGGTAACGTAAAGATATTAGAGATTACCGACGACAAAACCGTTCGGCTGGAATTGATGGGTTCCTGCGGCTCCTGCCCTATGTCGGCCATGACCTTCAAGGGCGGGCTGGAAGAGGCTATCCTGAAGGCTGTTCCCGAAATTAAGAAAGTGGAAGCAATCAACATCACGCCTGCTTTCTAAACCAGAAGCAATGCCTTTAATGAGCTGCGTTTCAACCGTTCATGACGGAACCGGAGCGCAGTTGAGTTCGCAATACATATGACCTAAGCCGCCTGTTTCCGGAAACAGGCGGCTTTTTTGTTTATTTGTGCTTCGCAACATTCCATAAACGCAGTGAGAGTAGGAATTTTTTTCGGTGGCCCCGCACGGGAGCGTGAGGTATCGTATGCGGGTGGCCGTACCGCCCTGGCTAATTTGGATAAAGGCTTGTTCGAGCCGGTACTGATTTTTGTGGATGGACGGGGCCAGTTTCGGCTTGTCGAACCATCTTTCCTCGACGCGATGTCGCTGCGGGACAAGTTACCGCAGGATAGCTCCGGCTTTTCGGTATACGACGAATCGCTGGCCGACGATACGCTCAATGCGAGCTTACCAATACTACGTCCGGAGCAGTTTCGGGATCAGTTTGACATTGCTTTCCTGGCCATGCACGGCCCCAACTGTGAGGACGGCGCAGTTCAGGGCCTACTCGAATGGTACCGAATGCCCTATACAGGACCGGGGCTGCTTGGCTCGGCGGTGGGCATCAACAAAATTCTGCAAAACGAACTGATTGCGCTGGCTAACGGGCAGCAAAAGAAAACGGCGACTATCACCCGCGACGAATACGAGCAGGCCGACAAAGCCCAGTTTTTTCAATCACTGATTGCTCATCTGGGCCTGCCCATCGTGGTCAAAGCTCCGCACCAGGGATCGTCGATTGGCGTGGCTATCGTCCGCGACGATAACCTCACTAACTTCTGCCGGGCTGTTGAGCAGTGTTTCTTTACGGTACACATCCAGGCCGATGGCTGGAGTAAGCTGGGCGAATGGTCGTCGCTGATGCCCGACGAGAAGCACAAGCTGGCACAGGAAATGGTCAACCTGGAATCGGGGATCAGTTTCCCGCTGGTGGTGGAGCAGACGGGCGATATTATCCGGCACCCGCAGGATTTCGTCAGCACCCTCGACGCACTGACGGCTTCGGGCCAGCAACCGAATCTGACGCTCTCCTACATCAACGCCGAAGATGAAGTGCTGTTCGAGGAGTTTATCAGCGGACAGGAGTTTTCGTGTGGCGTGATTCAGGACGACGATCAGAACGCTATTGCGCTCCCTCCTACCGAAATCTATAACGTAACGAGTTTCGATTACGAATCGAAATACAAGCTCAACACGACCAAAAAGCGGATTCCGGTCGACACGAGTCTGGAAAACAACCGCAAGATTCAGCTCGCTGTTTCGGAAGTTTTTACCCGGCTGGGCATCAACGTTTATTCCCGCATCGACGGCTTCCTGACCCCAGCCGGTGACGTATTGCTGCACGACCCGAACACCATTCCGGGCATGTCGCCCTCGTCGCTCATTTTTAAACAGATGGCGGAGATTGGCCTGAACCTGGCCAACTCGCTAACGTACCTGATTCGTCAATCGCTACGCGAACGGATTCGGACGGGTAAGGATACGTTCCAGCTCAAACAGCTTTTGGCGAACCTGGACGCGCAACTGGCCAACCGGAAAGCGAATCCATTACCGGTGCAGGCTGTTCCCTTCGGTCCAACTGACGACGAACTGGCTACGGCCAAGCAGCAATACAACGTACTGGCAGCCAGCGGTACTGTTCGGCCTCAACTTCAATACACGAACAATCAGGGCGAAACCATTGACATTCCAGTCAATCTATTGTTTAAAGATACCATCGCTGAACTGGAAACAGCCTTAAACCAGCCCCGCCATCCGTTATTGGTCGAAACCAGTGAACTCACAGCGCACATCACGGAGCGTTACGTGTAAGCGCGCACAGAGCAGGCCGAGACCTGCTAGCCGGTCAGTAGAATTTTTATTCCGGATACACGCCAATAATCGGGTCATCGTACCTTTGATTTTATCAACTAAGTCCACTTGTAGACTGACTATTTGGTGCGGTCTGCACAAACCCAAGTATCTTTTTTAGTAACACATGAGTATGACAACCGCTTTCGATTCCTCAACCCAGCAGCGCATTGACCAGTGGCTTAAGGGCAACTACGATGCCGAAACCAAAGAAGCAATCCAGCACCTGCTCGATTCGGGCAACACAACCGAACTGACCGATTCATTTTACCGGGATCTTGAGTTTGGTACGGGTGGTCTGCGGGGCGTTGTCGGCGTCGGTTCCAACCGAATGAACCGCTACACGGTTGGCGCAGCCACGCAGGGGCTTTCCAACTACATCAACGCGGCCTTTCCGGGCGAAGACATCAGCGTAGCGATTGCGCACGACAGCCGCCGGATGAGCCCTGAGTTTTCCCGGCTGGTTGCCGACATTTTTACGGCTAACGGCATTAAAGTATACCTGTTCAGCGCCCTACGACCAACGCCGGAGCTGTCCTTTGCCATCCGGCAACTGGGCTGCCAGAGTGGTATCGTTGTGACGGCGTCGCACAACCCACCTGAATACAATGGCTACAAAGTATACTGGAACGACGGCGCACAGGTCGTAGCACCGCACGACAAAGCCATTATCGAAGAGGTGAACAAGATTACGTCGGTCGATGACATTAAATTCGAGGGCGTTCCCGAGAAGATTCACCTGATCGACGAAGAGATCGACGCACCTTACATCGAGCGAATCAAATCCAACGCCGTTAATCCGGACGTGATCAAGCGGCAGGCCGATCTGAATATTGTTTACACACCCATTCACGGTACCGGCATTACGCTCGTTCCTCGTGCGCTGGACGCGCTGGGCTTCACGAATGTACACATCGTCGAAGAGCAGGCGACACCGGACGGAAACTTCCCAACGGTGAAATCGCCGAACCCGGAAGAACGGCCTGCGATGCAGCTGGCGCTCGATCTGGCTAATTCGCTGAACGCCGATCTGGTTATGGCGACAGACCCCGACGCCGACCGCGTTGGCGCGGGTGCCCGGAACCACCACGGCGAGTTCGAGCTACTGAACGGTAACCAGATGGCTAGCCTGATCATTTATTACCTGCTCAACGCCTGGAAAGATGCGGGTAAACTGACGGGTAAGGAATTCATCGCCAAAACGATCGTTACGACCGACCTGATCGACGAAATGTGTAAGCGGTATGGCGTTACCTGTTATAACACACTGACGGGTTTCAAATACATCGCCGAAGTCATTCGTGAGCTGGAAGGCAAAGAGCAGTTCATTGGCGGGGGCGAAGAAAGTTACGGTTACCTGATCGGCGACTTCGTTCGCGACAAAGACGCCATTGCCTCCTGCGCCATGATCGCCGAGCTGACAGCTTATGCCAAAGACAAAGGCCAAAGTCTGTTCGATATGCTGATGGCGATGTATCAGGAAAACGGCTTCTACTACGAAAGCCTGGTTTCGCTGACGAAGAAAGGCAAGAGTGGAGCCGAAGAGATTCAGCAGATGATGGCCGATTTCCGGGCAAACCCACCCAAAGAAATCGCCGGATCAGCCGTCGTACGTATCGATGACTATAAATCGCTGACCCGCACTAACAGCGAAAGCAACGAAACGAGCGCTATCGAAGCCGGTAAAATGGGCATTGAATCGTCGAACGTACTGCAGTTCTTCACGGCCGATGGCACGAAGGTTTCGGCACGTCCGTCGGGGACGGAGCCGAAGATCAAGTTCTATGTCAGCGTTCGCGAACCGCTCGAAAGCAAAGAAGCGTTTGACGCTACGTACGATCAGCTGAAAGCCAAAGTACAGCGCGTCATCGACGATCTGCAACTGAAATAGATTCGTCAGAATTTCCGGCGATGTCGTTACCCAATAAGGCCAGTCTTTCGCAAAAGACTGGCCTTATTTTGTGGCAATCTACCCGGTAAATCAGCAATAAGGTTCCTGCTAACTTGCTTCTGCGTGTCGCCAGCAGGAACAGACCACTTAAAATACGTATCTTTGCCGGTCAACCATTCAGTACCCATGACAACCCGGTTTCAACAGCTTGACGAACTTGACAAGGTAGCCCATCAGCTATTGGCCGAAGGGCGCGTTCGCTCGGTATGGTTGTTCGACGGCGATATGGGCGCGGGCAAAACGACGCTAATTAAAGCGCTGTGCCGGGCCCTGGGCGTTATCAGCATGGTGCAAAGCCCAACGTTTTCGATCGTTAATGAATACACCACCCACGAAGGGCACTCGGTGTATCATTTTGATTGTTACCGGCTACGGAACGAAGCTGAAGCGCTGGATATCGGAATCGAGGAGTATTTTGATTCCGGCGATTATTGTTTTATTGAGTGGCCGGAGCGGATCGAAGCCCTGTGGCCCACTAGTTATTACCGCGTACGACTGGCTGTCAATCCAGATGGTAGTCGAACCGTTACCACAACCCTGGTCTGATCGTAACGTCTTGTCCGTCATCAACCAGAACAGACGTTACACACCCCCTAAAAATAACCCCCATCAATTTGTTTTTTGCCGGAGCGCATGACTGGATTTGAGGAATTAGCCAAACAAACGGCACTGTATCCGAAAGAAGCCCCCCTGGCGCTGAAAACCAATCGGAACAGCCTGCTCATCGGGTTACCCAAAGAGGTGTCTCTTCAGGAGAACCGCATCGCGCTGACGCCGGAAGCCGTCGCTATTCTGGTCCGTAACGGACACAACGTTATCGTGGAGCAGGGCGCGGGAGAAAAAGCAAAGTTCGCCGACAGCGAATACAGCGAAGCCGGTGCCCAGATTGCCTACTCGCCCAAAGAAGTCTACGACGCCAACCTGATCCTGAAAATAGAACCCCTCGTTGACGAAGAGTTCGAGCATATCAAATCAGGTAGCACGGTTATATCGGCCCTGACGCTTCCCGCCCGCGAACGGGACTATTTCGAAAAAATTAACAGCAAGAGCGTTACGGCTTTTGGCTACGAATACATCGAGGATCAGGCCGGTGGTCTGCCAATCATCCGGTCGATGAGTGAGATTGCCGGAAGTGCAGTCATGCTTATTGCTGGCGAGTACCTCAGCAACGCCGACAATGGTCGGGGGATTATTCTGGGCGGCATCACGGGCGTACCACCAACGAAAGTGGTCATGCTGGGCGCCGGTACCGTAACCGAGTATGCCCTCCGGGCCGCGCTGGGCATGGGGGCCGACGTCAAAGTATTCGACCGGCATCTCTACAAACTGCAGCGGCTCAAATATTCGCTCGGGCAGCACATTTACACCTCCATTATCGACTCCGATACGCTCACCGAAGCCATTCAGCGGGCCGACGTTGTGATTGGCGCGATACGGGCGGAAGACGGCATCAGCCCTGTTGTAGTGACCGAAGAAATGATCAGCCGGATGAAACCCGATTCGGTTATTATCGACGTATCGATCGACCAGGGTGGAAACTTCGAAACGTCGCGCATGACCAGCCATAAACAGCCGACCTACAAGCACGCCGGAGTGATTCATTACTGCGTACCAAACATTGCTTCCCGTGTATCGCACACAGCCAGCATGGCCCTGAGTAACATCTTTTTACCCTTCCTGCTGGAAACCGGCACCACGGGCGGCATTGACCAGATGATGTACGCGAACCGATGGTTTATGAAAGGTGTTTATGCACATAAGGGGATGCTGACCAACTCCTATATCGCCCGGAAGTATAACATGCGCTACAAGGACCTGGATCTGCTGCTGGCAGCCCGCTTCTAGAGCCGATTTCTTCGGGGGCTTATCTACATCACGGATCATAAACATGATTAACCACAGTAACGAAAATACCTTACTCGACGACGCCAACTCCTACGATGTAAACAAGGAGCTGATGGGCGTCATTTCGTCGGATTTTGTCAAAGTAGCCGACCAACTGAAAGAAGCATCGTACCAGATCCGTAAACGGGGCTTTTCGGAGTTTCCGGTATTTGTAGCCTCCCGGCGCGAGGTTCCCGTCGGGCAGTTGCTGATTGGTGCCAATGAGCTGGAAAATCAGTGGAATTACAAAGCCTCTTTCGTTGATGAATTTGTGCAACGGGCGCTGATTGGCGCGGAATCCATTGATCTGTGGAAAGAGAATTACAAAAAGCCGGACGAGTACTGCTGCCTGTTTGTCGTACACGGTGACTTTGCGGGCTTTGTTTACATTCCATACCCGGAAGATTAGTACCGATCTTACCTAGAAAGCCAGAAGCCAGGTTCCAGCGGACCTGGCTTTTGGCTTTCCAGCCGGTTTGTACCAGGAAAATTTCGACAGTACGTAACCAGCTGGTTAATGATACTTTTTGGAGAAATCCGGCCGGACCACATCCAGCCTACGACGAGGTAAGGAATGGCATCACTATTACCCATAAATCTGGGGGAAATGTGGCTCTGACCGTCGAATAATTCTTCCTGAGCGGCCAGAATACGCCTGCCTCAGCCATTCACTTTTCTTGTTGAATGGCTATGAAATGCCGCTTTTTTTTTGTATTTTTACAATCTGTAAGTATGGCCTTTCAGGCTCCATTTTCTACACACTGCGTAGTAGTTTCTTCGACATTATCTGATTTCAAATATGACCAATGAACTGATTGAAGCAGACGCTCCAGCCGAAGCCCCCAAAGGCAATTACGGTGCCGATAACATTCAGGTACTTGAAGGTCTGGAAGCCGTTCGCAAACGTCCATCCATGTATATCGGCGACGTCGGTATTCGTGGGCTGCACCACCTGATCTGGGAGGTAGTGGACAATTCGATCGACGAAGCGCTGGCGGGTTATTGCGACAAAATTTCAGTTATCATCAATCCTGATAACTCCATTACCGTACAGGATAACGGTCGGGGTATTCCGACGGGTATCAATACTAAAACGGGAAAATCAGCCCTGGAAATCGCCATGACGATCCTGCACGCTGGTGGTAAATTCGATAAAGATACCTACAAAGTTTCCGGTGGGCTGCACGGAGTCGGCGTTTCCTGCGTGAACGCACTCTCGACCGACGTTCGGGTAGAAGTACACCGTGAAGGCAAAATATTTGAGCAGGAATACAAAATTGGCGTCCCTCAGTACGACGTTCGGGTAATTGGTGATGCGTCGGATACAGGCACCAAAACTCATTTCAAACCCGACAGCAGCATTTTCACCGAAACGGTTTACAAATACGACACCGTAGCAGGCCGTTTGCGCGAACTGGCTTACCTCAACAAGGGTATTCGAATTCTGTTGCAGGACATGCGGGAAATCGACGAAGCGGGCGCCCCTCTGCGTCAGGATGAGTTCTTTTCGGAAGGTGGCCTTATTGAGTTCGTACAGTATCTGGACGAAACCCGTCCGGCGCTAGACGGCATGCATCCCATTTATATGGAAAGCACCAAAGGCGCAACACCCGTTCAGGTAGCCCTGGTCTACAACTACGAAGCCGGAGAGAACGTCCTGTCATACGTCAACAACATCAACACGCACGAAGGTGGTACGCACGTACAGGGCTTCCGGTCGGCGCTGACGCGGGTCCTGAAAAACTACGCGGACAAGAACCCGAACGTAATGCCCAAGAATGCGGGTAAGATCGCGTTTAGTGGCGAGGATTTCCGGAAGGGGCTAACCGCCGTTGTCTCGGTAAAAGTAGCTGAGCCGCAGTTTGAAGGCCAGACCAAAACGAAACTGGGTAACCAGGAGGTGGTGAGCGCCGTTAGCCAGACGATGGCCGATCTGCTCGAAACCTGGCTGGAAGAAAACCCTAAAACGGCGCAGGGCATCGTTAAGAAAGTCCTGGTGTCGGCGCAGGCACGTATTGCGGCTGATATGGCCTACAAACGTATCATGACCGACCGTAAGGACTTCATGGGCGGGGCGGGTCTGCCGGGTAAACTGGCCGACTGTTCGGATACCGATCCGGAAAAATGCGAGCTGTATCTGGTAGAGGGTGACTCGGCGGGTGGCACCGCCAAACAGGGCCGCAACCGGGCCTTCCAGGCGATTCTGCCGCTGCGGGGTAAAATCCTGAACGTAGAGAAAGCCATGGAGCACAAGATCTACGAAAACGAGGAGATTAAGAATATCTGGACGGCGCTGGGCGTTCGGCTGGAGAAAAAGGATGACGAGACAGTGATGAATCTGGACAAGCTCCGCTATCACAAAATTATCATCATGACCGATGCCGACGTTGATGGCAGCCACATCCGGACGCTGATTCTGACTCTGTTTTACCGGAACATGAAATCGCTGATCGACAATGGTTACATCTATATCGCCCAGCCACCGCTGTACCTAATCAAGAAAGGCAAGGAAGAACGTTACTGCTGGACCGAAGCCCAGCGCGAAGCAGCGGTGAAGGAACTGGCCGGTAGCGGGAAGGAAGAGAACGTGGGCGTGCAGCGGTACAAAGGTCTTGGCGAGATGAACGCCGAGCAGCTCTGGAGCACAACCATGAACCCCGACACCCGAACGCTGAAAGTCGTTACGGTCGAGTCGGCCGCCGACGCCGATCACGTCTTCTCGACCCTGATGGGCGATGAGGTAGCCCCCCGACGAGACTTTATCGAACGAAACGCTAAATATGCCCGAGTGGATATCTAGTCGTTACCACAAAAAAAGCGGGCCACTCAGCCCGCTTTTTTGTTTTACCAGAGTGTTAAGAAATTTCGTTCTTGTTTTAAAATAGCCGATAAACCGAGTATTTGCAGCCGGTATTCGTGCTTAGCTGAAGAAGATTTTTGACGAAATAAATAATACACATTGCCGCTGGTCCGCCGGATCGGGCATTATACAAGCATTAACAATCCGACCTCGTCAGTCGGGTTCTGAATGATCCTGACCGCTATGCGCCATCCATTAGATCCTAACCGACTACTGGGAAACCTGGTTTCCCGGTTTACGAACCGACCGACTGATAAGCCAACGCAGACAACCGACAAAATGGCTAAAGTAAGCGAAAAAGTCAGCAGCGTAATCGACCAGAGTAATTACCTGAGCCGCGACCTGAGCTGGCTTAAATTTAACGAACGGGTGCTTGATCAGGCGCGCGACTACCCGCAATTGCCCGAGCACCGAACCCTGCTGGAACGGCTGAAATTTCTGGCTATTTCGGCCTCCAACCTCGATGAGTTTTTTATGATTCGGGTGGGTAGCCTCTATAATTACCTGGATTACCATAAGCAGCGCGTTGATTATTCAGGCTTGCGGGAAGGCCCTTTCCGTAAAGCCTTGTTCACGGCAGCCCAGCAGTTTGTGCAGCAGCAGCAGCAGCTATTTACGGAAGAATTACTACCACTCTTTCCGGAGAACGGCCTGCAGCTGATTGAGTACGATCAGCTCACGGAAGAAGAACAGGAGGAAGCAACAAACTATTTCGACCGGGCCATCTACCCTACGCTGACTCCGATGCTGTATGACTATACGCATACGTTTCCGGTACTGCTGACTAAAGTATTAATCTTTGGTGTGATCACGCAGGACCCGGATAAAAACGCACTGCTCTCAACCACGGCAGACGACGAAGACGACCGCCAGCGGCTGTCGTTCGTGCAGATTCCAGCCAACCTGCCCCGGTTCATGGCTTTCGACCGGGACGAGACCGTAGCCTTTCTGCCCATTGAAGCCATTATCCGGCACCACATCAAAAAGCTGTACCGGAACATCGACATTACGTCGGTTCACCTCTTCCGGATAACCCGGAACGGGGATTTTACGCTCGATGAAAACGACGACGACGAAGTTGATTTCATCGACGAAGTACGGCAGAAAATCAAGAACCGGCGGCTTGGCCGGGTTACCCGCGTTGAAATTGAATCAGCTGCGGAGCATACCCCCAGCTCAGTCTGGCTGCTGAATCTACTCAAGAAAAAATGGGAACTGGACGATCTCAACATTTTTGAATCGAAAAGTCTGCTCGATTTTTCGGCTTTCTGGCAAATCATCGGTAATCCCGAATTCAAGGATGACATGCCCCGGCCCCACGCGCCCGTACCTCCGATTGGTTACAACCGCGATAAGGCCGACGATATTTTTGATATAATCAAGCAGCGCGATCTGCTGCTGCACCACCCGTACAACAACTTCGAGCCGGTTCTCCAACTGCTGGAACAGGCCGCCGAAGATCCGAACGTACTGGCGATTAAGATTACCGTGTACCGGCTCGCCAAACGCTCCCGGATTACGCAGGCCCTCCTGAAAGCGGCCGAGAACGGCAAACACGTATCGGTCCTGTTCGAAGTAAAAGCCCGTTTCGACGAAGAAAACAACATTCGTGAAGCCCAGAAGTTGCAAAAAGCGGGTTGTTTTGTCATCTACGGGATTAGTCGATTCAAGACGCACACGAAGCTGCTGCTGGTTGTCCGTAATGAAGGCAGCCGGGTAGCCCGATACGCTCACATGGCCACGGGGAATTACAACGAAGACACCTCGAAACTTTACACCGACATTGGTCTGCTGACGACTAATGAAGTGTACACACATGACATTTCGGAGTTCTTCAACGTTATCACCGGCCACTCACTGCCGAACGATTACCAATACCTGATTACGGCACCACGCGGTATGCGCGAACAGCTGATCCAGTTAATTCAGGCCGAAGCGACCAACGCCCAGCATGGCCTGCCGAGCGGCATATGCATCAAGGTCAATTCGCTGGAGGATAAACAGATAATTGACGAGCTATATCAGGCGTCGCAGGCTGGTGTACCAATTCACCTAATCGTGCGGGGCATCTGCTGCCTACGGCCAAAACGCGAAGGCTTGAGCGAGAATATTACCGTTCGCTCCATTGTCGGCGATTTCCTGGAGCATACCCGGATTTATTATTTCCACAATAACGGCGACCCAAAAGTGTACGGAGGTAGCGCTGATGTTATGGTACGTAGCTTTGATCGCCGGATCGAGTCACTGTTCTTCCTGGCCGATCAGCGCGTTAAACAGCAGACTATTCTGATTCTGAAGTACAACCTGCTCGACAATATGAACGCCTACGAACTGAACGAAGACGGTTCATTCACGAAGTGCGAAGTGGCCGAAGGGACCGAGCCGTTCAATATGCATGAGCGCTTTTTCGATGTCACCGAAAAAGACCTTACCGATGCACAGCTATTCACTACCGTAAAAGAAACGGAGATTGCACAGATCGAAACGGAATATCAGGAGAACGCCGAGCGCGCTATTGCGGATATTTAAGCCGTTATGAACCCATAAAAGGGAGGATGAGTAGGTCTCGGCTACGTCATTCTCCCTTTTTCCTTTGTAACTTCGCCAACTTAACCGTAAGCTCGTCATTATTGAATGGATCGTTTTACAGGCCTTATTGGCATCGTATTGATTCTGGGTATTGCCTATGCCCTCTCCGATAACCGCAAAGCCATCAACTATCGCACTGTTGGTGTAGGTTTGGCCCTCCAGTTCGGGTTAGCCGTCTTTGTTCTTAAAACAGATATTGGCCGTGATCTCTTCCAGGGGCTCGGTTATTACGTCGATCGTCTGCTCCAGAAAGCAGGTTCGGGGGCAGAGTTCGTTTTTGGCCCCCTTGTTAAACGATATCTGCTCTCCCAGGCCTTCGGGAGCGACAACAACCTGATCTTCTTTTTTCAGATTATCCCAACTATCATCTTCGTAGCCGTACTCGTTAACATCTTCTACCACCTGGGTATCATGCAGCGCGTTGTGGCCATTATGGCGCGGGCCATGAAGTGGCTGATGGGCGTAAGCGGTGCCGAGGCCTTGTCAAACGTAGCCAGTACGTTTGTGGGACAGGTCGAAGCGCAGATTATGATCAAGCCCTACCTGAATGGCATGACTAACTCGGAGCTGCTGGCTAGTATGACGGGCTCGTTTGCCTGTATTGCCGGCGGGGTTCTGGCCGTGTACATCTCGCTGGGCGTTCCGGCTCCTTATCTGCTGGCGGCCAGTATCATGGCCGCTCCGGGCGCGCTGGTGATCAGTAAGATTGTAATGCCCGAAACGCAGGTTTCCGAAACGCAGGGTACCGTTAAGGTTGAGATTAAGAAATCGCACGCAAACCTGCTCGACGCTATTGCTGCCGGTGCCAGCGAGGGCCTGAAAGTTGGCTTCAACGTGATTGCCATGCTGATTGGCTTCATTGCCCTGATTGCGCTGATCGACAGCCTATTGTTTCGGCTGGGCTTCTACGTCCTGAATATGGATAACCTCAGCATGAATTTCCTGCTGGGCAAACTATTTTCCGTTTTCGCCTGGGCTATGGGCGTACCGTCAAAAGATGTCGAAATCGCCGGATCGCTGATGGGTACCAAAATGGTGGTCAATGAATTTGTGGCGTACCTTGAATTAATCAAGGTACGGGAAACGCTCGATCCCAAAACCATCGCCATTACCAGCTTTGCCCTTTGCGGTTTTGCCAATTTCAGCTCCATTGCCATTCAGGTGGGTGGTATTGGCGAACTGGCCCCCCAACGCCGAAGTGATCTGGCGCGTCTGGGCTTCAAGGCACTGATCTGCGGTACGTTAGCCAGTTATATGTCAGCTACGCTGGCAGGATTGCTGTTGTAAGTTCTGTTTGTATATCTTTTCTGGCGAAGGCCCGGTTTAGCGACCGGGCCTTTTCTTATTTACTATTTTTTCTTTCTATTGTTTAATTTCACGTAGTACATACTCGTTCTAAGAAAAACCCTACTTGCCATGATCCAGACCAAGCTGATTCCCCGGGCCGAAGAAGCCTACGAGCCACCCATTCTGATCAAATCCATGCTGGCTCAGTCACTGAAATATGAGCCGCAGCGGGAAATCATCTATCGGGATTTGTTTCGGATGGATTACGTCCGGTTCAACGAGCGCGTTCGCCAGTTGGCCAATGCGCTGACAGCGCTGGGCGTGCAGCCAGGGAACACTGTAGCGGTGCTGGACTGGGATAGCCACCGGTATCTTGAATGCTTTTTCGGCGTAACGAGTCTGGGGGCCATTCTGCACACGGTAAACGTTCGGCTATCGCCCGCGCAGATTCTCTATACGATGAATCACGCAGAGGATAAGATGGTGCTGATTCACGAAGATTTTCTGCCGATTCTAAACGCGGTTCAGGACCAGCTCACAACGGTTGAGTCCTTTGTCCTGCTGTCGGATAAAGTCTATACCGGCGCGACGCCAGACGTTCCTGCCAACTTTGCCGGTGAGTACGAAGCCCTGCTGGCCGATAACTCCCCCGACTACGACTTTCCGGATTTTGACGAGAATACCTGGGCCACTACGTTCTACACGACGGGTACGACCGGGAACCCGAAAGGGGTGTATTTCTCACACCGGCAGCTGTTCATGCACACGATGGGACTGGCGACCTACGTCTGTGGTTATCAGGCCGTACCGTTTTCGTCGCTGTCGGATGTGTATATGCCTCTGACGCCTATGTTCCACGTTCATGCCTGGGGGTTCCCGTTTCTGGCAACAATGCTGTCCACCAAGCAGGTCTATCCCGGTCGGTATGAGCCCGATATGCTGGTAAAATTGCTGGGCAACGAACAGATCACTCTCTCCCACTGCGTCCCAACGGTAATGGGTATGATCCTGGCCTGCCCGGCTGCGCAACAGGTTGATTTGAGTCACTGGAAAGTAATCATTGGCGGCTCGGCGCTCACGCGGGGTCTGGCGCAGGCCGCCACAGCCATGGGCATTCAGATTTACCAGGGTTACGGCATGTCGGAAACGGCTCCAGTGCTGGCCCTTACGCACCTGAACGATACCGAACGTAACCAAACCGGCGACGAACAGCTTGCCTTGCGTACCCGGGCCGGGCGCACGGCTCCCTTCGTTGAATTTAAATTGCTCGACGATGCCGGGAACGACGTACCGCACGATGGCCAGTCGGTAGGCGAACTGTTGGTGCGTGCTCCGTGGCTCACGCAGGGGTATTACCAAGACCCCGAACGGGAAGTGGCGCTTTGGCAGGGTGGCTGGCTGCATACCGGCGATGTGGCGAGTATCTCACCTGACAACTGGGTGCAGATTGCCGACCGGCTGAAAGACGTAATCAAAACGGGCGGGGAGTGGGTTTCGTCGCTGGATATGGAAAACGTACTATCTCAGTTGGAAGGCATTGCGGAATCAGCCGTTGTAGGTATCACCAGCGAGCGCTGGGGCGAACGTCCCCATGCCCTGATTGTTCCCAAACCCGGCTTCGAACTGACCGAAGTCAGCATCAAACAGCAACTACAGTCAAAGGTGGACAAGGGTGAGCTGAACAAATGGTACGTACCCGACAGTGTTCATATCGTATCAGCTATTCCTAAAACGAGCGTTGGCAAGATTGACAAAAAGCAAATTCGCGCTGATTTGAATAGCACGATGGCAAAAACAACGGCCACCACGTAAGGCAGACCATACTAGAGGAGTGGCAAAAAGTGTCGATTTTTGCCACTCGCTTTTACGCAATCGATATGACCCGCATTGGCTTACTCTCCGATACGCACAGTTACCTGGACCCCCAGCTTTTCAACCACTTCGACGCCTGCGACGAAGTATGGCACGCGGGCGATGTGGGCGCGCTGGACGTGCTAACACAGCTGCGGGACTTCCGTCCGCTACGTATCATTAGTGGAAATATTGATCCGGTAAGCAGCGATTTGCCCGCCAATCAGCGGTTTACAATTGAAGGGTTTACCGTCTGGATGACGCACATTGGCGGAGCGCCCCCCCGCTATAATCCGGAGGTACGGCCTATTTTGCAGGCAGCCCCCCCGGATCTGTTTGTTTGCGGCCACTCGCACATTCTGAAAGTTTTGCGCGACGCTACGCTGAACAACATGCTGTACCTCAACCCTGGCGCGGCAGGCAAAACGGGTTTTCATAAAATGCGCACCGCCATTCGATTTACC
Organism: Spirosoma sp. KUDC1026; assembly: GCF_013375035.1. Classification (NCBI taxonomy): domain Bacteria; kingdom Pseudomonadati; phylum Bacteroidota; class Cytophagia; order Cytophagales; family Cytophagaceae; genus Spirosoma; species Spirosoma sp. KUDC1026. The sequence goes on along the minus strand of NZ_CP056032.1, from coordinate 2,283,147 downwards.
CTCGACGCCGGACGCATCAGCGATATGCAGGTGATTGAGCTGGGGAAGAAGTAAGGGGCGTTGTTAACAGCGACAGGCAGGTCTTGATACCAGTTCTGAGATTTCCCAGCCGCAGGTTTTCATTCGGGCTGTGCTGGTTATTATCCATGTTCACCAGCGGTACAATGACGGCCGAAATGTTTAGCGCCTGAATAAAGGGCACGACCGGGACAGTACCGCCCATAATCCGGATCATAACGGGGTCCTGCTCAAAACTCCGATTAATCGATTCCCGCAGCCAACGGCCAATGGAGCTATTGATGTCGGTCCGAAAGGCGGGCGTACCAGCGTTGCCTTCAAAGAAAACGATCTGGTCGTATTTAAGCCGTTCTTCGGGCGTGGGCGCGTGATCGAGCACGGTATAGCCCTGCTTTTCAATGTGCTTTTTCACCAGGTCAACCATACGCTGACCGTCGGTTTCGGGCACCAGTCGAATATCGAACAGAGCGGTGGCCTCGGCCGGTACGATGGTAGCCGCCCCTTTTCCAATCTCCGCCGACTTCATGCCCCGCACGTTCAGCGACGGGTATTGCAGCGATTCCTGGTAACTTGTCCCGACTTTGTCTTCGTTGACGATCAGTAAGCTTTTGTTGATACCTTCTTTTTTATCGGGTACAGCGGCCATAATTTTCCGGCTCTCATCGTCGAACGTAATGCCATCGTAAAACCCCTCGACCAGCGCCCTACCCTGCTCATCTTTCATGGACGCAATCAGCCGGGCTAGCCGGAAGGCCGGATTGGGCGCGTAGTTTCCGTAATGACCGCTATGCTGGGGGGTAACGGGCCCGTAAGTGGTAATGGTAAAACCGGCATTGCCCCGGCAGCCAAACGACAACGTTGGTCGATTGGACGTGTGCATCGGCCCATCCATCACAATCATGTAGTCGGCTTTCAGCTTGTCTTTGTGTGCGTCGATGGCGCTTTTCAGTCCCGGCGAACCTTTTTCCTCTTCCGAATCGATGATAATTTTGATGTTATAAGGCGGGGTCTGTTTCTGCGCCTGAACAATATCCAGCGCGTTCAGCATCATGATGATAGGCCCTTTATCGTCGGAGGTGGAACGGCCAAACAAACGCCACTCGTCGTTAACAGGTCCCTGCCTTACGTTGCCCGTCATTTCTCTGAACTCGCCGGTGTTGGTTTTCTCCTTCATCACCGCAACAAATGGATCTTTCTGGCTCCACTCATTAGCCCGAACGGGCTGTCCATCCAGGTGAAAATAATACAGCACGGTCTGCGTCGCCTTCGGGAATTTCTTCTCGGCCAGTACGATAGGCTGGTGGCTGGTGGCCAACACCTTCGTTGTAAAACCTCGTTTGGCAAATGCCTTTTCGGTCCAGGCGATGTTTTTCGTAATATCATCCGGGTTGACCGCGTCGTTGGGCAGTGCTACGTATTCGCTCAGTTCGTTGACGGTCGGCCATAGTTGCTTGTCGACCAGCGCATCCATCGTTTTCGGACTCAGTTTCTGGGCAACTACCTGGAGAGGAAGTTGCAGCACCCAAATCCAGAAAGCAGCCTGAATGAGTCGATTAGTGAGAGGTTTACTACGTACCGGTTGGTAAAACGAAAGAGTGGCGAATTGGGCAATCATTTTCAGCGAGTAAAGAATAGAAGCTAATTACGGCAAATACAACACTTTACAAAATTATTACACCAATAATACCACTTAACAAGGAATAAAATACGGTAAATTTACCAAGAATAGACCATTCCTACGCTTTAGGCCAGTGGGTTTCAATGCCCTGTGATCGTACCATTTTCTGAAAATTCTGGAGATGTTGTTCGTTCTCCCGAACGGCGCGGGGCCCCACTTTTTTACTCAGCGAATACGCCACCAGCATACCTACTGCTTCGCCAATGCTCCACTCCACCGGGTGCAGGCGGTAACAACCATTGGTCAGGTGCGTCGTACCGATATTTTTGTTGGCAGGTAGTAAATTTTTTACGCGTTGGGGAATTAGTGCACCCAGCGGTATCTGAAACGGCAGCGAGCTGAAATCGATGTAATTGTTGCCACTGCTGCTGGGGTGCAGATCAATGTGGTAGTAGCCCACGCCAACGCTGTCGTAGAAATCGGCGGCTGTGTTGCCGGTTTTCTTCCCTGTAATCAAGGCTCGATTATCCGCACCAACGTGTTCTTCCAGCACGGTAAACACGGATTTGATCCGACGTGATTCGCGGATATAGGGGTATTTAGCCAGCCCGTCTTCCGTACCTATAATGTCCTGGCGCAGACGCAGGCCGGGCCAGCCCTGTCCCCCATCCGGGCGGGGCGCTTCGGTCTGTAACCAATACAACAGCGACAGACTCAACTGTTTGGCGTTGTCAACGTGCTTCCTGAACTCCTTGTCGCTGGCTCCGATCAGGTTTCCCAGGATATAGTCGTTCTGCGGCCAGTTCACGCTGGAGATATCTCCGGCGTAAGTCCCCGGCTTGAAGTTGGCTTTGCTGATAATCCGGCGGTAGTTCCACAAATTCAGCGTCTCACCCGTGCTGATCCCTTCCGGGTGGAAACCCAGTTGTTTTGGTTCAAGAGTTTTTGGGTTGGAGTAGCTCAGACTTAGCAGTTTCCCCGACCAGGCGGGTGTTACGTTGGGCACGTAACGCTGCCAGAAGGCGTAGTCTTTAGGCTTAGGGCCAACGTAGTTCCGGCCGGGCACGTAGTCCATCGCAAAGCACATTGTAAACGCTTGGCAGCTGTTCGGATCGGCTTTTTCGGGCGCGTGTAATTCGCGGGTTTCCTTCTGCGACTCGGCTCCCGTGACGAACTCGGTTTTTGTCAAGGGCAGCAAATCGCCCAGTTCGGTGGCGTCGACGAAATACGGACCCGCCAGAATATAGTCCCTGCCGCTACGCTGGTTGACGGCTTTCAACGCCCGGACCGTATCACCATCAACGTCAGCCCCAATGATTTTGTGCTCCAGTAGAAGCGTCAATTTGCCCGAGCTCAAGTACGGCATTAGCAGCTGATACAAAGCCGCGAGCGCCACACGCGGTTCGTGACACAAACGGGATACAGCCCCGTCACCCGGATTCAAATGCGGACGTTTCCGGGCTTCGTCGGTCAAGGGATAATGCTGGACGTAATACTGCCGGATGGCGGTGCGCAGATCGCGGTAAAGTTGGGTAGCCCCGTGCGTTTCAATCCACTGGTGTTCATCGGGTGGGACACCCTGCTGGGTCAATTGCCCCCCAATCCAGTCCGTTTCTTCGGTCAACACAACGGTCAGGCCATTTCGCAGCGCGCCCAGGGCAGCCGCGCAACCACCAAGGCCGCCACCGGCAATAATCACATCAGCGGAGTAACCGGTCGGGTTGCTGGATATCAGCCGAGAACTGGCCTGTGTCTCAAAAGAAGGAAGCGTTAACAGAGGAGCAGCTAATGCCGCGCCACTCCCGGCCGATAGTTGTTCGAGGAACGTACGTCGATTCATGCGAATAGATTGAGCCCAAAGCTATCAATCTATTGCGTAAGTACTATGGCGGGGCTTTTTACCGCACGGCGTACTACTTACATAACAATTCTCAACTATGAACTACTTCCTAGTCAGATGATCGATGTCATTGATATCGCGGGGACGACCAGCAGCTTTCTTAGCTTTTATAAGATCATTGTAGTGAATAAGCCGAATGACTAACCCTTCTACTTCAATATCCTTTGCCTGCTCAAAGGCAGCCTTGAATTCTAAACCTTTAATAGCCGTAATGATATCAATCGCAACAGGCTGGCGACCAAACGTAAAAACATCAAAATTGCTATTATTAAGGAAGTTGTCCGACGTCATATCAAATGTTGGCATTCCAAACTCAAGAAATGCTCTTTCCAGTCGGCTATAATTCTCAGACGTTTTTTCAACCCATACGTCCATATCGCCCGTAGTACGACTGTAACCGTGCAGAATGACGGAGTAACCACCAACTAAAATATACTTGACCTGCTGATGGCGTAGTGCCTGCAGAAAATCCCGAAAGTCCAGGTTGAAAATATTAGCCATTGCGGTTAATATGGCGCCGTCCGGTGAACAACGTCCGGTCCAGTCGAGGAGGATCGTTTAAATCATAATTGAAGGCAACGCTATTTAGATAAGCAGCAGCCTGTAACCGTTCGACATGTGTTTTCGGCTGACAGCGGTCATGATACTGTTCTGTTTCTTCATGCGTCCCAGCATGAAAAGCCGTGCGATCTAGGCGTGGTTGCATATGAGCTAGGTTAATAACGAAACAAAATACGAATGTTTCTTCAGTCACAGCAAAGTGCTTTAACAGTAAGACCCCGTTTTTAGGCGGGGTCTTACTACATTCTTTATAGCTACTCGACTAACTTCCGCACATTTCGCAGCCTTCTGGATCATCCAGGGAGCAGGTCATAGCGGCATTCCATTATGTACAGCATTGGTTACAACTGACACAGATTCTATGCATAACTGAGTAATATTTACAACTAAAATTCATCAATTATTTCTACAGTCGATTTAGCAAAAGGGCTTTTATCAAGTTGTATTTGTAAAACTCTTCTAAAGTTGTTAAGTTCTCTTTGTTCAATAATTTCTTGCATTTTGGTTCTACCCTGATGCCCTTTTTGCAAAATCATCTCTATCGCATCATCAATACCAGTTAATGTACTTGGCATATCATACATAATAGCATGTGGTGCGTTTTTAGAATCAAGCTGAAACCAAGCAGGATGTTTACGGAACCTTGTCTTCATTGCGTTTTCAACAAATCCGTGACGTCTATAAAACATTGAAGCTTTTTCCCTTATCATCCCTTGCAAATCACTAGGTACGACAACTTTTAAAGTAAAATCAGTAAAGCGTACACCATCAATCTCGAGAGTATCAGCATTTTGTATACTATCAACTAAACCTGAAACAAAGTTTTTGTAGTAACCGATTGCTAAAGCAGTAGTTGGATATAGACTCAAGTGACCAAGTCTATAATGCTCTTCTATCTTTGATGCGTATTCCCGACATGCACCTTCTATACTACCATCGTCATTTCCTTCGAAACGAGGCATATAGATACCATCAAAGTCAGAAGGAAGTTTTATTCCTTTTTCAACTAACAAGAAAGACTTGTCTCGTCCCATTGCTCCTAAAAAAAGTGACATCTCTAGTATTACGTTGTCCCTCGGTTCAACAACTAACTTATCATCACTAGTTAAAGTTAAGTCATCTGCTGTTGCCACAAATATACCAAAGTCAAAATAGCTAGCCATTCGAAGAAGATTATCGAAAGTACTTCTATTAGGCTCCCATATACCTGGCTCTTTCCATAGGAAACAATCACCTACATCAGATAAATAATTTTTAACTTTTTCAGCAATTGCATACCCAGCCCTAGACGAGCCAATAAATATTTTTGGTTTTAAATCAGTCATAACAAACCCTTTTAATATGTCATTATTGCTTTTTCAGTTACATAACTTTTTAGAATATCCTTTGAAGCATCTTCAATGAGAGTATCCAAATCTATTTTCAATTTTTTTATATCAGAAACAAGATCATCCTTTTCTAAAGAATTTTCTGTACCATTAGGGCTTTTAATTCCTTTCCTGTAGGCTGGATCATCTATAATACGTTGCATTTGAGTTGATACAGCTTTAGCAATGCCTAATTCGGCACCGGGAGTATACCACAGAACACTTTCATCCATTGAATGAACAATTGAAGTAATATGAAAACTTTTTAAGCTTTCTATCTCTACTTCACTATCTGCCTTTAGATTCTTAAGAAGCCTTATTCCTCTTCTTAGTCCGTCTCTAGTCATATCTCCTTTTACATTCACTTGGTGTATGTGAGCAAAAGGAAAATCAGCTCTGTTGTATTTAGGGCCATTTGGAAATTTATAAAAATATATTCCCCTGTAATATTCGTCACTGCTCTCTAAATACTTTTCAGTATTGTACCAGTAGCCAAATACAATATCAACTTTCCTTCCAAGTGATTTATTGTAAATAGAAATACATTTTTCGTGAGTATCATCTACTTCATCATATTTACTCTTTAAAATTTTAGTTGATTGTCGTCTTAGTTCTTTTATATCTTCGTTTGGATCTGACTCAACATATGCATTGCCAGTAAATACTTCTGGATAATGATACTTATCAACAATTGTTAGTAAATCAAAGTCACTATGAACTTTAATATTAGTGTTTGTTTTTACAGAACCTTGTGTCCTATAGGCTCTTTCAAAATGGAGTTCTAAACCATTATTTAGATGTGTTTGAACTCTTTCGGCGGCAGTAATTGTCTTTTCATTATATTTCTGATCAATAGGACGCATTGATTCAAGTAAATACTTTACATCATCAGGAATTTGACCAGAACTAAACGATTTCGACATTAAAGATTCATTCAGTTCTCTATCAAATTTTCTATTTTGAATATTTGATAGTCTATTTGCATAATTTAATGTTGCCATTTATATAATAATTTAACCAAGAATTAAACTTATTTACCAATACAAATCACAAACATTAACATAAAAATTTAAGTTTCTTCTTGAGAATAAAAGTTTAATTATATATAGTTTTTTCTTAAATAAAAAAGCCGACTATTGTTTATATAGTCGGCTTTTTTATTTAAGAAAAGGCATACTAGCTTCCGCACATTTCGCAGCCTTCTGGATCGTCCAAGGAGCAGGTCATGGCAGCATATTGCTGCTCGAGATCAGTTACCATCGGCACCGGCATAGGCTGGGCGTTGGTAGCGTGTTCCTTCGCGTATTGTACGTAATCGAGTGGCTTCTCGACAGGTGCCGCTTCGCTCATTACGGGTTCCAGTTGTGGTTCGGCCTGTGGCTGTACCACGGTGAACTTCACCGCGTCGGCAGCGGCTTTCGTACGCAGGTAATACATACCCGTTTTCAGCCCCGCTTTCCAGGCGTAGAAGTGCATCGATGTCAGTTTGCCGAAGTTCGAATCCTGAATGTGGATGTTCAGCGACTGCGACTGACAGATATACGCACCCCGGTCGGCAGCCATATCGATGATATGCTTCTGCTTAATCTCCCAGACCGTTTTGTAGAGATCTTTGATATTCTGCGGAATGTTCGGAATCGCCTGTACTGAGCCATTGGCCAGGATCAGGTTGTTCTTCATCGCGTCATTCCACAGCCCTAGTTTCACCAGATCACGTAACAGGTGTTTGTTCACCACAACGAACTCTCCTGACAGCACGCGACGGGTGTAAATGTTGCTCGTGTACGGCTCGAAACATTCGTTGTTACCCAGGATCTGCGAGGTCGACGCCGTTGGCATCGGCGCCAGCAGCAGCGAGTTGCGGACACCGTGTTCAACGACGTCCTTGCGCAGGCTTTCCCAATCCCAGCGGCCAGATTTTGGTTGTACAGGCTGGCCATCCTGTTCCCACATATCGAACTGGAAGATACCTTCCGAAATCGGCGAGCCTTTCCAGGTTTCGTAGGGTCCCAGTACTTTAGCCAGCTCCATCGACGCCGTCATGGCACCGAAGTAGATCGTTTCGAAAATGTCTTCGTTCAGGCGACGCGCTTCATCCGACTCAAACGGCATCCGCAGCATGATGAACGCATCAGCCAGCCCCTGCACGCCCAGACCAATTGGCCGGTGGCGCATGTTGCTCCGACGGGCTTCCTCAACCGGGTAGTAGTTGATGTCGATAATTTTGTTGAGGTTCTTCGTAGCGGTCTTGGTTACCTCATACAGTTTCTGGTGGTCGAACCGCAGAATACCATCCTGACCGCGCGTAATAAACTTCGGCAGCGCAATGGACGCCAGGTTGCAGACGGCTACTTCGTCGGGCGAGGTGTATTCGATGATCTCGGTGCACAAGTTCGACGACTTGATCGTACCCAGGTTTTTCTGGTTCGATTTTTTGTTGGCGGCATCCTTGAACAGCATGTACGGCGTACCGGTCTCGGTCTGCGCTTCCAGAATAGCGAACCACAGTTCCTGCGCTTTCACCGTCCGGCGGGCGCGGCCTTCGCGTTCGTAGCGCTCGTACAGGGCTTCGAACTCATCGCCGTAGCAATCCGCCAGACCTGGGCACTCATGCGGGCAGAACAGCGACCATACATCGTTGGCTTCTACCCGCTTCATGAACAGATCGGGCGTCCAGAGCGCGTAGAACAGGTCGCGGGCGCGTAGTTCCTCTTTCCCAGAGTTCTTTTTCATATCCAGGAATTCGAAAACGTCAGCGTGCCAGGGTTCCAGATAGATCGCGAACGAGCCTTTCCGCTTTCCACCACCCTGGTCGACGTAACGGGCGGTGTCATTAAAGACGCGCAGCATGGGCACAATCCCGTTCGACGTACCATTGGTGCCTTTGATATACGTACCGGTTGCCCGAACATTGTGAATGCTCAGACCGATACCACCCGCCGACTGCGAGATTTTGGCGGTCTGTTTCAGCGTATCGTAAATACCATCAATCGAATCATCCTGCATCGTCAGCAGGAAACAGCTCGACATTTGTGGTTTTGGTGTACCAGCATTGAACAGGGTTGGCGTTGCGTGCGTAAACCATTTCTCTGACAGCAGATTGTAGGTTTCAATAGCCGCATCGATGTCCTCCATGTGAATCCCAACGGCAACCCGCATCAGCATGTGCTGGGGGCGCTCGGCAATCCGGCCGTCGATTTTCAGCAGGTACGATTTTTCGAGTGTCTTATAGCCAAAGTAGTCATAGCTATAATCCCGGTCGTAAATGATGGTCGAGTCAAGCAGCGCTGCGTTTTTCCGAACAGCGTCATAGACCTCTTTCGAAATCAGTGATGCGTTTTCGCCTGTTTTCGGATCTTCGTAATGGTAGAGTTTCTTGATCGTGCCGGAGAACGACTTGTTTGTCTCCTTGTGCAGGTTCGATATGGCGATACGGGCGGCCAGGATCGCATAATCCGGATGACGGGTGGTCATCGAAGCGGCCGTTTCGGCAGCCAGGTTATCGAGTTCGGTGGTTTTCACGCCGTCATAAAGCCCGTTCACGACCTTCATGGCCACATCAACGGGCTGAACGTAAGACGGATCGAGGCCGTAACACAGTTTCTCGATCCGGGCGGTGATTTTATCGAACTTGACCGACTCCCGGCGACCATCGCGCTTGACTACTTGCATGAGCGTTTGGGATTAATGGTTATGTATAAAAATGAGCAGAATTGAAGTTGCTTGATTTTTTAAAGTTGCTTCGATTTAGACGGAAAATCAAGCCCGAAGGTTCAGGCCGTTTTCGGAAAGAAGGCGCGAAGCAAAGGCGAGCGCTACGTAAAGAAATTGTTAAGTCGTCACGCTTAATGACTTAGCCGCGGGACTATAAAGCGCAGAATTACCACATTAAATTTTCGGCCCGGTCGCGAGTTTGCCTCACAGCGTACTCTTACATCAGCATTACTGCATAGTTGATCAGGCGGTAGCTAAATGTACGGACTATACCCGTATGAACAAGGTATTATTGCACCATTTTAGGCAACGGACAAAGTTTAGTAAACTGATAATCAACCCCTAAAAGAACAAGAAAAAACGTTTGTCAATCCATAAAGAACCCCGTATCTTTGCAATCCTTTTCGGACGGAAACCGAGGAGACGAAACTGAGCACTAGATTATGAAAAAGGGCATTCACCCGGATTACCGCGATGTGGTATTCCACGATCTGTCGAGCGACTACAAATTCCTGACGCGTTCGACGGTTCAAACCAAAGACACTATCGAGTTCGAAGGCCAGACCTACCCACTCGTTAAAATTGAAGTTAGCTCGCAGTCGCACCCTTTCTATACGGGTAAGAACGTACTGCTCGATACGGCTGGACGTGTGGACAAGTTCCGCAAACGGTACGGTACCAAGTAAGCTATCCGATCTTCAGCAAAAGCCCTCGTCCTATCCGGCGGGGGCTTTTTGCGTTATGTATCCTATGAACGAGCCCCCGAATGGATACCCCCTTTTTTGTGTTCAGGTAAAAACGGCCGGGTAGTTTAACCGTTACTTGTACGTAATTACCGATACCTTAACCCGCGCCCCCATTCATGGCTCACGCACATTCACACGCGCATGCTCACGATCATGCCCATTCGCATAATCATGTCGTTACGTCCATCAATCGAGCGCTCATCATCGGTGCCGTTCTGAACACGGCTTATGTCGTGGTGGAGTTCGGCATGAGTATGTATTACAACTCTCTGGCGCTGGCGGCCGATGCCGGGCACAACCTGAGCGATGTGGCCAGTCTGTTGCTGTCGCTGTTGGCCTTCCGGCTGGCGCGCGTCCGTCAAACGCCCCTCTTTACGTATGGCTACCGAAAAAGTACGGTGTTGGCTTCACTCACAAACGCGGTTATTCTCCTGGTTACCATCGGGGCTATTTTGTGGGAAAGTATTCAGCGCTTTCGGCATCCCGAACCTGTTTCCGGTGGGCCTATTGCCTGGATAGCCGGGCTGGGGATTCTGGTCAATATGGGGTCGGCACTCCTTTTCTTCCGCGACAAGGACCACGATCTGAACATACGGGGAGCTTACCTGCACCTGGCAGCCGACGCGCTGGTTTCGTTGGGGGTGGTTCTGGCCGGACTGGCCATCAGCTATACCGGCTGGACCTGGCTCGACCCGGCTATTGGGCTGGTTATAGCGGCTGTTATCATGAGCTCGACCTGGCGGCTACTTACCGACAGCCTTCGGCTTTCGCTGGATGGTGTGCCTACCAACGTGGACATGCCCAATGTACTGGCTGATTTACAGGCAACGGCTGGTGTGCGCGAGGTGCATCACGTTCATATCTGGGCGATGAGTACCACCGAAAATGCGCTCACCGCCCACCTGGTGCTTGACCCTGGGTTATCAGAATCGGAGACAACCAGGATTAAACACACAGTCCGTCACCAGCTGGAGCATCAGAACATTGGTCATGCTACGTTAGAGACTGAGATTGCCGCGGGTCCCGACTGCTCCACCGAGAGCTGCTAGGCGCGCCCGGCTCCGACATGTATTCTCCCTACCGGAGCGTATCAAGTTTGGTAGCGCCCCCGCGACGTAACGAATCCGGACGAAGTCGGCGCTGCTTCCGATCTTTAGGTAACGTAGTATCCAGGCCCGTCGCCATTCTGGCCCGTTGCTTCTTACCCACGTTCATCATTGGTTTTGGTTCGCTCGTAGGTTTTGTTTTGTCCGTCGACGTCGACTGCTGCATAACCGGTGATTGATTGCTCTGAGCACGTGCGCCGATTGACAGACCGGCGGTCAGCAGGGTGGCGAAGAATAAGATCCGTTTCATACCGTTGATTGATTTATGTAGTTGCTTAACGACCGGCCTAGGCATAAGGTTATCAGGCAACTACATTCGGTTGATGCCATGATAAGAGGAAAACCGGTTGAATAAAGCAACGGCTGTATGGAATTCGGCGGGTTTGTGCATCTTAGTCACGACAAGCAGGTACGTAGTTCATGTTTTTAAAACGGTTCCGTTCATCCAGAGTAGCAGGCACCCGGCCGAAGAGCGCGGCAGAATACATCGCGGCTTACCGGGCCACGGGCGATCTGGTTCTTTTGGGCGAACTGTATGAGCAGCACATGGAACTGGTCTACGCGGTTTGTTTTAATTACCTGCGCGATGAGGAAGAAGCTAAGGATGCGGTTATGCAGTTGTTTGAGCAGCTGATTACTGACCTGCGCCGACACGATGTCCAGAACTTTCAGGCGTGGCTGCACAGCGTTGCCCGAAATTATTGCCTGATGCAGCTACGCAGCAGGAAGACGTATGCCGTCGCCAGCCTGACCAATACCCCCGATCTGGAGCAGCAGCTGCATACGAACAGTGGTACAGACGCAACCGATCAGCTCGATCTGGAAGCAAACCTGACTCAGCTGGAAACTTGTCTGCAAACGCTGCCCAACGAGCAGCGCGTTTGCCTGACCCTGTTTTATCTGGAACATAAAAGTTACGCAGACGTGGCTGAGCTGACAGGCTTCGACCTGAAAAAAGTTAAAAGCTGTTTGCAGAACGGCCGCCGAAATTTAAAAATTTGTTTAAGCAAATAGGATAAGCAAGTCTGTATCCTACTGATAATGAACGATCAACTCACCTTCGATGACCTGCGCGCCTACCAGTCAGGCCAGTTAAGCACACAGGCGCGGCATCGCGTGGAGCGGCTGTTACTCGAAAATCCGTTCTACGCCGACGCGCTGGCTGGCCTGGAAGCCATGCAGCAAACGGCCACTCCTACCGCCGAGCAACTGGCCGATCTACGAACGGCCCTGCACGAACGTATCCACGAGTCAGCAACGAAAAAACGGCTGTGGCCGCTTTGGATTGCCACCACAACGGCCGTCATTATTTTCATGCTGGCGATGGCGGTTTACTTTATTTTCTTCGCCAGCCCCAGACCCGCCCGGCCCAAGACAAGCCAAACCACCCACGCAACAGCGCAGTTAATGAGCACATTAACCACTGCTTTTCAACGGGTTAGTATTGAGAAAGTGGCCAGTACCGATAGTACAAGCTGGTTTATTATCGAAACAACTCCCCCGCCCAAAAAGCCCTGACAAAGCTGGTTTGGCAGGTATTTTAACCGTCTGAACAGTAGCCTCAGGCGTTGATTCAGCCACCATAAAAATTCCCGTAAGCTCAAAACTTACCCCAGCGGGCGAAACATTTAAGAAAGGACAGTCGTTAATCGGGCAAAACACCTTTCAGTACACTCTATGTTTCGCTCAATTTCAAAGAAGGCATCGTACGTTGCCCTTTTGCTGACTACAGCTTGTCTGTCAACAACTTATGCTCAACAACGGTTTAGCGTTGGTCCCCGCGTCGGCTTGAATTTATCCACATTGCGTGGTGAAGTAACAGGCTACAAATTGTCGCCGGGTCTGGCAGCGGGTGCTTTTGTCATGTATAGTTCACTGAACCATTTTGGTATCTCGGCTGATGTATTGTACTCGCAGCGGGGTGGTCGGTTCCCCAGTACAACGAACGGTATTACGACTACTGAGTTTACGCAACGCATCAATTACCTCGAGATTCCTGTAGCGCTCCGGTATTTCCTGACGCGTAGCGGCAATTTCCGCCCAAACGTCTTCTTCGGCCCATCGCTGGCGATTCCCCTGAGTGCACAGCGGGTTCGTCAGAAACTAAACAATGTCGATCAGCCAAACACGGACAACTCGAGTACGTTCAAAAACCTGGACCTGGGTCTGCTGGCGGGTTTGCAGCTTAACTTCCCCGGCTTTGGCGCGCGGCAGCGCTTCCTGATCGATGCCCGGTATACATTCGGTCTGGCTGACATTACGGTGCCTTACACACCGGTCAATGTAGTACCCGGCGCTAACGGTACGCAAAACATTTATAACTCAACCATCACCGTTACCCTGGGTTATGGTTTCGGCGTCGGTAGAGAGCACCCAAGCCGGTACAATCGCTAAACGTCCCAGTCTGTACTAGTTTCAGGTCGTGCTGTATCATACTTCACTACAGAAAGTATGATACAGCACGATTTTTTATGCCCTGTTTCCCACCGGTTTTCCATCCACGAAATGATCTGAAACGTACGTAATAGGCGCGTACTACCCCTTGCTTATCCGTTCCATTCGGCCCATACGCCAATTGTTTCGTACTTTTACCCGTTCAAGACTTTTGCTTTTGTATGATGACCAGTCGCCGGTCCCTGTTTTTTGCGTTGTTCAGCTTTCTTCTGGCCGCAACCTCTTTTGCGCAGACACCCACTTCGGCCCAGAAACCGGCCTTTCTCCAACTCAATGATCGCCAGAATCGCTGGGCAGATTCTGTCTTTGCGGCTCTGACACCCGACGAACGTATTGGGCAGCTGATTATGGTGGCTGGCTATTCGAACCGCACTCCGGTTTACGAAGATTCGCTGGTGTCGCTCGTGCGGACCAACAAGCTAGGCGGGGTGGTGATGTTCCAGGGTGGCCCCATGCGGCAGGCTAAGCTGACCAACCGACTACAGGCGCTGTCATCGGTACCGCTGCTGATTGCTATGGATGCCGAATGGGGTTTGGCCATGCGGCTCGATAGTACGGTCCGTTATCCTTATCAGATGACGCTGGGGGCTATGTCGGCGGGGAGCGATAGTCTGATCTACCGGATGGGAGCCAATCTGGCGAAACAAGCCCGGCGACTGGGCGTTCACGTTAACTTTGCTCCATCTGTTGACATAAACAACAACGCCAACAACCCGGTCATTAACTTTCGGTCGTTTGGCGAGAACAAATATGCCGTTGCCCGGAAAGCCCTGGCTTACGTGCGCGGTATGCAGGACAACCGCCTGCTGACCAGCATCAAGCACTTTCCCGGTCATGGCGACACAGGCACCGACTCCCACTACGACCTGCCACTGATCAACAAGAGCCGGATTGATCTGGATTCGCTGGAGCTGTACCCGTTCCGGCAACTGATCAACGCAGGAGCGGCCGGGGTAATGGTAGCCCACCTAAGCATTCCCGCCCTCGACACCACCCGGAACCTGCCCTCTACCCTGTCGCCCAATATCGTAACCAAACTACTCAAGGATGAACTGGGTTTTCAGGGGCTGATCTTTTCAGACGCCATGAATATGAAAGGCGTTACGAAGTTTTATCCCTCCGGACTGGCCGATCGACTGGGAATCGAAGCAGGCATGGACGTCCTGGAATTCACGGAGAACGTACCGCTGGCCATCGCCCAGATTAAACAGGCTGTTGTGGATGGGCGGGTAACGCAGGAGTCGCTGGACGCCCGCTGCCTGAAAGTGCTACGTGCTAAAGCGTGGGTAGGGCTAAACGACTACAAGCCTATCATGCTGGATAATCTGGTACAGGATCTCAACCCCGTGCAGGATGAGCTATTAAATCGCCGGATGACCGAAGCCAGCCTGACCGTACTGAAAAATGCGCAGAACATTCTGCCCCTGCAGCGGCTGGATACGTTACGGATTGCATCCATCGCTATTGAAGCTGATCAGCCAACGCTATTCCAGAAAATGGCGGGTAACTACACCAACGTTACCCATTTCAACCTAACGTCGAAATCGGCGGATTCGACGATTGCACAGGTGCGGGACTCGTTGAAGAATTATAATCTGCTGCTGGTCGACGTTCACCTGAACAACATTCGTCCGGCATCTAAATATGGCTTACAGGCAAAAACCGCCGGGCTCGTCAGCGAGCTGGTGGCAACCGGCAAAGCCGTTGTTACGGTATTTGGCAATGTGTATGCGCTCGACAAACTAACATTCCCGAATGATACGGTCCATACGGAACGAAATATTGAACAGGCCCGGGCGATTGTAATGCCCTACCAGCTCACCAATTACACCGAAGAACTGGCGGCTCAACTTATTTTCGGAGCCATCGGTGCGTCGGGTAAACTGCCCGTAACGGTCAACCAGCGGTTCCGGCTGGGCGATGGCATCAGCATTCAGCCTAGTGGACGGCTCAAATACACCATTCCCGAAGAAGTGGGTATCGATGGTCGTTACCTGGCGCAGAAAGTCGACTCGCTCGTCAACGTTGGGCTGACGCAGAAAGCATTTCCGGGCTGCGTCGTGCAGATGGCGCGTAACGGCAAAGTCATTTTCCGGAAAGCGTACGGTACACACACCTACGATGCCTCGCTGGGCATCGAACCCGTTCCGACCAAACTGGACGATCTGTTCGACATGGCGTCGGTGACGAAGGTCAGTACGTCGACCCCGGCGCTGATGAAGCTGGTAGACGAAGGCAAATTCAACCTCGACGGCGTTATGGGCGATTACCTGCCTGACTTCAAGAAATCGAACAAAGCTAATCTGCGCTGGCGCGATGTACTGACCCACCAGGCCGGGCTTAAAGCCTGGATTCCGTTCTGGATGGATACCAAAGAAAAAGATGGCTCCTGGAAGCCCAGAACATTCCAGGCAGAACGTTCTGCCCGGTATTCGATTGAGGTTACCGACAGTCTGTTCGAATTCAGACGGTACCCAAGAACCATTTTTGAGCAAATACGCGACTCGCCGGTGAGCGGTAAAAAAGAGTACGTTTACTCCGATCTCTCGTTCATCCTGTACCCGCAGATCGTGAAACGGCTTACCGGCCAGCCGTTCGAGGAATTCCTGAAAGATACGTTCTACAAATCGCTGGGTGCGACGACGCTGACATTCAAACCCCGCCGGTTCTACCCACTCAGTCGCATCGTACCGACGGAATATGATTCGCTGTTCCGGAAAACGCTGATCTGGGGACGGGTTCACGACGAAGGGGCCGCCATGCTCGACGGTCTTTCGGGCCACGCCGGTCTGTTCGGTACGGCCAACGACCTGATGAAACTATACGAGATGTACCGGCAGAAAGGAAGCTATGCGGGTCAGCAGTACATTACGTCGAAAACGATTGCCGAATTTACCCGCTACCAGTTTCCGGGGCAGAGCCGCCGGGGCCTCGGCTTCGACAAACCCTCGACTCCATATTCCGGCAACGCGCCCCGCTCGGGAACCGAAAGCAGCTACGGACACTCCGGATTTACGGGGACGTTTGTCTGGGTTGACCCCGATCCGGCCTATAACCTGACGTACATTTTTCTGTCCAACCGGGTGTATCCAACGCGAAACAATAACAAGATTAGCACGTTGAATACGAGGACGAATGTGGTCGAAGCGCTGTATCAATCCATCCGTCATGGTATGCCATGAAGAACCATCTGATCCACCTGCTGAATTACGAACTCTGGGCAAACAAACGGGTTATCGACGCCCTCGAAAAACTGGAGAACCCTCCTAGTCGGGCTGTGGCCGTAATGGGGCACATCCTGTCGGCGCAGCAGGTGTGGTTGGGTCGGTTCGTTGGCGAGCCTACGTTTATTTCCATCTGGGAGGACACCCCCGTAAGCTGGATGGGCGAGATGGCCGAACGACACCATCACAAGATTGTGAGCTACCTGACCACACTGCCCGAAGCGGATCTGCTAAAGCCGATCGACTACGTCAGTCAGCAGGGGAGTAAATATCAGAATACCTTGCTGGACATGCTCACCCACATGAGCCACCACGCAGCCTACCATCGGGGGCAGGTGGTGCAGCTCATTCGCCCTATGGTTCAGGAAGCCCCCATCACCGACTTTATCGTCTGGGTGCGCGAAAGCTAGCGTTGCTTATTTGGGCAGATAAATACTAAACGTAGTGCCCTGCCCCGGCTGGCTGGTGGCCGTGATGGCGCCCCCGTGGTTTTCGGCTACCCGCTGGCAGATGGCGAGTCCAACACCGGTTCCGGCGTATTGGCTATGCGTATGCAACCGCTGGAAAACCTGAAAAATCCGGTCGGCATATTTCTGGTCGAAACCAATACCGTTGTCGGCTACATCGATCCGGATAAATGCCGGCACCTGGCTCATCCGTCCAAGCTGCGCGGGTGCGTTTTGGGCAGATACCTCCGTAGTTGTTATGTTTATGACCGGAGGTCGGTCGGGCAGACTGAACTTCATAGCGTTCGACAGTAGATTCTGAAACAGTTGCCGCAGCTGCGACTCGTCGCCACGTACCGTTGGTAGCTTACTGGCATTGACAGCGGCCCCCGTCTGCTGAATCCGCAGGTCGAGCGTATCAATCACGTCGTTCAGAATTGTCTGGAGAGATACGGGCTCAAACGTCTGCTGCCGGGTTGAGATGCGTGAGTAATTGAGCAAATCACGGATCAGCGTCGACATCCGTTCGCCCGCCTGCTGAATCCGGCCGAGTATATCCCGTCCGCGCTCATCTATTTCCTGCGCGTACTGATCCTGTAGCAAACTGCTGAAGGACTGAACTTTGCGCAGGGGTTCCTGCAGGTCATGGCTGGCCACATAGGCAAACTGCTGCAGGTTGGCATTGGACCGCTGCAGATCGTAATTGGCGAGTTCCAGTTCGTGGGTACGCTGCGATACCAGCCGGCTCAGTTCCTGCTCCGTCCCCCGCTGCAGCGTAATGTCGTACGAAGCGCCGACAATCGTCTGTGCCGTACCGGTTTCGGTAAAGAAAGTCTGCCCCTGCGAACTGATGATCCGTTCCTGCCCTGTTTTCCGGTTGATGAGATGATACTCAACAGCCAGACGGCCATCCCCCCCCGGTAGTGTAGCCTTCTCGACCGCGTCAACAACCCGTTCATTATTCGGCACGCAGGCCAGTACGTCAGCCAGCGTTATCGACTCGTCTATGTCAAAACCAGCCCATTCTCTGATCCGATCCGAGAAGAAACTCTCGTTCGTCTGCAGATAGAGCTGCCAGGTGCCCAGACCTGCTACGTCAATAGCCGTGGCCAGGCTTTCCTGCGCCTGCTTCAGCTGTTGACGGGCAACGACCTGCGCTGTTACATCAACAGCCATATGCAGAATAGCATACACATGGCCATTGGCATCCTTCAGCGGCTTGTATGTAAAATTAAACCAGAACGGCTTCAGCTCATCGCCGTCAAGCAGGTCGGCGTGCTGTTCCGTCGTCTGATACGTTACACCAGTTCGATACACATCTTTCAGGAGCTGCACAAACGGCTGTCCTTTCAGTTCTGGAATGGCTTCTTCCATAGGCTTACCGATAACCGACGAATCTTTACTCCACATATTGAGTAATACCGGATTGGCATTGTCAATAACAATATCGTCGGTCACGTACACGCCAATGGCAAAAGGCGCTTCAGCGATTAGTGTCCGGAAGCGTTGCTCGCTCTCCTCCAGAGCTTTCCGGGCCGTTACCTGCTGTGTTACCTCGGTGGCGACCTCAATAATTCCGGTTATGGTATCCTTTTCCCGAATGGGCGTGTAAGCTACGTTGAAATAACAGTCTTCTGTCTGTCCGTTCCGAACCAGCGTCACCGGCACTTCCCAACCGTAGTAGGGTTCGCCGGTGTGATAGACCCGGTACATCGTGTCAACAATAGCCTGGCCTTTCATTTCGGGAAGCCCTTCCAGCAGCGGCTTTCCAATGATGTCGGCGGTTTTCCCAAGCATCGCCAGCATGGTTGAGTTGACGGTTTCGAACGTCAGGTCATCGCCCCGGAACACCAGCATAGCTACCGGTGCTTGTTCGATAACAAGCCGCAAGCGCTCCTGACTGGCCCGCAGTGCGTTATCTTTTGCCTTGTCGGCCGTAATGTCCTGAATGGTACCGACAAAACGATAGGCAATTCCTTCAGGCGAAAAGTACCCCTGCCCAGTGGCCCGTACCCAGCGGATCAGGTCGTCTTCCTTACCAATTGTTCGGTATTCAATATTATAGTAGCTACGGATTGCCGGATCAACGGCTCGCTGCACGGCGGCAGTTGTAAACGAACGGTCGTCGGGGTGAACCCCTTCTTCAAACGTACTCCAACTGACCGGCCTTCCCGGCGACAGCCCAAACAGCGCCCGGCAGCGGTCATCCCAGCGAAGCTCTTCGGTAACAGGATTATAGTCCCAGGTTCCTAGTTTAGTGGCCTCCATGGCCATTCGGTAACGCTCCTCGCTTTCCTGCTGCCGCCGTAACAACTCCCGGTAGGTTGATACGTCCTGCATCGATCCGACCATCCGGACGGGTTTTCCCTCCCGGTGAATGATGTAGCCCCGATCAAAAATCATCGCGTAGGAACCATCCGCCCGCCGAAACCGGTATTCATGACTCCAGTTGGTTCCCCCGCCGTCAATCGTTTCGTGGATGCTGTGCAGGGTTTCGTCCTGATCATCAGGATGGATACGATTGTACCAGGACTCCGGCCCCGGTTCCAGTTCTTCCAGTCCATAGCCAAACAGGTCAAAGAACCCTTCGTTCCACCAGACGGTGTCGGTTTCCAGATTCCAGTCCCAGACGGCATCCCGTGTGGCTTTGGCCAGTAATTCGAATCGCTCGTTCGCTAATAAACGATCATCCAAGCCTGTCATTAATCAGAATAATTTCGCGTCTGTGCGGTTTCTACTGTCAACCTTTTCCAAAGGTAAGGCCCATTGTGCGGGCGCGCCTATTGTTTCATTAAAAAATCAGTTGAAAGACGCTGCCTGATCCCGGCGTCGACTCAGCCAGTAATTGTCCTCCGTGACGCTGCATAATCTGACGGGATAAACTCAACCCAATGCCCGATCCTGTTTTTTTGGTGGTATAGAACGGGATGAAAATTTGCTCCATCGCTTCCGGCTCGATACCCGGCCCATTATCAGCAACCTGAATCACGATCTGACTGTTGCTGGACAGGGCGGTGAGCTGGACCGTAGGACTACTGACGCGGGTCAGGCTTTCGATGGCGTTTTTCAGCAGATTCAACAGCACCATTTCAATCTGTCCGGCATCGGCCCGGATGGTTAGCTCGGGCGAGGACACGCGGACGGTTACCTGACTTTTTCGCGCTTCAGGCTGCATCAGCTGCGCTACGTGGCGGAGCAGCTGATCGACGGCCACATCGGTAAGAACGGGCTGCGGGATGGTCGTAAAATGCCGATACGCGTCAACGAATTTCATGATACCAGCGCCCCGCTGTTCGATCGTCGCCAGCGCATCGCGCAGGTCACTGATAGACGCCGAAAAGGTAGCAGCCGAAATATTCACCTGACCATTAGCCTCCGTCTCTCCCAGCGGCACCAGGTCGGTCTCTACAATGTCGCGCATGGTTCCAGACAGGGACACAATGGGCGTGATGGAATTCATGATTTCGTGGCGCAGCACCTTGGTCAGGTTCTGCCAGGCATCCAGTTCCCGCTGTTGCAGCTCCGTCCGGATGTTCTGCAGCGAAACGACCGTAACCAGTCGCCCACGCAACCGAACGGCGGTACAACGCACCGACAGTTCGCCATCCATCCGGCCTTTGTTGACCTGATACAACAGCGAGCCACTGGTAGCAGCGGCCCGGTTGTGCTCTGTAGCGATAGTGTCAGCATCACGCAGTAATCTGACCAGTTCGGGGTGAGCCGCTTCCAGATCGCCCAGCGTTCGAAGCCGGTAGATGCCCAGCAGCCGTAATGCGGCCTGATTGACCAGTTCAATCTGCTCCGATGCATCAAACGTGAGCAGGCCTACGTTGACGTGCTGGATAATCGTATTGATGTAGTGTAGACTGGCTTCATTCTCAGCGCGGGCTCGCTGAAAAGCGGCCATGACCTCGTTGAACTGCGTATTAAGCTCCCGAAACGTTGGCCCCAGATTACTATCCGTTCGAAAACTGATTGTAAAATCGGAATAACGGATCGATTCCAGAAACTGCGTCAGCTTTCGGTTCAGACCTGTTACGTAAGTGTACAGATTAGCGGCCTGCCAGGCCAGCAAACCAGCCGGCAGCATGATCCACAATCCGCTCGCCCGTTGCAGGAACATAGCGGTCAGAAGGCCTGTCCAGCAGACGATCCCGACAACACGCCAGCCAATGCCCAGGGCGAAACGGTTCATGCTCGCTTAACCGATCCAGCTGAATGGGTACTCCAGGGTGGGCACTTTTGTCCGCTCCGCAATCCGGCGTAGCCGGGCAGGAAGCGCCATCAGGTAATCGCGTGCCCGTTGTCCGGCATCGTTCAGATCCGAAACACCCGCAATGTTCCAATCGACCAGCAGCGCGTCGGCAATGTCAATGTAGTCATGCGTAGTGTAGACACCCAGTCGTTGAGCCGCGTCGGAGAAGTGACTGAATGTCTGCCCGATCTTCACGCCGGTTTCGCGCAGAAAGTGGGCAGGCATCACAATTTTCTTGCGCATCATGTCTTCAAAAGCCAGCATCATTTCGGACGGATCGACCTCAAAAATCTGGCTTACGAACGCTTTGTAGGCTTTGGCGTGTCGCATTTCATCGGAAGCGATGACACCACAGATTTTTGATAACTGAGGGCAGCCTGCCTGTTTGGCCAGCGTTGCCGTCCGGCGGTGCGATACGTTGGTGGCCAGCTCCTGAAAGGAGGTATACACAAAGTTCCGGTACGGGTCTTTCCCCGTGCCGATATCAAAGCCATCGGCAATGAGGTACTGCGTCGACACTTCCATCGCCCGCATGTTCACCCGACCCGACAGGTACAGAAATTTATTCAGCAGATCGCCGTGACGATTCTCTTCGGCGGTCCAGCCCCGTATCCAGCGGCTCCAGCTGTGGTTCTCGCCCTGCTCAACGCCTTCCATGTCCATGAGCCAGGATTCGTAGGTGGGCAGGGCTTCTTCGGTGATGGTATCACCAATAAGCACGGCGACATAGTCGTAGGGCAGTTCGCGCGCGCTTTCCTGGAGCAGCTTCACCTCGCTCAAGAAATTTTCCTGCGTCGAATCCGGCAGAAAATCAGAGGGTTGCCAGTTTTTTTCGATGGGTTTGAGGTAATCATCCAGGGCGATGTCGATCTTCTCGCCAAGGAACCGCATTACATCCAACCGTGTGCCCGATATACTCATAAACTTAATAACGCCAGAAAGGGGGTAATTGATTTTACTGGCAAGTTACGGCTAAAATAAACGATAGTTTTGCGGGGCTTCACCTTTTTCTGTTAGCCCATATCTCGGCGAATGACAAGCGATTTAGTACTTTTGGCTAAACCATTACGTCTAGTTCCAATTCGTTAGCACAGCAGTGCCTGTATGAAAAAAGTTATTGATTACCTGCTCAGTTGCCTCTACCTCCTTTATTTCGGTCTCTTACTCCTCATTTTTCACGTTATTCAGGTCATTGCCTTCAACGTGTTCGGTAAGCAGGCGCATAAGAACGTCGTCGATTACATGAACGGGGGCATCATGCTGGGCTGGTACCTGACGGGGAGTACCGTTCGGTACCGCCAGCTCACCGACCTGCCCACCGATCGGCCTATCATTTTCGTGGCAAACCACCAGAGTATGTTCGACATTTCGCCCATCTACTGGTTTCTGCGCAAACACTCGCCGGTATTTGTGTCTAAAGTCGAACTGGCTCATGGTATTCCCAGTATTTCGTACAATCTACGCAAAAGCGGAGCCGCTCTCATTAACCGATCGGATCCCAAACAGGCCATTATGGAAATTGCACGACTGGGTAAGCTCATTCAGCAAGAAACGCGCTCGGTGGTGATTTTTCCGGAAGGAACCCGCTCGCCATCGGGGAACATGCGTACGTTCGCGCCGGGTGGTGTGGGCGTGTTGCTCAAACGGGCACCCAAAGCACTGATCGTTCCGGTTGTTATTCGGGGAACGGGTCGGTTCAACCCGAAAGGTCTTTTTCCGTTGTGCTCCTTTACCCCTATGTCCTGGACCGTTTTACCCGGTATCGAGCCCGCCGGACAAACGCCGGAAGCGGTGGTACAGCAGGCCTACGAAGCCATGATAACCGAATTGGCTAGTTCTCAAGTTACTGCTTAATACGTCTCTATGAGCTACCGATACGTTCTTCTGCTGGGTATTTTTCTGACGTATTTTCTCGTTTCGCCCAGTTTCGGGCAGGCGCGAACGGATGCGTTCCTGACTGAACTGCTAAAGAAAAACGACAACCCATTGTTCCAGCAGGTGCTGCGGCAACCCGATACGTATCGATTGCAGATTATTTACACCCAGATCAATCGGGACAAAACCAATAAACCGTCGTTCACCAACTACTACGTTAACGTCGATAGTACAGCGTATTTCAACCCAGCCTCAACAGTGAAGTTGCCCCTGGCGCTGCTTTCCCTGGAGAAACTGAACAAGCTGGGAGTAGCTGGCGTGGATAAATTTACGACCATGCAGGTCGACAGCAGCGACAAAAGCCAGACGAAATCCTGGCGCGACAACACCGCCGAAACGGGTTACCCATCTATCGCGCAATTCATTAGAAAGGCATTTCTGGTCAGTGACAACGATGCCTACAACCGGATGTACGAGTTTGTGGGTCAGCAAACTATCAACCGCTCCCTGCACGCCAAAGGCTATCTGGATACGCGAATAACGCATCGGTTCATTCGGCTCACGCCCGACGAAAACCGCCGGACGAATCCTGTTCGTTTCCTCGATAAACAGGGAAACCTGCTTTATAACCAGCCAGCCACTTACAACGATGATCCGTTCGATTTCAGCCGAACGGCCAAACTGGGCAAGGGGTATCTGACAGGTAAAGACAGTCTGGTGAGCGAGCCCTTCGACTTTACCGGGCGAAACAAGCTCCCCCTGGAATCGCTGCATCAGATTCTCCGGTCGGTTATGTTTCCAGAGTCGGTTCCTGCTACACAGCGTTTTTCGCTAATGAAAGATGACTACGCGTTCCTGTATCAGTATTTATCGCAGTTGCCCGGCGAAACCAATTACCCGAAGTATGACGGTACCCAGTATTACGACACCTACGTCAAGTTCTTTTTCCGGGACAGTTTGCACCATCAACTCCCGCCCGGTGTCCGGATATTTAACAAAGTGGGCTGGGCGTACGGATTCGCGACGGACGCGTCGTACGTAGTCGACTTTACAAACAAGATTGAGTTCATGTTGTCGGCCACGATTTACGTTAATCGCGATGGAATCCTGAACGACAACAAATATGAGTACGACAGCGTAGCACAGCCGTTTTTCTATCAGCTGGGACAGACCATTTACCAGTACGAACTCGGTAGGAAACGAGCGCATGTTCCTGACCTAAGCCGCTTTCGCGTCCGGTACGAAACACGCAAAAACGATCAGCGACCGACGATCAAAAATGTCGACAATTAAGCATTAACGCATTAGTAGTCAATTCTTTTAGTTTCGGTACAGGATATACCAGGAGTCACCCAAGTGGTGATCTACCCAAAATTTAGAAACTTATTAGTAGCTAAATAAAGAGGTCAGCGAAGGCGTATCAATATCCTGCTGACCTATCTTACACCAAGCTATCGGTTAATTTAGCCAGGCATGCGTTGCTGATAAGACGAATAGGCGTAATCACACACTACTAAGTTCGCTTCAACGTAGCGTTTAGCTTGATTACCATGAAAAAGTACAGACTACTTTTAGCGTTAGTATTCTTTATCCTGTTGAGCAACTATCCACCACTAAATTTCTTCATGAGATTAGTGGGTGGCGACAGCATAAAAACTGTGGCCAGTGAAAGCATGTATGTTACGGCAGATTTAAATTACATACACCAAGGACCACTAAGCGATTCACTTAAAAACGTTTGTTACAATCAATACAAGGCTACCTACAAAAGTGCTGATAATACGTTGTACAGAATTCAAAAGATAGAGCCATGGAAGTTCTGGAACTGGATCAGTTATCTATCTGAGGAAAAATGGAAACAACCATACAAAAACGTATCATCGGATAAACTAACACTAGCCCTGAGTCGATTTTCAAAGACGTATGTGACAATAGATGGTACGTTTAATGGGTGTTATTCAAAACTTCGCCCGGTCGTTTCTAGCAAATCAGTGCACTACAGCAAGTTGGCGTCCAACTATCAGTAATAGCGGTGGCTAAACGTCAATGCTCTGGCTACAGACCAAACTTTTCCAAACGACGGTACAGGGCTTGCCGCGACAAACCCAGCTCCCGCGCTACGTCAGTAATACTGCCCCGGTGCTTCTGCATGGCCTGCTGAATCAATTGCCGCTCCATGTCTTCCAGTTGGAGTGTTTCGTTAACAGGCGACGTGGATGAAGCGTCTTTCCGGAAAACAAAATCGGCGGGTTCCAGTGTTTTGCCAGGCGCCAGAATAACCGCCCGTTCGATGGCGTGCTGCAGTTCCCGTACGTTCCCCGGCCAGCGATACTGCTTCATCTCGGCCAGTAACGCCGGACTTAATCCCGTTACAGAGCGGCCGTACTGCCTGGCGTATTTCTTCAGAAAGTGGTCTGCCAGTGGCGCGATGTCCGTCGGTCGATTACGTAGCGCAGGCAGGTGTAGTTCAATCGTATTGATTCGGTACACTAAGTCCTGTCTAAACGACCGCTCGGCCACCCGTTCGTTCAGATCAACGTTCGTGGCACAGATCAATCGCACGTCAATGGATTTGGCTTTGTTCGATCCAATGCGCGTAACCTGGCGCTGCTGCAATACGGTCAGTAAGCGTGCCTGCTGGGATAAGGTCAGGTTACCGATCTCATCCAGAAAAATCGTTCCGCCATTGGCTTCTTCAAACCGTCCGGCGCGATCCTCGCGGGCATCCGTGAACGCTCCTTTTACGTGACCGAACAGTTCACTCTCGAACAAACTTTCGGATAGAGCACCAACATCCACGCTGATGAACGGCTTGTCTTTCCGGTTCGACTGTTCATGAACTGCCCGCGCCACCAGGTCTTTCCCCGTCCCGTTCTCGCCCAGAATCAATACGTTCGCGTCTGTCGGCGCGACGCGTTCAACTGTATCCAGAATTGGTTGCATAGCGCTACCAATGAGCGATTGAGTGACAGAATGATTGGGCGAATGGCTTCCAGCCTTCCGGTTTTTCTCGGCCAGATTTCTTGGTTCGTCGCTGTTAGCCTCGTTACCCTTTCGACCCGATCCGGCGTCCCGGTTCGCTCCGCCCGGCGGCCCGGTTTCGCTCTTTTCCACTGCCCCCCGGATCGTCTCGACAAACTTGTCGTTCTGCCAGGGTTTCAGCACGAAGTCAGCAGCTCCCGCCTTCATAGCTCGAACCGCCATTTCGACGTCGCCGTATGCCGTGAACAACACAACCCGGGCCTGCGGATTAATATCAAGAATCCGGTCGAGCCAGGCAAATCCTTCGCGGCCACTGCTCACATCGCGCTGAAAATTCATATCCAGCACGATGGCATCGTAGTGGTTATTATTAAGCAAAAACGGCAGTTTTTCGGGATTCTTTTCAATATCTACGGAGCCAACGTGCCGCTTAAGCAGCAGCCGGGCCGCCAGTAATACGTCTGGGTCGTCGTCGACGATAAGCAATTTAGCGTCTTGCATACGCCAAAGATAAACGAGTCGGGGGATTGTTGCATGTTCCCGATGGATGAACGGCATTTTGGGCTTTTCTTACGTACTTTACCCGCCACAGCGGCCCTCGCTACGTATCCGAATGATAGTACCCGATCAACGTTCTTCCTCACTTCCTTTTTCTGACCGCTGGTTCTACGGCCTGGTGGCGGTCGGCATTTTCCTCAACGCAACTGGTTTGTATTCGGCCATTCTGGAACCCGACGGTGCCCTTTATGCCACCATTGCCAAGCGCATGGCGCAAACCGGCGATTTCGTTAATCTGTACGCTCTCGACAACGACTGGCTCGACAAACCGCATTTCCCGTTCTGGATGACGGCCATTAGTTATTTGAGTTTCGGCATCACCAGTTTTGCCTATAAGTTACCAGGTCTATTGTTCTTTTTTATGGGTGTAGCGTACACGTATGCGTTCGCCCGGCTGGCGTATTCCAAACTCGTCGCGCAGGTAGCCGCGCTGGTCATCTTAACCGCCTTCCATACCATTCTGTCAAACGGCGACGTACGGGCCGAGCCGTACCTGACGGGCCTGATTATTGGCGCGGTCTATCACTTTTATCGCATCTATCTGGGAGCCCGTTTCTACCACCTCGTCCTCGGTGCTTTCTGGACGGCATGTGCCTTAATGACAAAAGGGCCGTTTGTGCTCGTTCCGATCGGGGCGGGTCTGGTAATCTACTGGTTGCTGACTGGTCAATGGCACGAACTTCTCAAGCCGCGCTGGTACGTAGCAGTCCTTGTGTCGTTCGTCTTCACGCTCCCCGAAATCTATTGCCTGTATCAGCAATTCGACCTGCACCCCGAAAAAGTGGTGTTCGACGAAACCAACGTATCGGGCGTTAAATTCTTTTTCTGGGATAGCCAGTTCGGGCGGTTTTTCAACACAGGGCCAATCAAAGGGCAGGGCGATAAGCTTTTCTTTCTACACACCCTGTTATGGGCCTTTATTCCCTGGTCCTTACCGTTGTACGTTGGTGTTGGCAAAGCGCTGGCAGGCCTTTTTAAAAGACAGAATCCTCGGCCAATCCAGGCCGGACCAGAGTATGTATCACTTGGCTCTGGACTCGCGACGTTCCTGCTGTTTTCGCTCTCGGGGTTTCAGCTGCCGCACTACATCAATATCGTTTTCCCGTTCTACGCCGTCCTGACCGCGCAGTTCCTGGTTAGTCTATCGCCCGTAGCCCTGAAGCGCTGGACGATCGGGCAATCCATCATCGGTGTCTTATTGATCGGCGTCATCATCTGGGTGGTACTACTCGTTAAGCCGCCCCAGCAGACCGGCGCTATCAGTTGGTCGTTACTCCTCCTGGTTATGACGTTTTTATTATTTCGTCAGAATAACCTACTAGGTCTAGCCGGCCGTATGGTAGGTGTCATGCTGGTGTTGGCAAGCGTCATGAATTTTGTCCTATACCCCCTATTCATGCAGTATCAGGCGGGTATGGCGGCTGCACAGCACGTGAACGAAAATCCAGCGCTGGCTCGTCAGCAAACGTGGCTCTACGAACCAGGAACGGGCGTTGGAGGGGGTAGCTACTGGTCGTATGAGTTTTACGCCAATGGTTCGGCGCCGTATGTACGTTCCGATTCGGCATTACGTGCCCTGGTCAGCACTGGCCCAAAACGGATCTTTGCCGACGGCCCGTTCATCGACGCGCTGTCCAAAAATGATTTCATCGTTCAGCCGCTGGCCGTTTTTCCCTATTTTCCAGTTAGTCGTTTATCCTATCCGTTTCTGAACTACGCAACTCGAAACCAGACGCTTCAGCCGTACGTGCTGGTAGAGGTGTCGGAGGCTGAACAAGAGCGCCGGACCAGAACAGAAGATTGAACGAGTGGATAGCATAATGACTTGCCTAAGCTGAAAGCGGACAGGAATCGTCCGAAAGCGGACAGCCCTTCAATTGGCGCCAATCGCCAACATACTGATAAACAATACACTAGTACAGTTGGCACGGCTATTGAAAAGTTTGGCTTGACGACAGAGGTTAAGCGCTCTTTCGCTCGTTCATTCTTTCGCTTATTACACCAATGGACCGCGTCTTACCTAAACGATTCTGGACGAACCAACGCATCGCTCTCGCCGGAGGAGGTGTGTTGATCGCAGCTGTACTGGCTTACACGCTTTTCTTTGCCGACCGACGTTCAACGCTGAACGTTGAAAAAGATAAAATCACCGTCTCGGACGTAACGATCGGCCCCTTCGAGGATTTTATCGCCGTTACGGGGGTAGTTCAACCCCTGAAAACGATCCGGCTGGATGCTATCGAAGGCGGCTACGTCACGCAGAAGCTGGTTGAAGGGGGAACGATGGTGAACAAAGGCGACGTCCTTCTGAAGCTGGAAAACCAGAGTCTTAAACTCAGCTTTCTACAATCGGAAACGGAAGCGAACCGGCTGGTGAATGATCTCCAGAATACCCGCCAACGGATTCAGATCGAACGCTTTACGCTCCGCAAAACCCTGGCTGACCTCGACGCTCAGATCGACCAGGCCAAAGACAGTTACGACCGTCAGGCCAAGCTCTATAAAGACAAGGTTGTTTCGGAAGAGGACTACCTGAAAGCCAAACGGGCTTACGAACGGCTAACCAGTCAGCGGAAGATTGAAACCGAAACCCAGAAGTACCAGGAAGATAACGCTAAGTTTCAAATCAAACAGCTCGAAGGGACGCTGGCCCGGACGCAGAAAAACGTGGCTCTCTGGCAGCAAACGCTGGATAATCTGGTCGTGAAAGCGCCGGTATCCGGTCAGTTATCAAGCATCGACGTAGAAGTTGGCTCAAACATCAACCGGGGCCAGAATATTGGCCAGATTGATGACATGAACGGCTTCAAAATGCGCGTCGGTGTCGACGAGCATTACATCAGCCGGGTTTTCTCAGGGCTGAACGGTACGTTCGAATTTAGTGGTAAAACATACCCGCTGGCCATTAGCCGGGTCTATCCGGAAGTAAAAAGCGGTCGTTTCGAAGTCGATATGATTTTCCCGAAGGGGGCACCCGAAGGCATCAAGCGTGGCCAATCGTCGCCGATACAATTGGAACTGGGCAAGGCGGCCAAAGCCACGCTGCTGCCGGTGGGCGGCTTCTTCTCCGATACGGGCGGCAACTGGGTGTACGTAGTTGACAAATCGGGCAAGCGGGCCGTTAAGCGCACCATCACGCTGGGCCGCAAGAACCCTGAATATTACGAAGTCCTTTCCGGCCTCGAACCCGGCGATCAGGTGATCACCAGCAGCTACGAGAATTTCGGGGAGAATGAGGTGTTGGAGTTTTAGAAAAGGAGGAAAGGGAAGAGGGGGAAGAGAGGGAAGAGAGGGACGAAAGGGCTTTCTATATGATACTTTTCATCCCTTCTTCACACTTCTAATTTTTTCATTTACTCAAATTTCTCAACCCGCGTTTTGATCAGATTTTGTAGCATGGATGAGATGATTCGGCTTTTGCTTAGCAGTTGGTTACCGGTTTCCGAATCTAAAATATTGACGCCTACAGCTAGATGAATTTGCGTCCGTAACTCGCCGTTTGAGCCTTTCGCTATGCGTAGAAATCGTATGAATTCTTTATTTGTGTGTCGCTCAAAGCCCTCAGCAATATTGGATGGGACAGATACAGCCGAGCGACGCATTTGATCACGTAGACTATAGTCTCTACAGTCAGCCAACAACTTATAGAGGTCAATTGCCTGCGCTAGTCCCTTTTGCCACACTAACAGATCTTCAAACTTTTCAACTTTAGCCATAATATTAGAGAGTTCAGGTGAGTACAGACAAAACTACTGAAATCCCGTTCGTCCCTTTACTCCCTCTCCTCCCATTCCTCCCCAAAGATTATGATCCAAACCATCAATCTCCAGAAACTCTTCGCGACGGAAGAAGTGGAAACAACCGCTCTGAACGGCATTAACATGGAAGTCCGGGATGGCGAATTTGTCGCTATCATGGGCCCGTCGGGTTGCGGCAAATCGACGCTGCTGAACATCCTGGGACTACTCGACAATCCGAGCGAAGGCGAATACAATTTCTACGGCACGGCCGTAGCCAGAATGTCGGAGCGGCAGCGGGCACAACTGCGGAAAGGCTCGATTGGGTTCGTGTTTCAGAGCTTCAACCTGATCGACGAACTGACCGTTTATGAAAACGTTGAACTACCGTTGCTCTATCTGAAAACGCCCGCTGATGAACGGAAAAAGCGCGTGGAGGAAGCGCTGGAGCGGATGAGCATTATGCACCGCCGGAATCACTTTCCGCAGCAACTATCGGGTGGACAGCAACAGCGGACAGCCATCGCGCGGGCGGTCGTTGCCAAACCCAAACTGATACTGGCCGATGAGCCGACCGGTAACCTCGACTCGAAAAACGGGGAAGAAGTAATGAAGCTGCTGAGCGAGCTGAACGACGAAGGCACGACCATCATCATGGTAACGCACTCACCCTATGATTCGGGCTTTGCGCACCGGGTCATCAACCTGTTTGATGGGAAAGTAGTAACGGAGAATTTCCACGTGTAGTTGGTAAACAGTCGACGTACAATTTTCCGATTCAGCCTACAAAAAACTGTTCAGGTCAAGATCCAGTACGTCGGAAAACGACGAGGGTACAGTAACTCCAGCATCGCCTTTTTTGTACCGGAGCCACTGCTTTGTTCGGTAATCATAGATAAAGCCTTCTATAATGCCGTAGAAGCCGTCGTCGATCAGTTGAATTACTTTGTGCAAATCACTTTTCAACCCATTGGTATGACACACTTCAATAATGATCGGTGTTTGAGCGGCTTCGTTATCCCGAAGGGAAATGTCAGGAACCTGACTGGCTTTCCCTTCGTCAAGCATTGTTTCGGGCAACGGTTCGAGTGAGATGCTCCGCTCACGGTGGTATAACACGCCCAAACCGATGGTCAGTAACGAAATGATACGCTGGTGATCAATGGGAGCCCACACGCCGAGACCTTCATTAACTAACAATGGATGCATAGTTGAAGGGAAATACATAAAGATCTGTTTTTAACAAACTTACAATAAACGCCTATGCTCCGCAACTACCTCAAAATCGCGATTCGTAGCTTGTGGCGAAATCGCCTATTCACGACGATTAACGTAATCGGTCTAGCCGTAGGACTGGCGTGCGTGGTAGTCCTGATCCTGTTTGCCCAGAAATACCTGTCTTGGGATACGGCTCATGAAAAGCTGGACCGAATCTACATTGTCCAAAGTAAAATACCTGAGTACGGTACGTTTAACCAGTCTGTGTATCCGTTGCTCGACCAGATGCTACGCGACTATCCGGAAATTGAGACCGGTACGCATATCCAGAGTTGGAATGCTCCCTGGCTGGAATACGGGAGCAAGAGCGTACAGGAAGCTACGTCTTACGTTGATTCCACTTTTTTTCGGGTATTTACCTTTCCGTTTAAGTACGGCGATCCGGCTACGGCGCTACGTGACAAACGTTCGGTAATCGTCAGCGAGAGAGTGGCGCGTCAGTTGTTCGGCTCTATCAATCCGGTGGGCAAATACGTAACAGTCAGTGATACATTACAGTACCTTGTTACCGGTGTACTGGATAAAATTCCGGCTAATTCGTCCCAGCAGTTCGATGTCCTGCTTTCCGCGGCAAACCTAACGGATAACGCTGGTTTCAGGAATCAGGCCAACTGGTACAACAACTTCGCCAGTACGTTTATTCTGCTTAAAGAAGGCACTGATCCAGCTCAACTGGAAGCCAAATTGCCTCAGTTGGTCAAAAACCATTTCGATGCGGAGGCCAAAAATCGGTCGCTACTGGTCAGCCCATACAAAAATTTCATTCATACCGAAAATCCGTCGTTCGCCGGTTTGATTCAGGGATCCCTTGTGATTGCCTTATTCTTGCTATTCATCATCAGTGTAAACCTCATCAATCTTAATACCGCGTCGGCGCTGCCCAGGGCGAAGGAAGTGGCCGTGCGGCAGGTGGTCGGGGCAGAGAGGCAGTCGGTATTACGTCAGTTCTGGACCGAGTCGGGAATGGTCGTACTAACGTCATTGATCCTGTCGGTGCTGTTTGCGACGTATTACCTGATTCCGAATTTTAACCGACTTCGCAGCGAGAATATGCAGCTGGACATCGATCTGGCCACCGATTACCCGACTATTCTGACGGTATTACTTGTAGCACTGACGGTTGCTCTGATTGCCGGTACGTATCCAGCGCTGTATCTGCTCGGATTGAAAACAACCGACGCCGTAAAAGGCAAACTTGTCAGCAATCCGAAAAAAGGCCAGTTACGGCGGGATAGCCTGATTACGTTGCAGTTTACGCTGGCTGTCGTCCTGATTCTGGGTACTATTGGTATGCGCCAGCAGATTCAGTTTATGAAAGAAGCAGATCTTGGGTATGACCGGAACAACGTGCTGGTTTTCAAAACTGACCTGGCGTACCGAAACGAAGAAACGGCCGTTACTCAAGGCAAAGGCATCCTGAACCGGCTGCGGCAGAACCCAAACGTAGCGTCGTTTACAAGTACGTATTACACGCCCGTTGGGTATCAGACTAATTTTAACAACTATTATCCTGAAGGGGATGAGGCCCGGAAAATCAATGTCCGGCACATGGGCGGGGCCATCCGGTTTAATGAAACCTACAAGATACCATTGCGGGAGGGTCGTAACTTTTCGGACGTAACGACTGCCGATTCAGCCAGTAACGCGGTTATCATCAACGAAGCGGCTATGCGGGCATTTGGCTGGAAAACTGGCGTCGGCAAGAAAATTCGGCAGGTTAGCAATCCTACCCTGTACACCGTTGTCGGTGTAACGAAAGATTATCATTATCAGGCTCTAACGGGTCAGATTGAGCCCACAGTCCAATGGTATGGCGGCCCCGAACGGTTGAGTAGTTTTCTGACAGTACGGCTGACCGATGCCACCAAAGCATCGGCCGTCATTGCCGAACTGGAGCGTGAATTCAAGAAAATCCCGGCTCGACGTACCCTTACGTATTCGTACCTATCCGATGATGTAGCCCGCTCGTATCGCTCGATGGAGAACATCTGGCAAATGATCAGTTTCGTGACAGCCATCTCAATTCTGATTGCCTGTGCGGGCATTTTCGGGCTTGTTACGCTTTTAGCCCAGCAACGCACCAAAGAGATTGGGATCCGAAAAGTGCTGGGTGCGTCGTTGGCCGACGTTACATTTCTGCTCTCGAAAGATTTCTTGAGACTTGTAGTACTGGCAATTCTGATTGCCATGCCAATTGGCTGGTGGCTTGGCCAGAAAATACTCAGCACGTTTGCCTACCGCATTAAAATTGAGTGGTGGTTTATGGCCCTGGCCGCTGGGCTTGCTATTCTGATCGCGTTTGCCACGGTAAGCTACCAGAGTATTCGGGCCGCCTTAGTTAATCCCGTCAAATCGTTACGTTCCGAATAACCCGCGTAGGGTTCGGAGGCTAGGGCGAATGGACGCCCCTGCCCCCCACCCTGAACCCTAAGCCCTATACCCACACAACCATGTTCCTGAACTACGTCAAAATTGCCTGGCGGAATCTGCTGCGCAACAAAGCTTTTTCGACCATCAACATCGTCGGTCTGGCGCTAGGTATGGCCTGTAGTCTGCTCATCGGCCTGTGGGTATACGACGAGTTGAGTTACGACCGCTTCCTGCCTGACCACGCCCAGATTCAGTACGTACGGGTGAACTTCAATTTTCGGGGTGGAGAGACGCAAACGGCGTTTGCCACCCCCGGTCCGTTGACGGAAGCCATTAGCCGCGATGTACCGCAGGTAGCCGCTGTTGCGAAGCTGACGTGGCCCTCGGAGCGACTGATTCGTGTCGGCGATCGGGTAGCGAAAGAGCAGGGACAATATGCATCGGCAGGCTTCTTCGACGTATTTGATTTACCTGCGGTATCAGGTAACCCCAAATCGGCCTTGGCCAGTCCAAATCAGATCGTAATTAGTCAACGCCTGGCCGAGATTTACTTTCCGAACGGGCAGGCTGTGGGGCAGTCGCTGCAACTCGACAACAACAAACGGTTTGTGGTTGGGGCTGTCCTGAAAAATCTACCGGCCACCAGTACGCTTCAGTTCAACTGGCTTGTCAATTTCAAGGCGCAGGAAGAAGAATGGCAAACGCAGTGGGGTTTCAATTCAGTGCAGACATACCTGCGCCTGAAACCCGAAACCACGGCTCAGCAGGCAGAAGCCACCATGAAAGGTATGTTCCGCCGGTACGCCACGTTCGACAACAAGGAGCAAATTATTCTGCAACCCATTACGGACCTGCATCTCTGGAGCGACTATAAAAACGGCGTTGCCGTAGGTGGACAGATTGAATACGTTCGGATTTTCGGACTAGTAGCCTTATTTATTCTGCTGATCGCCTGCATCAATTTTATGAATCTCAGCACGGCCCGTAGCACCAAACGGGCACGGGAGGTAGGCGTCCGAAAGGTAGTTGGGGCCCGACGGATGGCACTGATCGGTCAATTCCTGAGCGAGTCTACGCTACTGAGTCTGTTAGCTGCAGTCTTAGCGCTGATAGTGGTGTGGCTTACCTTGCCAGCTTTCAACACCTTGTTCGACAAACATATTACGCTTGACTTTACCGATCCATCACGCTGGCTGGGTATTGGCGGATTAGTGCTGTTTACCGGTTTACTGGCCGGCAGCTATCCAGCGATGTTTTTATCGGGTGTGCAGCCCGTACGCATTTTGCAGAGGCTTACAGTGCGAACAGGTCAGCGTCAAACTACACTGGGTCCATCCCAGCTTCGGCAGGTACTGGTTGTGTTTCAATTCGCCCTGTCGACTTTCCTGATCGTCGGTATGCTGGTCATTGGTCGACAGATGACATACCTGCGTACTAAACACCTTGGTCTCGACCGCGATAATGTAGCGTACCTGAGTCTGGAAGGCCAGTTAACCGACTATCAAAAAGCGGAAGCCCTGCGCTATGAACTACTGCAACGACCGTCGATAGCGAGCGCAACGACAGCTGCCCATTTGCCGCTGAACATACAAAGCAGCACCACTGATTTGCACTGGTCGGGCCAAAACGAAAAGCAGTTGGTGGAGGTATCGGCCATGTCGGTTGGGAATGACTTCATCAAAACCACCGGTATTAAACTACTTGATGGACGCGATTTTCGGCCCAACGCGCTCGCCGATACAGCTTGCTACCTTGTCAACGAAGCGGCCGCCCGGTTAATGGGCAAATCCACGCCGGGGATGAAAAAACCCGTAGGTCAGTATATTACGTTCTGGTTTGGCAGAGGACCGATCATCGGTTTAATGAAGGATTTCCACCTCGGCTCGCTACACGAATCCATCAAGCCGCTTGTCATTACGTATATGCCACCCAGCGCACAGTATCTGCTGGTCAAACAGTTTAATAAAGACTATCCATTCAGTTACCACTTTCTGGACGAAGCGTACGAAAAGCTCTATCACCGCGAGCAACAGGTCAGTGTACTCATCAATTATTTCGGTGCGCTGGCCATTCTGATCTCTTGTCTGGGCCTGTTCGGGTTAGCAACCTTCTCCGCTGAACAGCGCGTCAAGGAGATTGGTATCCGAAAAGTGCTGGGCGCGTCGGTCAGCAGCCTGATAGCTCTACTCTCGACAGATTTTCTAAAACTGGTACTCATCGCTATCGTCATTGCCAGCCCGGTGGCGTACTATGTCATGAATCAATGGCTAACCGGCTTTGCGTATCGGGCAGAACTGTCGGGATGGGTATTCGCCCTGGCGGGTGGGCTAGCCGTTGGCATCGCCCTGCTAACCATCAGTTACCAAAGCATCCGGGCCGCCCTGATCAATCCTGTCAAATCGTTACGTTCCGAATGAGCTATCTATTCACATTCAAAGAAGACCTGTTCATAACCGAACGGGTTTTCTTGTTTACAGTACATAACCAGATCCATATGCGCCTTCGTTTACTTTTCCTCTTTCTCTGTACCTCGCTATTGGCGGCAGCACAGTATAAACCAACCGTATCACTAACCCCGAAGGTTGATCACCGAATCGAGTTGTTGAGTATTCTGGCCCGACTGGCTGACTATGACGAATACACCCAAAAGCGGTATATAGCCTACGTAACGGACATCGAACAGCATTTTGGTCCTTACCGAAATCACCCAGCCGTTGCGTTCATGCGTGATGTTCGCACCCGACGGGGTATCGGTTTCGACGCTGTCATGAGTTACGCTATTCAACTCGATTCCACCTCGCTCAAACCCGCGATTGCGTTTGAAAAGCACCTGCCCGACAGCCGCTGGACGGTAGAGGATGCAACTAAACTGGCGGATCTGATCAAGCAATTTTACAAAGACGCCCATGTGGCAACGTTCTTTCAGCAGCAGGCAGATCGCTATCGTTCAGCGGAAGCTCGTTTTACCCAAGTCGTTCAGCGGGTCGACCTACCCTGGTTTCAGCGTTACTATGGGTCGGCTCCTAATGATGCGTTCCGGCTGGTGATTGGCTTGGGCAACGGCGGAGGAAATTATGGTCCACACCTACCGGGCAAAAATGGCTCTCAGATCAACTACGCCATTATGGGCACCTGGTCCGTAGACAGTACGGGGCTGGCCAAGTACGCCACCGACGACTATTTGCCAACAGTCATCCACGAGTTTAATCACTCGTTTGTCAATCCACTCATCGACCAGTCGGCTTCGGCCTTGCTCCCCTATGCGGACAGCGTCTACGCCCGTGTACAGGAACCGATGCGGAAGCAGGCCTATGCCAACAGTAAAACAATGTTGTACGAATCGCTGGTACGGGCGTCGGTGGTGATGTATTTACAGGAACATGATTCAACCGGCACCACGGCCCTGAATCAATTGCGTGAAGAGCAAAGTCGGTCATTCGTCTGGACCGACACGCTGACGGGCCTACTGCGTCAGTACGTGACGCATCGCCAACAGTATCCGACATTACAGTCGTTTATGCCCCGCCATACCGCGTTTTACGCCTGGCTGGCTCCTCGTATCGATAGTGTCCTGACGGCTTATCAGCAGTTGTGTCCGCAGATCATTGCGATCGAACCCTTTACCAATGGTAGTCAATCGGTCGATGCGGGTATCGACGAAGTACAAGTCCGGTTTAGCAAGCCCTTGCAACCCAAACGATACGGGATTCAGCTGGGTAAGGGCGGTAAAGATCAAATGCCCATTGAAAGCGTACTGGGCCTAACCGATGACGGTCGGGCGCTGCGGTTGAAAGTAAAATTAGAACCGGGTCACCCCTACTCCTTCCGGCTGCGGAACGGCGGCTTTCGCTCGACAGACGGCTATCTGTCGTCCGTGTATGACGTTACGTTTGCCACGGCCCCTGCCCCATCGAAATAGAAACGAGAAACCGTCGTCCGGTGACGTACAAAGCCTGTCCGATAGTGGACAGGCTTTGTACGTCACCGGACAGTTAATTTACTAAAAGTCAACCACATACAAACATGGCACGAGCTTGGCTACGATAGAATCAAAGACTACTCCCATGAAACTGCTTCTCTCGCTTTTCTTACTTGGCGCGTCGCTGGTAGCCACCGCCCAGACTTCGACCTACTCAACCACTCACTCGCAAATTAACGATGACGATAAGACCCTATCGATTCAGATTGACGGGCAACGTAACGGCCAGCCGATTAAATACAATCGAACGTTCAACGTAGCGAGCCTAAACAAGACCGAGCGGGAAGCGCTCAAAAACCGGGTTCTGGATTCGCTGGGGTTGGGTGAAGCCCCTCCAACACCACCGGTTCCACTCGCAGCAGCGACGGCTACAAATCAAACGAAGGTGACGTTCGTGTGCCCGACCTGTTCGGGTAAAACTAAGCTGGCTATCAACGGTGATGGTTATTCGCTGGAGCGGGAGCTAACTATCAAAAAAGACAAGACCGGTTTTCCGTTCGTCGTGGACATGAAACCCGGCAAGTATATCTACACGTACTGGCAGAACGGTGTCGAGCAGATGCAGCTTCCCTTTACGGTGAAAGCGGGCGAACCGAACGAAGTAATCGTGAAGTAGGCAGCTCATAAAAAGCTGTTCAGATCGAATTGCAAGATGTCAGAAAACGACGATTCAGTCGTCAGGCCACCATCGCCTTTGCGGTAACGGAACCAGTGTTTCGTGCGATAATTGTACACGAATCCTTCTAGGATACCATAGTCATTCTCTTCAATGAGCCGGGTAATCTTGAGTAGGTCATTTTTCTGGCCGGCTGTTTGGCAGACTTCGATAATAAGCCGGGTCTGCTCCGTAGCGTGGTCGAATAGTAACAGGTCGGGCACCGGATTCCCGTACCCTTCAGCGAGCATGGTTTCCGGCAGTGGCTCATAGGGTATGCGCTGCTGTTTGTAATACAGAATACCCAATTCGACATGCAGCCGTGAGATAACCTGCTGATGGGCAAGCGGAGCATTGACGCCCATGTCTTCTTCGTTCACCGATGAACGCCCGGTTGACGAGTTGTAATTGACCATTGGTTACGAAGTTAGATCTCCTCAAAAATACACAAATTTAACGTATCGCTTATGCTGCGTAACTACCTCAAAATCGCCTTCCGAACGCTCTGGAAAAACCGGACGCATACGCTGATCAATCTCGTCGGGCTGTCGGTCGCGTTCGGCACTTGCATCCTGCTGTTCCTGACTTCTACGTTCGAACTGTCGTACGACCGCTTTCATGCGGACGGCAGTCGGATCTACCGGCTTAATTTCCTCGAAACCACCCGTGACGGCAAGCCCAACCAAAGCGCCACAATGCCCTACCCTATCGCACCGACGCTACGGACGGAGTTTCCCGAAATTGAAGGGATTACCCGTTGGGTCGACCGGAGCGCCACGGTGCGCTGGAAAGACCGGACGCTGGGCAAAGACGTCCGACTGGCCGATGGCGATTTCCTGTCGATGTTCTCCTTTCCGATGCGGCAGGGCAACGTAAAAACGGCCATGACGGGCCTGAGCAATATTGTCATCAGTGAGAATATGGCGAAGGACGTATTTGGCATCGAAAACCCGATGGGCAAAACGCTACAGGTCCGTCTCAACGACCAGTGGCAACCCTTCACGGTAACAGGCGTCGTTGGCAACGCGCCAGAGAACTCGTCGCTGCAATTTGATGCACTAATTTCCAGCCAGGCCAACGCGGATTATCAGCTAGCAAAAGACAAGTGGAACTACGGTAATCATGACGTTTTCGCAAAACTAAAATCCGGGATAACCCCCGTACTGTTGCAACAACGGCTACAGGCGTTCATGAACAAGTATTTCGCCACGAACATGAAAGAGCGTACCGAGCAGGGCTACCCAAAAAACAGTCTCGGTTTTCAGCAGAGCCTGATCCTGCAACCGCTCACCGACGTACACTTCGATACGGTGACGACCAATGGACGGGGTACGAGCCGGACGTACGTATACACGCTGCTGGCCATCGGGCTGTTTATTCTGGCGATTGCCTGCATCAACTTTATCAACCTCACCATTGCGCAGTCAATTTCGCGGGCGCGGGAAGTGGGCGTACGCAAATCACTGGGCGCGCAGCGGGGGCAGTTGTTCGGACAGATCTGGGGCGAAACCGTGCTACTATCGGGACTTGCCCTGCTGCTGGGACTAGGCATGGCGTATGGTCTGCTGCCCACGTTCAACAGGCTATTTCGCAGTAATTTGTCCATCGAAAATTTTCTAACTCCAACCGTACTGGCAGTTACGGGACTTGGGTTTCTGGGCATTACGCTCATAGCCGGCGGGTACCCATCATGGTTCGTCACGCGGTTCAGTGCCGTGGACGTGTTGAAAGGTAATGTGAAAGTCAGCAGGCCGGGCGCCCTGCGTAATACGCTCATCGTAACGCAGTTTGCTATTGCCTGCCTCCTCATTGTCTGCACGCTCGTGATGCGTCAGCAGATAACCTACCTCCAGGAGCAGCCAATGGGACTCAACAAAGAGCAGGTCATTAGCGTCCCCATCAGCAGCGACTTAGACGGGGCTACCGCCCTGCAAAAGATGCGCGACCGACTCGCCAATCAGCCCAACATCGTAGCGGTGACGGGCACAAGCGTCAACATCGGCGCGGGGCTGGACGGCAGCTCGTCGCGCTGGACGCACGGGTTCATGTACAACAAGCGTGAAATCTCGTGCGACTGGGTGCGCGTGGATGTCGATTATCTGAAAACGCTGGATATTAAGTTAAAAGCCGGTCGCGATTTCAGCCGCGCGTACAGCACCGATTCGACATCGAGCATACTGGTATCGGAAAGCCTGGCCAAACGTCTCGGCGACGCCAATCCAGTAGGCAAATACATTGAACCGGATTCGGGGGCGAAATACCAGATCGTGGGCGTCTTCGCCGATTTCAACCTGTATTCGCTGCGCCAGAAAGCCGAGCCCATTGCCCTGCAGATGCTCCCATCGCACCGCGTCGATTACGTACTCGTTCGGGTGAATCCGCAGAATCTGACAGCCGCAATGGAAACGGTAAAAGCCGCCTGGAACGATGTAGACCCTCGTAAGAATTTCGTTGGTTCATTCGTCGACGAAAACGTTGAGCGCTGGTACAAAAAAGAGCAGCGACTGGCGACAATTTTTTCGTCGGCGGCCGGTATTGCCATTCTGCTGTCGTGCATGGGTCTGTTCGCCGTCGCGCTGATCAGCATCGAGCAGCGGACCAAAGAGATCGGTGTGCGTAAGGTACTGGGCGCATCGGTAACCAGTATTGTTACGTTGCTAGCGAGTGATTTCCTGAAGCTGGTCCTGATCGCCATCGTTGTGGCGTCGCCCCTCGCCTGGTATGCCATGAATCAGTGGCTAAGCGACTTCGCCTACCGCATCGATATGCCGTGGTGGGTGTTCATTCTGTCGGGGCTACTGGCCGTGCTGATCGCCTTCGTTACCATCTCCTTCCGCAGTATTAAAGCTGCGCTGATGAATCCGGTTAAATCGCTACGTTCGGAATAACCCGCGTGGGGTTCAGGGCAGGGGGAATAGGTATGGCCCTGTCCTGAACCCCACGCCTTTCCCCTCACAACTATGCTCTCGAACTATCTCAAAATCGCCTGGCGGAATCTGTGGCGCAACAAAGTCTTTTCTGCCATCAACATCCTTGGGCTTAGCGCAGGAATTGCTTCGTGCCTGCTGCTATTCATGTACATTACCCATGAACTAAGCTACGATGACTTTCATCAAAAAGCCGACCGGCTGATGCGCGTCACGATGGAGTACAGCATGGACGGCCAGGTTAGTAACGTAGCGGTGACGGGTACCAAAGTAGCGCCGGAGTTCGGTCGACAGTTCCCGGAAGTAGAGGCAGCGGTTCGACTCATCAATTACCGGGCCCTGGTTCATCGGAATGGCCGACACGTTCGGGAGAAACGATTCCTTTTTGCTGATTCAGCCTTCTTCTCGCTGTTTTCCTTTCCGCTGCTAAAAGGCGACCCACAAACTGCGCTGTCAGGTCCCAACAAAGTAGTGCTCTCGAAAAATACAGCGCAAAAATACTTCGGCCATGCAAACCCGCTGGGTAAAACAATGCGCATCAGCGCTGGCGGGGAAGACCATGATTATCTGGTAACGGGCGTGGTGGCGGACAGCCCGCAGAACTCGCAGCTTAAGTACGACATGCTGGCGTCGTTTACTACGCTGCCTGAAGCGGGTAAGGAAGAGTGGTGGTCGGCCAATTACGCCACGTACCTGCTGCTCCGGTCGCCCGACGCCTTGCCATCCCTGCAGGCCAAGATTCCGGGATTCATGAAAACCCAGTTTGGCCCCGACGAAATGAAAGGCGGCAATTACCTGACCTATCATCTGGAACCCATCCGGCGCGTACACCTACATTCCGATGTAGAAGGCAATTTCGAACCAAACGGCGACCTGCTTTACATTGTTGTTTTCAGTTCGATTGCGCTGCTTATCCTGCTGATTGCCTGTGTCAATTACGTAAATCTAGCCACGGCGCGGGCCGTGGAACGGGCACAGGAAGTGGGTGTCCGTAAGGTAATGGGGGCCCTGCGCAGGCAACTATTCGGGCAGTTCATGGGCGAATTGATACTGGTGACCTTTATGGCAATGACCTTGGGCCTACTACTGGCGTATTTCATGCTGCCGCTTTTCAACGAATTAGCGGACCGGTCGTTT
Source organism: Spirosoma sp. KUDC1026 (assembly GCF_013375035.1). NCBI lineage: Bacteria > Pseudomonadati > Bacteroidota > Cytophagia > Cytophagales > Cytophagaceae > Spirosoma > Spirosoma sp. KUDC1026. The sequence goes on along the minus strand of NZ_CP056032.1, from coordinate 2,240,240 downwards.
TCGTTCAGCGTGTGGCTACACCCTACCTATTTGCTGCTCTTACTGGGCACCGGTCTGGCTGTCAGTTTGATAGCGGGCGGGTATCCGGCGCTGGTCATTGCCCGGTTTCAACCCATTCGTGCCTTATCAGGTCACTTGCAGACAACACGTGCAGGCCGTTTTCGGCGGACGCTAGTTGTTATTCAATTTAGTATTACGGCGTTCCTCATCAGTAGTACGCTATTGATTCGCAGCCAGTTGACGTTTATTCAGAACAAAAAGTTAGGGTATACCAAAGAGCAAGTGCTAGTACTGCCGGCTAATCAGCAGGTCAATAATAAGATTGACGCCCTGAAGTCAGAATTTCGACGGTCGGCAGGCGTTGCAAGCGTATCCCGGGCCTACGAGTCGCCCGTATTTATTCAAGGTGGGTACAGTATGCACCGGCAGGGTACGCCCGACGACAAAACCAAGCCCGTAACGGCTCTGCCCGCCGACGAGGATTTCATCCAGACGATGGGGGTCCGTATACTGGCCGGGCGCAACCTGACCACCGCCGACATGGAGCGGGTGGTTCAAAAACCAGGCAACACGGCTTACTACCATTTCATCCTAAACGAATCCGCGGCCAAAGAACTGGGCTGGAAACCGGCGCAGGCGATTGGGCAAAAAATGGATATGGGCGGGAATCGCGTTGGCGAAGTAGGTGCCGTAGTAGAAGACTTTCACTTCGCGTCGCTCAAACGCGCGATTGGTCCGCTCATTATTTTCCCGGATACGTGGGGCAACGTAGTGCTGGTCAAGCTGACGGGCACCAACGTACCTGCTACGCTCCAGTTTCTCGAAAATCGGTGGCATACACTCATACCAGACCGACCGTTTGAGTACAGTTTTCTAAACGACGATTTTAACAAGTTGTACAGCACGGAAACGCGGACCGGTCAGGTTTTCAGTGTCTTTGCCTTTCTCTCTATTTTTCTGGCTTGTCTGGGGCTATTTGGCCTGTCGGCTTATACAGTTGCCCAGCGTACCAAAGAAATTGGCGTACGAAAAGTATTGGGGGCCAGCATACCCAGCATTGTTACTCTACTCTCGCGAGATTTTTTGACGTTAGTCGCGCTCGCTACGGTGATTGCTCTTCCCCTGGTTTGGTACGCCATGACCACCTGGCTACAAGGATTCGCCTACCATGTCGGTATCAGCTGGTGGACTATAGCGCTGGCGGGGCTGCTGGAACTGGGCATCGCGCTGTTGATTGTCAGTTTCCAAAGTATCCGGGCCGCACTAGTCAATCCGGTAAAATCACTCCGTTCTGAATAGAAACCTGTCTACCAAGTATTGTTTTCCATAGGTCCTTTTGCTTATGCTACGCAGCTTTTTTACTACGGCTTTTCGGAATCTCTGGAAACACAAACTGTTTTCGTTTATCAATGTGTTCGGGCTGGCGTCGGGTATGCTGGTATGCTTACTGGCAATGATCGACATAAAAGGTGCTTTTGACTACGATTCCTTCCACCCGCACCCCGACCGAACGTACCGCATTCTGACCGACGTAACGACAACGGATCAGGACGAACAACCCTACGCTACGTCGCCCATGCCACTCGCCGATGCGCTGAAAACGCAGTACTCGTTTGTGCAGGCAGCTACGCGGGTGCTCCGAAACCACGGCGAATTCACGGCCAACCGGAAGCAATTACCCATTTCGTACAGCGCCGTCGACCCCGACTTCTTCCGGTTGTTCGGGTTTAAACTAGCCAGTGGGCAACCCGCCATTTCCCCCCAAACGGTGGTACTGACCTCGCAAACGGCCCAGCGTTTCTTCGGAACGGCCAACCCCATTGGGAAACGGATTGACCATCCGCAACTGGGCGCGCTGCTCGTTTCGGGCGTGCTGGCCGAGCCACCCACCAAGACCCATCTGCGTTTCGATATGCTGGTGTCGCTGGCTACGCTCACCGGTCCCGACTGGGTGCGCTCCCGAACCAACTGGAAAACCTATACGCAGGGGTATACCTACGTCATGCTCAAACCCGGTACGCCCGTTGAAACGCTGGATGGTGCGTTATCGATCCTGTCGGCCCGCGTTGCGAAAGGGGTTCGGTTCACACAGGAGAAAGGGTATGCGTTCCGCAGCCAATCCCTGGCGCAACTCACCCCCGCCCGCGAGGAACTGATGTTTGGTACGTACGAGCCATCCATCGGCAAGCTGCTGACGGAGATGGGCGTGGGTCTGCTGACGCTGCTGCTGGCCACGTTCAATTACATCAACCTGACGCTGGCCCGTTCGCTGAGCCGCGCCCGCGAGGTGGGTATCCGCAAAGTCTCGGGAGCGTTGCGTTGGCAGTTGATGGGTCAATTCGTGGCGGAGTCGGCGTTTCTGTCGCTGCTGGGGCTGGCCCTGGCCTACGGAATGCTGCAAGTGATAAAGCCCATGCCCTTTGTGCAGGAATGGCTAATCGGCGGAGTTCATTGGGAGCAGGATATCCGCGTGTGGCTGGTTTCCATCCTGTTCAGTGTGGTGACGGGACTGCTGGCGGGCCTGTTGCCAGCGCGGGTTCTCTCGGGTTTTCAGCCCGCGCAAGTACTGCGGAGTCAGACGAGGCTTCGGGTGTTTCGGGGAATCTCCTTGCGGAAGTCGCTGATTGTCGTCCAGTTTACCATTTCACTAATTGCCATGATTGCCTTGCTCGGTCTGGCCCGTCAGCAGCAGTATATGGCTACGGCCGACTACGGCTTTCAGCGCAGCAATGTGCTGACGATTCCTCTAAACGGGGTGCCCGCCAACCGATTGACTAACGCCCTGAATCAGTTGGTTGGTGTAGCGGACGTAACGGCTACGGCTGCCCGGTTCGGTGATCATGGGGGCGATTTTCGAATGGTTTACCGGCAACGAGCCGGGGGTGATTCGGCTGCGGCCGACGTCTTCGCTACCGATGCGCACCTGCTCTCCACCGTTGGCCTGACGTTGCTGACCGGGCAGAACATTCCCCCGTCGGTGGCGGATTCGGCGTCCCGGCTGGTCCTCATCAATGAGGAAGCCGTGCGAACCTTCCGGCTGGGCAGCCCCGGCGCGGCCGTTGGACAAACCCTCTGGCTAAACGACAGCACCGACGTTCAGATCGCCGGGGTTGTAAAAGACTTTTGGTACACAACGCTGGCGATGAAACGGCAGCCGCTCCTGCTTCGGTATCAACCCGCCGATTTTCGCTACCTGAACGTACACATCTCGGCTGCGAATCCCGAAGGTGTAAAAACGGCCATCGCCCGAATCTGGAAGAGACTAAGTCCGTACGAACCGTTCACGGGTCAGTGGTACGACGATTACCTGCACGACCGGCACAGCCACACCGACGACATTTCGTTTATGGGTCTACTGCTTGGTCTGGCGCTGTCGATTGCCTGTCTGGGATTGCTGGGCATGGTTACGTACACCACGCAGTTACGCACCAAAGAAGTAGGCGTCCGAAAAGTAATGGGTGCCCGCGTCGATCAGCTTATCTGGCTGTTGTCGTGGGACTTCCTGAAGCTGCTGCTCATTGCTGGGGCCATTGCGTTGCCGGTGGGCTACCTGGCAACGAGCTTTTTCTTAAGGTCGTTTGCTTACCATATTTCGGTGGGCATTGGTATGCTGGCACTGTGCTTCGGCACCCTGTTATTACTGGGCGGTTTGACCATCGGATGGCGCACCTACCGGGCGGCACTGGCCAATCCGACGGATAGTTTACGATCCGAATAAATCCTACACGACGATGTTCACGAATTATTTCAAAATCGCCTGGCGCAATCTGATTCGCAACAAAGGCTACTCAGCAATTAACATCGGCGGGCTGGCGGTGGGTATGGCTGTGGCGATGCTGATTGGTATATGGATTTACGATGAGGTATCAGTTAATAAGTCGTTTCCGCATTACGACCGTATCGCCCAGGTGATGCGTAACCGCACGGTCAATGGAAAAACCGATACTCGGGCCGGGTTGCCTATCCCGTTGGCCCAGAGCCTGAAAACGACCTACGGCGATGCGTTTAAACACGTTGAATTAGCCTGGTGGACCAGCATGCACACGATCACACTGGCGAATCAGGTCTTTTCAAGAAGCGGCAAATTCATGACGCCCGGCGCACCAGAAATGTTGTCGTTAACCATGCTCAAAGGTAGTCGGGCCGGGCTTACCGAACCAGCATCCATACTTCTGTCGGCCTCGCTGGCTCGGGCCTTATTCGGCAATACGAACCCCTTGCACAAAACCCTGACGCTCGACAACGCCATGACCGTCAACGTGACGGGGGTTTACGACGATTTGCCCCCAGGAAGCAGCTTTGCCGATGTGCAGTTCATAGCCCCCTGGGCCCTCTATGCTGCGTCGACAGACTGGGTAAGCAGAGCCAAAGACGACTGGACCAACACCTCGTTTGAAATTTACGTCGAACTGACTCCCTCAGTCAGTTTTGCTGCGGCATCGGCATCTGTCAAAAACCTGCTTGTTGGTAAAACGAACGCCGATGCAGCTCAGAATCCCGAAGTATTGCTGTACCCAATGTCGCGCTGGCACTTGTACTCCGACTGGAAAAACGGCGTCAACGAAGGCGGCCGGATTCAATTTGTCTGGCTCTTCGGGCTGATTGGCCTGTTTGTATTGCTGCTGGCCTGCATCAATTTTATGAACCTGAGCACGGCCCGTTCCGTCAATCGGGCCAAAGAGGTCGGCATTCGCAAAGCCATCGGTTCCGGCCGACAGGAGTTGGTAACACAGTTCTTCGGCGAGTCGCTGCTGGTAGTGGCCCTGGCCTACACAGTGGCTATCGGGCTGGTTTTTCTGGCCATGCCCTTCTTCAATCAGGTTGCCAGTAAGCAGCTCACCGTTCCGTTCACGAATCCACTATTCTGGGCGGCTGGGGCAGGATTTACTTTGCTGACGGGACTTATTACCGGTAGTTACCCCGCCTTGTACCTGTCGTCGTTTCGGCCCATCGCGGTGTTGAAGGGAATCCTGCAAACCGGCAAAAGTATTACCACGCCCCGGCAGGTGCTGGTGGTGGTGCAGTTCACGGTATCTATCACGCTGATTATCGGCACGCTGGTAGTTTATCAGCAGATTCAGTTTGCCAAAAACCGCCCCATCGGCTACAGCCGGAACGGGTTGATCACGCTGCCCCTGAACGTGCCGCATTACGAACGACACCGGCAAACCGTGCGCAACGAGCTGATCCGGTCGGGAGCGGTGCTCGACGTGGGTGAATCGGCCAGCCCGCTGACCGAAGTACAGTCAACTAATGGCGGCTTCAACTGGACGGGCAAAGACCCTGCGTTACAGGTCAACTTCGCGACGATCAGCGTGTCGCATGAGTTTGGTAAAACCGTCGGCTGGGAGTTTAAGCAGGGGCGCGATTTCTCCCAACAACTGGCTTCCGACTCGCTGGGAATCGTTTTGAATGAGTCAGCCGTAGCGTTTATGGGCCTCAAGGACGTTCTCGGCAAAACCATCACCTGGACCGGAAATGGGTTCAATATCAGCTTTCATGTTATCGGTATCATTCGGGACCTGGTAATGGATTCCCCTTACGAACCTGCCCAACCGTCCGTCTTCTACATTGGCCCGAAGCCCGGTAAATTCCTGACTATGCGACTCAACCCGGACCGCAGTCCGCAAGCCGCCCTGGCAACCATCCGTGATGTGTTGAAGGAACACCTGCCCGATACGCCATTCAACTATACGTTTGTCGATGATGAGTACGATCAGAAATTTCGTAGTGAAGAACGAATTGGCACGCTGGCGTCCATCTTCGCGGCACTAGCCATTTTCATTTCCTGTCTGGGCATCTTTGGACTAGCTTCATTTATGGCCGCACAACGGACGAAAGAGATCGGCGTGCGCAAAGTGCTGGGCGCATCAGTGCTGAATCTGTGGGGATTACTCTCAAAAGATTTCGTCCTTTTGGTACTGCTTGCCTTAGGAATAGCTACTCCTTTCGCGTACTATTTTCTAAGTAAATGGCTCCTGTCCTACACATATCACACCACGATTAGCTGGTGGATTTTTGCCCTGACTGGTGCAGGTACGGCATTCATTACCCTGCTGACAGTGAGTTTCCAGAGCATCCAGGCGGCACTGGTCAACCCGGTTAAATCACTTCGGTCTGAGTAAATAGCCGAAACGGACGAACGCTATTGTTCCTTATACTGCCTACTATGTTACGTACTTATTTTCTGCTTGCCTACCGCAATCTGCTCGCTAACCGGCTTACATCGCTTATCAACGTAGTGGGCTTGTCGGTGGCGGTGGCCTGCGCCATTACGGTATTTCTGGTGCTGAAAAATTACTGGACACTGGACAACTTCCACCAGAACGGCGACCGTATTTTCATGGTCGAGTATGTACAGCATAATGACGAGGATACAGGCAAAACGCAAACGCTGGGTGACGCGCCCGCTCCCCTCGCGGCCGAACTGACCGCCCATTTTCCGCAGGTAAAACAGACCGTACGAATCGAGCGCGAGCGCGTTCAGGTGTTCGACAAGGAAACGCTGGTCGACGAAACGCTAACCTACGCTGATACCAATTTTTTCAGCCTGTTTACGTTTCCGCTGCACTACGGAAGCCCACGCGTACTGGCCGACCCCACCGCACTTATCATCAGCCACGAGGTAGCCGAGAAATACTTTCCCGGCCAGCTACCAATCGGGCAACCGTTTACGCTGCGGGTAGGTACGCACGAACAAAAACAGTTTACGATTCAAGGGGTCGCACAGCCGTTTCCGACCAACGCGGGCTTTCACTTCGACTTTCTGACCGGCTATCATTCTATCCATACCAGCCTGAAAAACCAGGATTGGACGACGCATCTCAGCGGTCTGTTTGTCGAAACGAACCAGCCTGCCGATGGCCCGCTGCTGGCGGGTCAGTTGAGTCGGTACGTCGCGCTGTATAATGCCAGCAATCGCGAGGGGCCCATCCAATCATTTACGCTCGAAAACCTACGCCACCCATCGCCCGACGCGCACGAAGTAATCCACCGACCTACTGAAGCCAATCATCCGCTGATTACGGTGCTGTTTGGGTTGATTGCCCTCGTGATGATGGCGGTCTCCTGCGCCAACTACGTCAACATTGCGCTGGGCAGCGTAACCCGGCGGCTAAAAGAGATCGGCGTGCGAAAAGTAATGGGAGGAACGAGGCAGCAGCTTATTCTGCAATTCATGATTGAGAACCTGCTGCTTTGCACCGTCGCTCTTGGCCTGGGTCTGCTGCTGACGGCGGGCTTTCTGGTACCGCTGTTCAACGACGTAATGGTGCTGAATATAGCCTTGTCGTTTACCAACAACGCCCCGCTCTGGGTATTCCTGCTCAGCATTCTCCTGTTTACCGCGCTGGCGTCGGGGGCTTACCCGGCCCTGTACGTATCAGCGTTCCGACCCATTGCCATATTTGCGGGTCGGCAGCAGTTTGGTAGCCGCCAAACCCTCGGACGCGTACTACTGGTCGGGCAATTCGCGCTGGCGTTCATTGCCGTCATTATCGGCGTGGTGCTGTCGAGCGCGGGGCAGCAATGGCGTGATCTGGACTGGGGCTACGACCCAAACCCAACGCTGGTCATTCGCCTGACCGACAGCACGCAGTACACAATTGTGAAAAATGAACTGACCCGGCATGCTGCCGTGCAGACCGTAGCCGGGGCAGTTAATCATGTTGGCGAGTCGTTGATCCGGCAACCGGTCCGGATTGGCGCTCAGGAAAAGCAGGTAATTCAGTACCGTGTCGGGGCCGATTACCTCGATGCGCTGGGACTCCAACTGGCGGCCGGCCAATCGTTCGATGCAGCGCGTACCGTCGAAAACGCCCAGTCGGTATTGATTAATGAGACATTCGCGCAGCAGCAGGGCTGGTCGGTGCCCTCAGCCCTTGGCAACGTCATGCGCGTCGATAGTCAGCTTGTTACGGTAGCAGGCGTTGTCCGCAATTTCAAACTGCTCGGTTCGGGAGTGGCCCGGCCCGTCCTGTTCCGAACGGCCGAAGCGCCCCAGTTTCAGTACCTGCTCGTGCGGTTTGCGCCCGGTACCGGCCCCGCGCTGGTGGCCGACCTGGAACGCTTCTATAAGGCTACGTTTCCGCACACGATGCTATCGGCCTTCTACCAGAAAGACGTGTTCAACGATTTCAACGACACCTCCGAGAAGCTGGCCAAGGGCTTTGGGTACCTGGCTGGGCTGGCCCTGCTGATTGCCTGCCTGGGCCTGTACGGCCTGGCGGTGCAGCACTTTACGCGCCGGGTCAAGGAAGTCAGCGTGCGGAAAGTACTGGGCGCTACCGTTGGACAGGTAATCCTGCTGGTGAACCGGGAGTTTGTCACCCTGCTGGTACTGGCGGGTGGACTGGCCAACGTGCTCTGCTGGCTGTGGGCGCGGTGGGTACTGGCCAACACGCAGGCGTTTACCGGTGCATTTCAGCTAAGTGCCTGGCCTTTTGTCGTGGCGAATACCCTAGTGCTACTAACAGCTGCGGTAGCCGTAGCCCGGCAGAGCCTGCAACTCGCCAACGTCCGGCTGGCCGATACTCTGAAGAATACCGATTAACGTCAAGAAGCTACTAAAGGCTGGTGGCCGAGTAAGGCTATCCGCTCCAGTTTGTCGAACGTCCTGCAAGTGCATTAGCAGACCTACTCATGTAATCTACTACTCATATGCTTCAAAGCTATTTCCGACTTGCCTTGCGAAACCTGTGGCGTAACAAATTGTACTCCGCTCTGAACATCGGCGGGCTGGCGCTGGGTATGGCCATTAGTATGCTGATGCTGCTGTACGTCGTACACGAGTACAACTACGACCGCTTTCACTCAAAAGCGCAGCAGATAGTTCGCATGACAATCCAGCAGGAACGTGATGGGATGCAGCTCAACTCGGTAGCCGTATCGTTTACGGTGAGTGATCGGATCAAACGTCAGGTACCGCAGGTGGAACAAATGACCCGGTTGATTCCCAGCGACTGGCAGGGTAAAGACATTGTTCGCCACCAGAATCAGCAGTTTTTCGTCAAAGACATTCACTACGCCGATTCTTCGTTCTTCGACTTTTTCGCGTTTCCGATGAAGCAGGGCAACGGTCGAATTGCTCTCTCGCAGCCTAATTCTGTTATCCTGACAGCATCACTAGCCCGTAAATTCTTTGGTCAGGCCGATCCGATGGGCAAAACGGTGGTATTCAACAACGCGCATCGGCTCACGGTGGCTGGGGTCATGGAGGATTTACCGTCGAACACGGCGTTCACGTTTCCAATGCTGATTTCGACCAGCAGCTTCAAACAGCTTGCCCCCGCCTGGCGCTGGGAAACGGCGCCCGAAGGCGAGACATATTTCCGCCTGAGTCCGCAAATTACCAGTAAGCAATTCGCATCATTCCTCAACAAGTACGTCAAGCTTTCCAACGAGCCGAAAGTGAACGTAACGGCCATTATCGACCCACTGACAGGCATGCACATTGGTGGGTTTGTCACAAATTCGATGGTTGGCAGCTACGTTCAAACCTTTCTCTGGATCGGTATCAGCGTTCTGTTACTGGCGCTGATCAATTACATGAACCTGACCACAGCGCGCGCTACGGTACGGGCCAAAGAAGTCAGTATGCGCAAAGTGCTGGGTGGCAATCAACGCGCGCTCATCGGCCAGTTTTTTGTCGAATCGGCCTTCGTCAGTGCGCTATCGTTTTGCCTGGGCGTTGGTTTGATGCTCCTGCTCAAAGACCCGTTTCTCAGCCTGATCGATGCCAAAATAGATCAGTCTTTTTTAGTGAGTTCCTTTTCGCTACTGACGCTTTCGGGTATTCTGCTGATGAGCATTCTGGTATCGGGTAGCTATCCGGCTTTTGTGCTGTCCCGCTTTGCCCCAATCAATACCTTGAAAGGGCAAATCAACCTGCCCGGAAACCTATCGGTTCGGCAAGTATTGGTCGTTTTTCAGTTCGTCGTGTCAATCACGCTGATCTTTTGTACAGTCGTTGCTCAACAGCAACTCCGGTACATGCAGACGAAGGATCTGGGCTTGAATGTCGATCAGGTGATGGGCATTTCGCTCAGTAAATCAGTGGGAAACCATTACAGCAGTTTTCGGCAGGACATACTGGCGCAAAGCGGAGTCGACCGAATTGCGACCAGCGCAATGGCATTTTACGGCGGTGGCTTCAACGTCTGGTCGGTTAAGACGGCTAAACGTCAAAAGCCTGTTACACTAGCTGGTCTGAGCGTTGACAGTTCGTTTGTACCGACGCTTAGGTTACGTTGGAAAAATCCGCCACAGGACGCAGTGGCTGGCCAGTTGTTTATCAATGAAACAGCGGCAAAGGAGTTGGGTATCGCTAAGAACCCACTGGGGCAGGTACTAACCATTAACGATAGGCAGCAAGAGGTGCGCGGGGTGGTCGAAGATTTCCACATGAGTTCGGTAAAAGACCCAATTCAACCTACCTTGTTGATGGTTGGCCCCGACACCAGCCGGGGATTTGCAGACTACAATGGTACACTGTACATCCGCTTCCGGAAAGGCGTCGACCTGCAGCAGCAGGTCAAGAAGCTCGAACAAATCGTTCAGAAACACGCATCGGACTCTCCTTTCGATTACTATTTCCTCGATGACGCCTTTAATCGTCTTTTCCAAACGGAACAGCGGTTGGCCAACGTGCTGAATGTATTCACAGTTGCCGGTATTCTGATTGCCTGCCTGGGCCTGTTCGGACTCGTCGCTTTCTCGGCGGAACGTCGGACCAAAGAAATTGGTATCCGAAAGGTGCTGGGCGCGAGTGTTAGTAGTCTGGTGAGTCTACTATCAAAAGACTTTCTGAAACTGGTTGCACTGGCTATTCTGATCGCTAGCCCGCTGGCCTGGTACACGATGGACAACTGGTTACAGGCGTACACCTATAAAATTACCATCGACTGGCGCGTCTTTGCCCTCGTCAGCCTACTGGCCATGGGCATTGCCTTTCTGACGATCAGCTACCAAAGCATTAAAGCCGCGCTCGTCAATCCGGTTAAATCACTCAGGAGCGAGTAGGAAGTACTAATACTCCCACGCACTTTATCCACACCCTAAAAACACAAGGCCAACCCAAACGGGTCGGCCTTGTGCTGCTTCTATCCACACTAAAAACTAGGCCAGCTCGAAGCGGTCCAGCATCATTACCTTGCTCCAGGCAGCTACGAAATCCTTGACGAACTTCTCGTTGGCATCGGAGCTAGCGTATACTTCGGCAATCACGCGCAGTTCCGAGTTCGAACCGAAAACAAGATCGGCACGGGTGCCGGTCCATTTCAGTTCGCCCGTTGCGCGGTCGCGGCCTTCAAACACTTCTTTGTGATCGGCAGTCGCTTTCCAGGCCGTGCGGATGTCGAGCAGATTCACGAAGAAATCGTTGGTCAGCACTTCCGGCCGGTCGGTCAGGATACCGAGTTTCGAGCCGTCGAAGTTGGCGTTCAGGGCGCGCATACCCCCAATCAGCACCGTCAGTTCGGGAGCCGTCAGGGTTAGCAGCTGCGCCTTGTCGATCAGCAATTCTTCGGTCGATACCGTGTACTTCTTTTTCAGGTAGTTGCGGAAACCGTCGGCAATCGGCTCCAGCACATCGAACGACTCAGCGTCGGTCTGCTCGGCCGATGCATCCATCCGGCCGGGTGTAAACGGCACCGTAATCTCAATACCGGCGGCTTGGGCCGCTTTCTCAACGGCGGCACCACCCGCCAGCACGATCAGGTCGGCCAGGGATACTTTCTTACCGCCGGTCTGCGTGCTGTTGAACTCTTCCTGGATGCTTTCCAGCGTACCCAGCACCTTCGCCAGTTGGGTCGGGTTGTTGGCTTCCCAATCTTTCTGGGGGGCCAGCCGGACGCGGGCACCATTGGCACCACCGCGCTTGTCAGAGCCACGGAAGGTCGACGCCGACGCCCAGGCCGTCGTAACCAGTTCGGGAATGCTCAGACCCGACGCCAGGATATTGGCTTTCAGCGCAGCGACGTCGCTGGCGTCAATCAGTTCGTGGTTTACAGCCGGAATTGGGTCCTGCCAGATTAGTTCTTCCTGCGGTACGTCGGGACCGAGGTACCGGGCGATCGGACCCATATCCCGGTGCGTCAGCTTGAACCAAGCACGGGCGAATGCATCGGCGAACTCGTCAGGATTTCCGTAGAACCGACGCGAAATTTTCTCGTAGGCCGGGTCCATCTTCATCGACAGGTCCGTGGTCAGCATCGTGGGCCGGTGGCTCTTCGTTGCATCGTATGCGTCGGGAATGGTGTTTTCGGCATCCTTCGCTACCCACTGATGCGCACCACCGGGGCTCTTGGTCAGCTCCCACTCGTAGTTGAACAGGTTCTCGAAGTAGTTATTACTCCACTGCGTCGGCGTGGTTGTCCAGATTACTTCCAGACCACTCGTGATCGTGTCGGCCCCTTTACCGGTACCGAACGTGCTGGCCCAGCCGAAACCCTGCTCTTCCATATCGGCACCTTCAGGATCGGCACCAACGTGCTCCGACGGACCCGCACCGTGGGTCTTACCGAAGCTGTGGCCACCAGCGATCAGGGCTACCGTTTCTTCGTCGTTCATCGCCATCCGGCCAAACGTCTGCCGAATGTCTTTGGCCGCAGCCACCGGATCGGGGTTACCGTCGGGGCCTTCGGGGTTCACATAGATTAGACCCATGTTAGCAGCCGCCAGCGGTTGCTCCAGGTCACGCTCGTGAATCCGGCCGTTCGGGTCTTCGTCTGACACCAGGATGCCGTGGTCGCCATCGGCTCCTTCTGCTCCACGCGAATACCGCACGTTACTACCGAGCCACTGATTTTCCGAGCCCCAGTATACGTCCAGTTCCGGCTCCCATACGTCTTCCCGACCACCGGCAAAGCCGAAGGTTTTGAAGCCCATCGATTCGAGGGCTACGTTGCCCGTCAGAATCATTAAGTCAGCCCAGGAAATCTTACGGCCGTATTTCTGTTTGATTGGCCACAGCAGCCGCCGTGCCTTGTCGAGGCTAACGTTGTCGGGCCAGCTGTTGAGCGGGGCAAACCGCTGCTGCCCAGCGCCCGAACCACCCCGGCCATCGCCGATGCGGTAGGTACCGGCACTGTGCCAGGCCATCCGGATAAACAGCGGACCATAGTGGCCGTAATCGGCAGGCCACCACTCCTGCGAGTCAGTCATCAGGGCGTGCAGGTCCTGCTTAACGGCGTCCAGATCGAGGCTTTTGAATTCTTCAGCGTAGTTGAACGACTCACCCATTGGGTTTGAAGCCGGCGAATTTTGCCGAAGCAGATTTACTTTCAACTGGTTTGGCCACCAGTCACGGTTCTGCATTCCGTTACCAGCTACGTTCATTTTCTGAGCAGGCCCGTTTTGCTGGGCGCTGCTGTAAAATGGGCACTTGCTGATGTCACCTGAATAATTATCCATAGGAATATAATAGTGGTTATCGAGTAGAAGGATTATCTCCTATTTTGAGCAATATTAAGACCTTAATCTTTATCAATCAAATTGATTTGTTTTATAAAGTCATTACAAAAATCTATCAGGGCGCCGATCTATCTGACACGCTCACGATATAGCTACGTTCCGTTCGTTCAGCTCCGGCGATTGACTGCTTTTATTCACGCCACCCTGCTCAAGATCTACCTCTGCTGCGCCTATCAATTCGTCAGAATAGCCGCAGCCGTCTGGTATTCTGATCCCGACTCATGATAGCGAAAAAGGTATGGCGTACGTTCGCTACGGCCAGTCTAGGACGATAAATCTCAGGGTAGCCATCAATCTACTTGCTTTCAGCGAAGAATATTATTCGCGCCGAATGGCTTCGACCGGGTCGAGCCGGGCAGCACGCATGGCGGGATACGTACCAAAAACGACCCCAATGACCATGGCAATGACTACGATAACTATAAATGTGTTCCAGGTGTAAGCCGCCTGAAACGGAACGGCAGTCATCGCTTTCACGATCGGAATAAAGGCCAACGTACTGAGTACGCCCAGTGCCAGCCCCAGCAAACTACCGAAGGTCGAAATGGTGATTGATTCGGATAGGAACTGCCAGAGAATATCCCGTTTTTTATCGCCAAGGGCTTTTCGAACGCCGATCTCAACTGTTCGTTCGGTAACTGAAATCAGCAGGACATTCATCACCCCGATTCCGCCCACCAGTACCGAAATCCCAACGATCAGCCCCATCACTATCCGGAAAAGTAGAAAACCTTTGGTCGCCTGGCTTACCCGCTGTTCGTTCGTGATGATAGTGAAATCGTCTAGTTTGTTCCTGGTATTGGCGTTCAGCCAGTTTTCGATTTCTGACTTTAACCCAACCACGTTCTCTACGTTTTTCGCGTCAATAATTCCCATGGGCAGAGTGGCTTTCAGCGCACTGTCGGATACCAGGGTCAATGGCATCAGCAACTGACCGTAGCTGATATCTTTATCCGTCCAGACACCAATTACGGTCAAGGCTGTGCCGTTGTAAACAATCTGCTGACCAACGGCTTGCTTCTCAGATTGCTTATCAACCAGTTGCCGGGCCATCCGCTGGTTTATGAACGCAACCGGACGTTTATTGTCAAGTTCTGCTTCCGTGAATGCCCGGCCATGAACCAACGTGATGCCCGGATGAAGTGGCAATGTTGTTCCGGTGACGACTGTTCCTACTTTACGACTGGTTGCCTTTCCAACAATCTCGCTGGATTGCCGCCATTCCAGATAAGGTATAACGGGCTTCGTCAGCGAGGCTACCATCTTCTGGAACGTATCGTGGGTGAAATACACATAGTCGTCTTTTCGGACAGATACGTCATTGACCGACTTGTACGGATTCGACTGAATCATAATCGCATTCAGTGACGTCGTTTTCGTGATCTGCTCGTGAGCATACTGTTCCATACCATCAATCAGCGACAGGATAGCCACCAAAGCAGCCACGCCGATCACAATGCCAAGAATGGACAAGATGGTATGGAAGAATCGGGAGCGAATGTTCTCCAGCGCCGTCGCGAACGAGACAATGATCTTTTTCATGCAGGGAAGTCAGTTTGGGTGCATAGGTACCACAATGTAGCGTAGCTGGCTGGTCCGGGCAATACGTATGTGACAAACGGCGGCTTTTACTGGCGCTGTCTACTCAATCCTACCACAACTCTCTGAAAATCGATGACGCCCCAAAAACCTCAGCAGTTGTGCTCGATCACTTTTATGGACAACTTGCCGCTGTACAACCGTCAAACTTTTCTGCCATGAAAATCACTT